>JACMPG010000042.1 GCA_014377625.1 Spirosoma sp.
AAGGCAGGGCGCAAAAGTTCGTCATACTCCTTAGTTTTGTCCAAAAGCGAGGAGTAGATTTTGTTTATGTTCGTCACACAGCAAAACAAACCTATAACCCTCGCTTTTGCTATTTTAAGCCCTCAATGTCCAGTACTGAAGCTCAGCCTATTGACTGCTGGCTGGATACGTGAAGGCGGGCGATCGCTTCAATTTGAAAAGCCTTCCGATTGCTCATCTTTCAGGAGCAGGAGTTTTTTCCATGCAGTCAAGGCCGTGCGAACTGGTTTGGCTGCTTTGGTCATGGGCTAACGCTGACACGTTCACAGGTGTTGGGTTCTGATATGGCAGGGCCGGTATTGGTCCCTGAAGTACTCCAACTCAGCTACTCGTGTACCGGATTGGTTTAGGGGGCCGGGGCTGGACCGCTTTGCCAAAAAACCAGAGCGCAAGGGCGGTGACGTAGTGGTAAAAATCGATAGGATCAATAAAGCTATTTACCGAGTCAGCTTTGGTTGACACGCCCAGGAGCATAGCCGCCAGTACCACCCATAACCCACGTTTATTCCGTTGTAGTAAGGCAAAAACCGCCAGTAGCATCAGAATTAAAATGCCCAATGACGGCACAACGGGTGTGAAGACACGTACCTCAGGCAGGAGCAGACTGATAAACAGAACCAGGCCAAACAGCATGATTGAGATGAATGCCAGCAGCGAAAGTGTCCGCTGATTGAGCAGTGCGTACACCGCCGTAACTACGCATACCACACCCAGACTGTCTGATAGTATGATCATGGACTGGTGAAGAGGCCGGAGTGTGTCGTTAGCCGCATAGATGAAAACCCCAATGAGTGCGACCAGCGATATGATGAGCAGAAAGAAACCCCATAACAGCCGGTTGAACAGCGAAATTTGCCCGAAAAAGTGCCAGAATACACCAAAGCCCACTCCGGCCAGGATACAGCCGGAGAGAATGTGCGAAAAAATCATCACGAAAATTACGAAGATTGGCCTACTTTTGCCCAACTTTTTCACGGGTAAGTCTCGCCCGGATCACCAACGATCAGCCAACCGCCATGAGTGTTTTAGTCAACAAAGACTCCAAAGTTATCGTCCAGGGTTTTACGGGTTCTGAGGGTAGTTTTCACGCCCAGCAGATGATTGAATACGGTACCAGTGTGGTTGGGGGCGTAACGCCCGGTAAAGGTGGTCAAACCCACCTCGACCGGCCCGTTTTCAACACCGTTCAGCAGGCTGTTGAGGAAGCCGGAGCTAACGTATCCATCATTTTCGTGCCGCCCGCGTTTGCCGCCGACGCTATCATGGAAGCTGCCGAAGCTGGTATTGCCGTCATTATCTGCATTACTGAAGGTATCCCGACCGAAGACATGGTGAAGGTGAAAAACTACCTCGAAGGTCGCAACGTTCGGCTGATTGGCCCCAACTGCCCCGGCGTCATGACCGCCGAAGAGTGCAAGGTGGGTATCATGCCCGGATTCATTTTCAAGAAAGGTACCGTTGGTATCGTTTCCAAGTCGGGTACGCTGACCTACGAAGCTGTTGACCAGCTTACCAAAGCAGGTCTGGGTCAGAGTACGGCCATCGGCATTGGCGGTGATCCCATTATTGGCACGACCACCAAAGAGGCCGTTGAACTGCTGATGAACGATCCCGACACTGAAGCCATTGTGATGATTGGCGAGATTGGTGGCGGTATGGAAGCCGAAGCTGCCCGCTGGATCAAAGCCGACGGTAACCGCAAGCCCGTTGTTGGATTTATTGCCGGTCAAACCGCCCCGAAAGGCCGCCGGATGGGCCATGCCGGCGCTATTGTTGGTGGAGCCGACGATACCGCAGCCGCTAAAATGGCCATCATGCGCGAGTGCGGCATCTATGTCGTAGAATCACCCGCTCTTATCGGGGATACCATGCTGAAGGCACTGGGGAAAAATTAACGAGTGAACCGGAACGCCGGACTGTGTGAATGAGTGAATTAGCGAATGCAGAAATCGAAATAAAGCAAGAAGGTAAGCGGGTCAGCTGGCCTATACCCGGCAGGAATGTAGTGAAACCGCTCGTTCTTGCTCTCCTTTATTCGCTCATTCATTCATTCACTCATTTACTATTGGCCCAACCCCGTACCAACGGCACAGGGCCGGGCGAACGCTATTATCCAGTCCATAATTTTCGGGACGAGTTCCTGGTCTATGATGACGCCACCAAAGCGTATATCCCTTACATAGATGAATTTCACGCCGACGAAACAGCCCTAAGCTTGTTTATCGACCTGGAAAGTAACCGGAACTATACGCTGTTGCTGCGAACTGAGCAGGATAGCTATTTATTTGTCAACGCGGCTCTGAAACGTAAACTTCAGGCCGGACAGTGGCAGTTGCTTCGCATAGACAGTCTGTACCGGGCCTATCACCGCCCTGCCCGCCCTGATGCGCCGGCTCCCCACACCGAACTATTTCTGACACTCTATGGTCCGCCAGGGGTGCAGGGCAAGCAGGTCATTATTGGGCAACCTATCTCAACCACTCAGAAAGCCGTTGTTCTTCGTGACGACAACCTGAGTGTCCGGCCCCGAATCCGTTCGGCATACTCCAATTTTCTGGGTGCGGGACTACTCTTCCTGCTGGCTACGCATGCGCTGCTGTACGCGCTGTATCCCCGCGCCTTCCGACGAATATTCAACATTCGTGATTTACTGTCACTACGGTCTGACGAAGACTCGTTCCTGATAAACCGTCCGCTCAGCAGTGCCAACGTTTTGTTTGTGGGTAACCTCGGTCTGGTCACTGCCTACCTGATTGTTTTTCTGCAAAGCCGAAACATCGATGTTATGACTCCAGGCCGACTGTTTGCGGGCGAGCACCAATCGGCCTGGCTGGTGGGCGAGTTTGTTGGACTGGGTATTGCTGCGTTCGTGACCCTATTGGGAAAATACTTCCTGCTGGAGGTCATTGGCGGACTCTACAAACTACAAGACATTGTCAATATTCACTTCTTTAAAGCACTACAGTCATCCGCCCTGTTTTTTACGGGTTTGACCCTGCTCCTGTCTGTCATTGCCTACAATACGTCGGCAACAGGCTGGGTACCGGAGCTATTGCTACCGTTGCTGCTGCTGTTCTATCTGGTCCGGTTAGGGTGGTTTTATGTGGTTATCAGGAGCCAGGAATCCATCAAGAACCTGTATTTATTTTCGTATCTTTGTATCGTTGAATTGATCCCACTCATCATTGGGCTGCGTTTCGCACTTTGATGGGTAAATTACCGTAACAGTGTTTCAATGAACGACAATACTATGCAATCCATCGCAGACCGGCCCGAATTGGAAGGAGTATCAACTTCTGAACGCCAGCAAAAAGTTACCCGGCTGTTGGTATCCCAGTCCCGTCCCGTCGATGAAAAGTCACCTTACTTTGGTCTGGTAGATGACTACGAACTGGAAGTTGATTTTCGCCCATTTATCCAGATCGAAGGCGTCACGGCGCGGGAATTTCGTAAGCAGAAAATCAATATTCTCGACCACACGGCCATCATCTTCACGAGCCGGAATGCCATTGACCACTTCTTCCGCATCTGTCAGGAAATGCGCGTTGAGGTGCCTATCGACATGAAGTACTTCTGCATTTCGGAGCAGACGGCCAATTACCTCCAGAAGTATATTGTGGTCCGGAAGCGGAAAATCTTCAACGGCACCAAGCGGGCCGCTGAACTCTTTGATCTCATCAAGAAGCACAAGAGCGAGAAGTTTCTTTTTCCGTGTTCCAGTATCCGCCGGAACGATATCCCGGAGTTCATGGACACGAGCGGGCTGCATTTCACCGAAGCCGTTATGTATGACACCGTACCGTCTGACCTCTCGGACGTAGATATCAGCAGCTACGACATCATCGCGTTTTTCAGCCCGTCGGGCGTGGCATCGCTGATGAGCAATTTCCCCGATTTCAAGCAAAATGGCACCCGCCTGGCCGCTTTCGGACCAACCACGGCAAAAGCCATTCAGGACGCCGGGCTAACACTCGATATTGAGGCTCCCCTGCCCAATGCACCGTCTATGACCGGTGCGCTGGATCTGTACATTAAGAAAGTCAACAAGTAGCCCCCCCGAATGCGGTTACAAACGGGTTGAATGCTCCTGATAGACGTGCGTCTGGCTTGGGACGTTCAACCTTTTTTTGTCAATAATTTAGACACATAGTCGTTTGTGTATATACTGCGGTTATTCGGATTTAAAACCGGCTTTGGCTCTCTTTCCCATTCTATGAAGCGCATCATTTACGTTCTGGGTCTTTTGGCATGTTTTAGCATCGAACCAGTCCTGGCACAACAGGACCCGCAGTTTAGTACGTACATGTACAACCCACTGTACTACAACCCGGCAGCCGCTGGCTCGGAAGGCCTGACGCGCATTCAACTCACGCAACGGACCCAATACCTCGGCTATCAGCCCACTATTGCCAGCGATGGTGGAGCGCAGAACACACAGCTTCTATCCATCAATTTACCGCTCGACAGAATTAAAAGTGGTGTAGGTATCTACGTCCTGAATGACCGGCTTGGCCAGATTACAAACCAGTCTGTACAGCTATCCTATGCTTACCGGGCTACGCTGAAGAACGGGACGCTCTCTCTGGGTGTTCAGGCAGGGCTGTTTAATAAGGGGTTCGACTATGGTCAATTGCGTCCCGGAGAACCCAATGATCCCCTGATTCCGACGGGAAAACAAAATCAGGCCCGGCCCGATTTTGGAGCTGGTGTCTATTACAACACAACTGATTATTGGCTGGGCGTGAGTCTGACGCACATAAACCAAGCGACTTACACGTTAGGAACCGACCGCTCCACCAACCCCTTAAATCGGGTAGCTTACTTAACGGCGGGTTATCGACTTGGCCTGAGCTACGACTTTGACGTGCAGCCATCCGTTTTGGTGCAATACGACACAAAGGCCGGACTTCAGCCGTCAAACGTATCGGTCAATCTACTAAGTACGTATGCCAATAACTACTGGGTTGGGATTGGCTACCGACTTGGTGATGCCGTTGTAGGGACAATAGGTGCGAATGTAGGACGACGCAACGCGTTGCGGGTTGGTGGCGCACTGGACTTGGTAACAAACGGCACGAGCGGTAAAAGCTTCACATCGTATGAAATACTGTTAGGATATGCCCTACCCGCACCAAGCAGCCGGAAGAAGCCCATCATCCGAACGCCACGATTTCGGTACTGAGCCAATAGATCATTGCATAAATACCGGATGTTGATAGGGTGGATGTATTTTTTGGCAACATTGTTGTTCACGTAATTGCCAACGCCGACTAAGGTTGTAAAAGATGGTATTGTCAGTTAGTTTTCTCTGGCTAAAATCAATACAAAATCGGGTCCTAATCCACTCAGGTATAAATTCTGGCGAAAGCTGTGGTGAAAGCCCGGCATACATACAATAACCAAACGGATTTTCGTTTTTAGTTCGGTCTTGCACAAAGGAGAAGGTCAAAAGTATTTAAAATGATGAAGTCTAACTGGTTTACAATCAACGCAACCCGTGGGGTGATGGTGGCAGCAGTAGTGATACTGATGCAGGGTTGCGGATTCGTGAAGTCGAAATTCGGAGGCAAAGGCAAAAATAACGGTGAGGTTGGCATGACCAATGGCGAGATTACCGCTACGGGTCGAAAGGGTTGGAAACAGCCTACGCCTTATGGTATGGTGCTGGTGCCGTCGGGTTCGTTTATCATGGGTCAGGCTGACGAAGACGTAGCCGCTACCCAGATTAACATGAACCGGCAGGTAACCATCAGCTCGTTCTACATGGACGATGCCGAGATCTCCAACCACGAATACCGGCAGTATGTGAACGCGCTCCTTGCCGACTCCGTAGCGACACTGGGCGAAGAAGAGATCATGGCGAAGTTTTATCCCGATACCGCCGTTTGGAAAAGTGACTTCACCTACCATAACGGCGACCCTATGCTGGAGCATTACTACGCTCACCCTGCTTTTGATACGTATCCCGTAGTAGGCGTTAGCTGGCTGGCCGCTAAGCATTTCTGCAAATGGCGCACCAACATGCTCGACGACACCCGTACCAAAGACGGGGGCTATCGCTCGTTCGGGTTCCGGCTGCCTTCGGAAGCAGAATGGGAATGGGCCGCGCGGGGCGGCAAAAGCGGAGCCAAATATCCATGGGGTAATCCCTACGTGGCCAACGGTAAAGGTTGCTACTTAGCCAACTTTAAACCACAGCGCGGTAACTTCGACGCTGACGGTTACCCATACACAGCCCCGGCCAACGCGTACAACGCCAACGATTACGGCCTGTATAATATGTCGGGCAACGTGGCCGAATGGTGCCGCGATGCTTTCGCCGAAAACTCCAACGCCATTGTCTGGGACATGAACCCCGACAACCAGAACGCCGATGAGCCGCGTAAAGTGGTACGGGGCGGTTCCTGGAAAGACATTGCCTACTACCTCGAAACGGGTACCCGCACTTACGAATATGAAGATCAGAAGCGGTCATACATCGGGTTCCGCTGTGTGATGGATAACCTCGAAGGCCGGGCCGCAACAGGCAGGAGTGGCCGGGTTGGTGGTAGCGGTGGTAAAGCCAAAACCAGCAAAAAAGCCGCTAAAGCGCCGAAAGCATAATATGCAGTAACCAACGCTGAACATTGACCGACTGAGGAGAACCCGACTGGTTCGACGGGTTGATGTTCAGCTTTTTTGACTCCACAAATCAGTATCTATTCCAATTCATTACTAATCATGGCAGCAGCAAAGTCAACCAATTTCTTCTGGGACCGTTTGGTACCAACTATTTACAGCGTCGGCGCGGCTATTGTCGTGACGGGAGCTATGTTCAAGATTAACCACCTTGCCGGTGGTACTGAGATGCTCTTTCTTGGTCTCGGTACCGAGGCCATTATATTCCTGCTATATGCTGCACAGAGTTTCCTGTTCCCGCCCTCAGAGAGCGATGGCTACGAATGGGAGCGTGTATATCCTGAGCTGGCAACCGACTACCGGGGTGAAGCCCGTAAGGTAGTTGCTCAGCCCAACGGCCTGACCGCCAATATGGATCAGATGCTGGCGCAGGCTAAAGTAACGCCTGATGTGTTTGAGAAACTCGGCACGGGTTTCCGAAGCCTGAACGACACCGTCTCGAAACTCTCCGACCTGACCGACGCTACGGTGGCCACGAACGACTACGCCCGCAACGTGAAGTCGGCGTCGAGTTCCATTAGCGACATGAATAAATCATACGGCACGGCTATCACTGCCATGAACTCAATGGCCGACGCCACGACGGATGCCAAAGATTACCGCGATCAATTCCAGAAAGTAACCAAGAATATGGGCGCACTCAACGCCGTTTATGAACTGGAATTGCAGGACACCAACAAGCACCTGAAAGCCATGAATGCATTCTACGGTAGCCTGACAGCTGCCATGGAAAACATGAGTGATGCCAGCCGCGACACGCAGCAGTTCAAGAGCGAATTGGCTAAACTGACCGGTAATCTCTCGTCGCTCAATGGCGTTTACGGTAGCATGCTGACCGCCATGCGGGGAAACTAAAGGAAGTCATACAGTCATAGAGTTGTACCGCGCATCCGGCTCAGTTTCGGACGCGCCAGCCAACTTTACAACTCCACAATTCTACAACTAAAATTAAATGGCAGGCACAAAAGAAACACCCCGTCAGAAGATGATCGGGATGATGTACCTGGTCTTGACCGCGTTACTGGCATTGCAGGTGACATCGGCCATTCTGGATAAATTTGTCTTACTAAATAATAGCCTGGAAGCATCCACTTTCTCGGCCAACCGTGTTAATGAATCCACGGTGGGTAATATCCGGGCAACGGTCGAGAAGTCGGGTAACCGACCCGCCGATGTAGCCATTGTGCAACAGGCCGACGAGGTACGCAAACTGACTGCGGGCATTATCAGCCAAATTGATGGGCTGAAGCAGCGAATCATCACCGAAGCCGGTGGTGGTCTCGACGAACTGGGTAATATCAAGAACCTGAGTGAGGAAGAGAAGGTAGCTCAAGTTATGGTGGGTGGTAATCACAACGGTCAGGCATACAAATTGCAGAAAGACCTGAACGGGTATCTGCAAAGCCTGACGAAATATAGCCCGACGAAATACCCGACGCTTGCCGCTGATGGTAAGGACGACCCCATTTCGAGCCGGTCGCCCGCACAGCGGGAGAAGGATTTCGGCGAACTGAACTTTGCGCAAACGCCGGTACCGGCAGCGTTGGCCGTACTGACACAACGGCAAACTGATGTTCGCCGGATTGAGGGCGAAGTGCTGAACGTACTGGCTGCCAAAGTAGGAGCGCAGGATGTGAAATTTGATAAGATCATTGCCCAATTGAGCATGGACTCGAAAGTGGTGGTGGCCGGTACGAAGTTTAAAGGACAAATGTACCTGGCGGCTTCGTCGTCGGGTATTCAGCCACGCATGAGTCTGAACGGCGGCAACGTAACCATGCGTGATGGTGTTGGTATCGTTGAGTTTACAGCGCAGGGTGGTGCGTACGACAAAGACGGTCTGGCCCGGCGTACACTGACTGGTTCTATCTCGTATAATTCTGCGGGTGGCCAGAAGACGGTACCGCTCATGGCAGAGTACTTCGTAGCGAAGCCGACGTACCAGATTGAAACTGGTACGTTACCTCCGCTTTACCTCGGCTGTGCCAACAAGCTGAGCATTCAAAGTCCACAACTCGGTGCTCTGTGGAACCCAACGATCACGGCCAATGGGGGTGCCGTTGTTCCATCGGGCGTGAAGGGGAAAGTAACGGTGGTGCCCAGTTCCAAAGACATTGCTATCAATATCAGTAACGGTGGAAATTTACTTGGTACCGAGAGGTTCCGGGTAAACCTGGTTCCCCGTCCAACGCTGGAATATGCCGTGGGTGGCCGACCAGCCAATGATCCGAGAGGGGTACCCGTTTCGTCAGCACGTTCGGTACAGGTGCGGGCTGTAGCTGATCCAAGCTTCGCTGCTTTTTCTCCTGATGATGCCAAGTTCCGGGTAACCGGAATGACGGTAAGCCTGGTGCGCGGGTCGCGTCGTATTCAGGCTACTCAGCTTGGTGCCGGTGGCGGCTCTATTGGTGGGCTGGCTGCTGAAGCACAGGAGGGTGACCGGCTCGTTATTCAGGTTGATGGCGTTCAGCGTCAGAACTTCCGGGGTGAAATTAGCAGCGTACCGATGGGTAGCCCGCTCTATCAGGTTTCGCTTTACTAAGAGAATAAAGCGGTTTTTGAGCCGTTAACATACTGAACTGACAACAGAAAGATGAGCATAATCCAGGCTAAAAACATTCGGTTTGCCGGGCTGGTGGCTACAGCCGCGCTGGCTCTGGCCGGCGGCAACGTGCTGGCGCAGGAAAAAGCCGGTACGGGTGTGAACCCAAACTCGGTGCGGGGTATCAACGAGAACGATATTATGATGAAGAAAACCCTTTGGCGTCGCGTTGACCTGAAGGAGAAGCAAAATCAGTCGATGTTCTCGAAGAACAACGAACTTCCAAAGTACCTGATTGACGCCGTGAAAGCGGGTTTGCTGGATGCCTATTCAAGCGATTCGCTAACCACCAAAATCACAATTGAGAAGATGCACGAGAAATTGCTCGTGCCAAACACGGCGGGCGGTTTGTCGCAGGAAGAGATTGCGGCTGGTTTTAAGGAACCCGGTAAAGACGGCACCGCTGCCGACGACGGCTGGGGCACGCCCAAAAAACCAGATGCGAAAGCAAAACCTGCCGACGACGGCTGGGGTACACCTAAGAAAACTGCTGCTGCTCCCGCTGACGATGGATGGGGTGCACCGGTGAAGAAGGTGGCAGCTAAGCCAACTAAAGGCAAAAAAGGCAAGAAAGCGGCTCCGGCTCCGGTCATCGAAGAACCTGCTCCGGTCAAGGATACGATAGCTACAGCACCAACGTTGTCGGGCGATGAGTTTTTTGCCAAGGAACTGAATCTGATCGAGATCAAAGAAGACTGGATTTTTGACCGGAAACGGTCGCGGCTGTACTACGACATTCAGTCGGTCGGTATTGTATTGCCCGCCGATAAAAACCCGGCTGGTTTCGAGATTCCGGTGGTATTCTTTAAGTGGAAGGATCTCGACAAGCTCTTCCGCAGCGACCCGAAGAAGTTTATCTGGTATAACCCCCAGAATCAGGCTCAGCATAAAAACCTTGCCGACGCCTTCGATCTGCGCCTGTTCTACGGTCGCATCTGGAAAGAGTCCAACCCCGGCGACAAGTCGTTTGTGGACCTCTACGGCGACAAGGAAGGTTTGATTAAATCGTATCAGGCCGAGTATGAATTGATGGAAAAAGAACACGGTTTGTGGGAGTATTAACCGCTCCTGATACACAAAAGAAACACCCGCCCGTTAATTCAGGCGGGTGTTTTTAATTTTGTAGGTCGTATACTCTTGTGCGACCAAGCCGTTAGGCTAACAATGTGGCTGGAGCTAAGAGATAGATGTTGACAAATCAGATGCTACTACATCGTTAGCCGCTCCGCGACTGGTCGGACGTGGGCGTTCAACCTACTTCCCATCAATTGCGTCAAAATACTGCTTCAACTTAGTAGCCCGATCCTGACCTACTACTTCGGCTACTTCGGCGATGTTGGCTTCGCGGATGTTTTTGACACCTTTGAAATGTTTGAGCAGCTTAGCGGCTATCTTCTTGCCAATGCCATCCACATTTTCGAGTTCGCTGATAAGGCTGTTGCGGCTGCGTTTGTCGCGGTGGTACGTAATGGCAAAGCGGTGGGCTTCGTCGCGGATGCGCTGAATGAGCTTGAGCGATTCCGATTTTTTGTCGATGTACAGCGGCAGGTTGTCTTCCGGGAAGTAGATTTCTTCGAGCCGTTTGGCAATGCCGATAATTGGGATTTTACCGTACAGGCCAACCGCTTTGAGCGCGTCGCAGGAGGCACTGAGCTGACCTTTGCCGCCGTCAATCACGATCAGGTCGGGTAGGTCGGTGCCTTCTTCCAGCACCCGCGTGTATCGGCGCGTTACTACCTCATACATGCTGGCAAAGTCGTTGGGGCCGATAACGGTCTTGATCGAGAAGTGCCGGTACTCTTTGTTGGCTGGTTTGCCACCGAGAAAACAAACCATTGCTGCCACCGGGTTGGTACCCTGAATGTTGGAGTTGTCAAAGCACTCGATGCGGTTTGGAATTGCTTTGAGCTGCAAATCTTTTTTAAGTGTCAGCAGTACCCGGTCTTTTTTGCTGGCGTTGGCGGTGGCCTCGGCAATGGCGCGGTCCTGTCGTTCACGCCGGAAATACAGCACGTTCTTCAGCGACATATCGAGTAGTTTCTTCTTGTCGCCAATCTGAGGTACCGTTATCTCGGCCTTCAGATCCACATCGAGTGGAATATTCGTGATGATCTCTTTGGCCTGACTACCGTACTGCTCCCGAAATTCAACAATAAGCATGGTCAGCAAATCTGTGTCGGGTTCGTTCAGTTTTTTCTTGATTTCTACCGTGTGTGCTTGGACGATGGTGCCATTCACCACCTTCATAAAATTGACGTAGGCAGCCACTTCATCAGAGGCAATCGAGAATACATCGGCATCAGCAATTTTGGGGTTCACCACCGTCGATTTGCTTTGAAAACGTTGCAACACCTCCAGCCGATCTTTGTACTGCTGTGCCTGCTCAAACGCCAGATTATTGGCTGCCCCGACCATCCGCTCCCTGAAAAATTCCTGGGCTGGTTTCAGATTACCCTTCAGAATTTGGTGTACCTGATCGATCTCGTTAGTGTAATCGGCTTCGGCTTGTTTGCCTTCGCAGGGGCCTTTGCAGTTACCAATGTGGTACTCCAGACACACTTTATACTTGCCTGCTTCAATGTTCTCGGGGGCGAGATTGTACGTGCAGGTACGGAGCGTGAACAACTGGCTAAACATGTCCAGTACCGTATACATCGGTTTCAGATTGGCAAACGGCCCGTAAAACGTACCCTGCTTACGGTCAATGCGCCGGGTGGTAATTACGCGCGGAAAGTGTTCATTCGTGACGCAGACGAACGGGTACGTTTTATCGTCGCGCAGCAGGATGTTGAACTTGGGCAGGTACCGTTTAATGAGCTGATTTTCGAGTAGCAGCGCGTCGAATTCAGTATGCACAATGGTGAACTCGATCTTTCGGATCTGACTGACCAGCCGCAGCGTTTTGCGGTCGTGGCCTTTGGAATTGGTAAAATAACTGCCTACCCGGTTGCGCAGGTCTTTGGCTTTACCCACGTAAATCACCTCGCCCGATACGTCGAAATACCGATATACCCCCGGTTCGTGCGGCACCTTAGTCAGTTCCTCTTTGTAGTTGAATTCGGGCATAGCCACCAGTCTGATTAGTTACCCTGCCTAATAGGTTATGGGCTTTCAAAAGAACAACCGGCATACGGCAAAGGTTGCCCGAACTACGTCGTCATGGGCGGTTAGAATAGCTTCGGCAAGGGATTGTGGTTTAGTCAGGACCGAGAACGCTGCCCGCACACCCAGCATGTCCAGATCAGCGGGATTTAGATCCAGCGTACCGCAGAGAGCTACCACCTGAATATTGGCCTGGTTGGCCCGGTCCGTTACGCCTTTAAGAAGTTTTCCATCGAGCGTTTGCCGGTCCAGTTTCCCTTCTCCCGTCAGTACGAGGTCAGCACCGGAGAGGTGCTTGTCAAATCCAACGGCATCAAGAATCAGATCAATACCGGGTTGCAGGGTGGCATTCAGGAAAAACAAAGCCCCCGCACCCAGCCCACCCGCAGCTCCCGAACCTGGTACGCTGGCCACGTCGATATCAAACTGCTCGTGAATACACTGGGCGAGGTTTTGCAGACCGGCGTCGAGCGAAACCAACTGCTCTGGCGTTGCTCCCTTTTGCGGGCCATACACGAAGGTAGCACCGGCGGGTCCGCAAAGTGGGTTGGTTACATCGCAGGCGACCCGGAACTGCACGCCGGGAGCGGGTGGGGTGGGGGGCGGCACCAACTTACGGATGTGAATCAGATTGTTTCCGATGGCATCCAGCGTAAAGCCCGACGCGTCCAGAAACTGCCAGCCCAGCGCAGCCGCCATACCAATGCCTCCGTCGTTAGTGGCACTGCCGCCAATCCCCAGCACGATGTGCATGGCTCCGGTAGCAACGGCCCGCTGCACCAGCTCGCCCGTGCCGAACGTATTGGTCTGACCCGGATCGCGCTCACTGATTGTCAACAACGCCAGCCCCGATGCCTGTGCCATCTCAATAAAGGCCGTACGCCCATCGCCTGACACGCCAAAACCGGCTTCTACGGGCCTGCCCAGCGGATCGCAAACGGTGGTGGTTTGCCACGTACCACCGGTAGCTTCGGTCAGTACGGCGGCTGTGCCTTCTCCCCCGTCGGCCAGCGGCAGCGTTACGATAGCAGCATCGGGTAGGGCCAGCCGGGCACCCTCGGCCATTGCGTCGGCCACCTGCCGGGCCGTGAGCGAACCGCGAAATTTGTCAGGTGAGAGCAGAATGCGCATGTGCGGTCCGGTGAACCAGTCTACTGCAAAATGTCTTCCTCACCATCCGAAACGACTTTTGGTGCAATGTACCGCTGCGAGGAGTCGATGTGGTAGCCGCCACAGTCGATTTTAAAGTTATTGGGCTTGCGGAATGGCTCGGGGCGGTAGTTGGTCAGCGTAGGATCGGCGTAGATTTTCTGCATGTACAGTCCCCAGGCAGGCATGGCCATGCGCCCGCCCTGACCAAGTTCAATACTGCGGAAGTGAATAGCCCGATCATCGCCACCAACCCACAGGCCTGATACGAGGTGCTGCGTCATGCCCATAAACCAGGCATCTGAATAGTTGGAGGTCGTACCGGTTTTGGCCGCAATCTCGTTGCCGCCTTCCAGCAGTTTGTATTGCGATTTGAGCCGCGCCGACGTACCGCCGGGTTCTTCGACGGCCCCGCGCATGAGGTGCAGCATTTCGTAAGCCCGGTTGGCACTGATCACCTGTTTGGCATCGACCGTAAAGCGTTTCAGCTCGTTGCCGTTCTTGTCGACGATTCGGGTAATAATCATGGGCCGTACCCGCTGCCCACCGTTGGCAAAAGCGCAGTAGGCTGCCACCATCTCATAGACGGATACGTCGCTGGTCCCGAGACTAAGCGTTGGATTGCTCTTCAACTCACTCTCAATACCCATCTCATGGGCATATTTGATAACTTCCGATGCGCGGGTCTTTTTAATCAATTGTGCACTAACGGTGTTGATTGAACGACCCAGAGCTTCACGCAGCGAGAGGCTTTGGTAACTGTATCGACCGTTGGAGTTTTTGGGTGTCCAGGCGGGGCCGTCGTTGTTATCTTCGCCGTGGGCAAACGTAGTAGGCTGATCGGTAATGTGGCTACACGGCGTCACAAATCCCTGATCCAGAGCGGTCAGGTAAATAAATGGCTTGAACGTCGAACCCGGTTGCCGACGGCTTTGACGGACGTGGTCGAACTTCATATGTCGGAAGTTGATGCCGCCTACCCAGGCTTTAACGTGGCCCGTGCGGGGGTCCATCGACATAAAACCCGTATTGAGAATCCGTTTATAATATCGAATTGAGTCCATTGAACTCATCGTCGTGTCTTTTTCATTACGCTTACCACCATAGACAAATACCTTCATCTTGTTTGGCTTGTTCATTTCGCGCCAGATGGCTTGCTCGTCATTTCCATATTCCGCCTTCAGGGCTTTGTACCGCCCGGTTCGGCGGGCCACCCGCTCAATGAAGCCCTTCGTTTCAACGTATTTTTTGGTACGCCTATCCTGTTCTACCCACGGGTTACGACCGCGCCAGTGTTCGTAAAATTTCTTTTGCTGATCGCGCATGTTGACCATCACGGCTTCCTCAGCGTAGGTCTGCATCCGGGAGTCGATGCTGGTGTATATTTTCAGTCCGCTGCTGTATAAATCGAGTTCAGCCGTAGGGTTTTCTTCATTGTACTGCCGAATCCAGCGTTTCAGGTCATCCTTGATAACCGACCGGAAGTAAGCAGCCATGCCGGTATTCTGGTTCTCGACGCTAAAATCGAGCTTAAGGGGCTTGTCTTTGTACGTAACGTATTGTTCTGGTGTCAGAAAGCCGTATTTCCTCATCTGCGCCAGCACCACGTTCCGGCGGGTATGGGCGCGGTCTTCGTACAGGCGCGGGTTATACAGGGTTGGATTTTTGAGCATCCCTACCAGCAAAGCCGCTTCTTCTACGTTCAGTTGCCAGGGTTCTTTGCCGAAATACGTCTTTGCCGCCGTTTTGATGCCGTAGGTGTTGTTACCGAACGACACCGTGTTGAGGTACATCATCATGACCTCCTGCTTGGTGTAGTTGGGCTCCAGCCGCACGGCCAGAATCCACTCTTTGGTTTTGGCAATGACCAGCCCAATGACAGGAACACTGCCCAGCGGCCCGCGCAGTTCTTCGCGCCGGGTATCGAACAGGTTTTTGGCCGTTTGCTGCGTGAGCGTGCTGCCCCCGCCCGAGCTCGATGCACTCTGGAACGTAACCATACCGCCCACCGCCCGGAACAGCGACCGCATATCGATGCCGGAATGCTTCACAAAACGGGAGTCTTCGGTAGCAATCAGGGCCGAGGTAACATTGGGCGACACCTGCGATATTTCAATGGGTGTTCGGTTCTCGGTGTAGTACTTACCAAGGAGCTGATTGTCGGCGGTGTAAACTTCCGAGGCTTCTTCACTCTTCGGGTTTTCGAGGGCTTTCAGACTGGGCATTCCCCCGAAGAGCCAGAAAAAATTGTAGCTGACAGCTACCACGTAAAAAATCAGCAGAACAATGCCGATGAGCGAGAACCGCCAACCGTTTTTTATCAGAGTCCGGTACCGCCCGGAAGTAAATTCAATCATCTGGGTTTTTGTTTGTGGTTAACCTCACCCCAACCTCTCCCCCGTAGGGAGGGGCTTAAAACCATTCGGCTTCAACAAGCCCCTCCCTACGGGGGAGGGGGTGGGGTGGGGTAATTACTTCCTGTTCGCCGTGAACTGGTCGGCGGCTACCTGCATTTCTTTGGCGCGGGGTAGCAGTAAGCTGCCGGGATAATCACGAACAAAATCGTTCAGGGCCTGCCGGTAGGCGTCAGTTCCCCGAACCCGGCCTATCAGCATAACGCGCAACAGGGCCAATTTATCCTCTACCTGCGAACCTGCCACCGTACTCAGGGCATTTTCGGAGCGGGCCAGGGCTTCGGTAGGGTTATTGGCTTTGTAAAGTTCGTAAATCTGCGTGTATGTTGCCAGTGCCTGCGCTTCGGAGCCGGTAGTCTGCTCTACCGACCGGCCCGTCAGTCGGGCGTAGGACGTGTTTGGAAACTCGGCCAGCAACCTGTCTTTCCACGTCGACGCCTGCCCCAACTGTTCATTGGAAAGATGTAGCAGGTAATAGACTTCGGGCTTTTGCAGCGTATTCGGGAAGCGGGTTAGCAGCTGCTCAAACGTCGGAATGGCGAGGGCAGGCTTGTCGAAGCCGAATTTATACAGCTTGCCCAGCTTGTACAGCGCATTTTCGATCTGCTGATTGGCCTTTGCCTGGGCTTCGCGCGAGAAGGGTAACTGCACCAGCAACCCGTCGCGCCGGGCGTTGGTACTGGCTGCGTTTGCCTGGCCCACCCGAGACGTACCCGCGTCTGATACGGGGAGGCTGGGGTTGGGGTTAATGGCATCGGCCTGCACATTGCGGTTAATGGGACTATTAACCCCGGCAATGGCTTCCGACGATTCTTTGGTGCTGCGTCGCCAGTCGTCGGCCAGCGGGCGGTTACCCCATTTGGCACTAAACTCCTGCCGTCCCTGACTCATTGCCACTGGGTTGTACAGTACCCACCGCTGCGCCGGAGCCAGTTCGGAGTTTGTAGCACCGGGCATACTACCGCCGGTACCGCCCGTGGCCCGGTCAATAATCTGCTGGGCAATCGCGGCCCGCTCCTGATCGGCTTTATCTTGTTCGGCCAGAATTTTGTCGAGTTTCTTTTCCAGGGCGGGCCGGTCCATCTTCACCAGGGTCAGCAGGCTGTCTTCGGTGCGGAGGGTGGTTGAATACTGTACAAAGTCGTCGAGGTTCTTCTTGCGCGTCGCCAGAGCTCCATACTCCGGCGACTGTTTTGGCAACAGAGCCAGTGCGCTGTCGTAATAAATCTGGGCTTTGGCGTAATTTTCTTTCTTCTCGAAATATAGCCTTCCCATCTCCATATAGGTGTATGGTACCTGCGTGGTGTTGGTGCCTGCTTCCCGGATGGACTGCGCGTAGTAGCCAAGGGCTTTGTCGATGCGGTTGCTGCGGGCTTCGAGCAGCCCCATCGTAAAATAAATCTTGTCTTTCAGGTCGGCGTTTTTGCGGTCGCTGAGCAGACTCTCGAAGTTTTCCATCGAGCGGGCCGATTTTTTTTGATCGCCGGTCAGGTCGTTGCTCTGAATGGCGTATAGATTGGCATAAAACGTTTGGTCATAGCTGGGCCGCGAACCGAGTACGGCTTTGTACTGATCAACGGCCCTGGCAGGCTGGCCAATGAGGTCGTAAAGTTGCCCGGCAATGAGGTGCAAACGGGCGGTCGTTTCGTTCTTTTTCAGCAGCGGAAACGTGGCTTCCAG
>JACMPG010000335.1 GCA_014377625.1 Spirosoma sp.
ATTAATCGAAACGGACAGTTGCACACCGTTTATTTCGATTTTGTTTATGAGCCATTACCCGATGCCGATGGGCAGGTAAGCCGAATCCTGCTTACAGCCAGCGACGCCACGGAGCGACGGCTGGCCCGTCGGCAAACCGAAGTGAGCGAAGCGAACCTGCAAACGCTGTTTGAACAGGCTCCCGTTGCCATTGCCATTCTGCGGGGCCCTGACCTGACCTACGAATTGACGAACAGGCAGTACTTAGACCTGGTTGACCGCACTGACCTGATTGGTAAACCCATGCTGGAAGCCCTGCCCGAACTCATAAATCAGGGAATCGACATCCTGATACATGAGGTGATCCAGACCG
The DNA here is from genome assembly GCA_014377625.1 of Spirosoma sp. Lineage (GTDB taxonomy): Bacteria > Bacteroidota > Bacteroidia > Cytophagales > Spirosomataceae > Spirosoma. Next base: position 353 of record JACMPG010000335.1, read on the forward strand.
GCACCGCCTATTCTGCCCATGAACGCAGCGTAGAACTGTTCCGAAACGGGCGACTCGAAACGGGCTATTATAATTTTGTGTACGAACCGCTGCGGAATGCCGAAGGCACTACCGAAGGCATATTTATTGTCGTCAACGACGTAACGGGGCAGGTCCTGGCCCGGCAACAGGCCGATCAGTTATTAGTGCAGGAACGGGAATTGAACGACCTCAAATCGAACTTTTTAACGCTGGCTTCGCACGAGTTCCGCACCCCCATGAGCATGATTCTGTCGTCGGCCTCCCTCATTGGCCGCTACAACGGCGTGGATGATGCCGTAAAACGCGAACGGCATGTGCAGCGCATCAAGTCGTCGGTACACAGTCTGATTGGCATTCTGAGCGATTTTTTGTCGCTCAGTCAGATCGATGAGGAAACGATGCATGGTCGCCCGAATCCGCTAAATATTGTCAGCTTCTGCCACGAAGTCGTTGATGATTTGCAGGGGCTTATCAAGCCCGATCAGCATATTGTTTATCGGCACCTGATGGGCGAATCGATGATCAGCATTGATGGACAAATGCTCAAAAATATTTTCATCAATTTGCTCGTCAATGCCAGCAAATACTCATCGGAGGGGAAAGAAATCGAGCTTACCACGACCGTTCAGGATGACCACCTTCTGTTCACCGTTAAAGATCAGGGGATTGGCATTCCTGATGTTGACCAGGATAAGTTGTTTATCAATTTCTTCCGGGCCAGAAACGCCACCCATATGCAGGGAACGGGTCTGGGGCTGTACATCGTAAAACGATATGTCGATTTACTGGGCGGCAGTATTACCTTCACCAGCCAGCTTGATGCCGGCACCATCTTTACCATTCAGTTACCAATCTTCCCGCTTCCAACATGAAAACCGTCCTGGTCATTGAAGATATCATGGAGATGCGGGAAAACATCACCGAGATTCTCCAGTTGGCCCCTTACGAAGTAATACAGGCGGCCAACGGCAAAGAGGGCATCGAACTGGCCCGCCAAACCCGACCCGACCTGATCCTGTGCGATATCATGATGCCCGATCTCGACGGTTTGGGTGTGCTGCATATCCTGCGTAAAGACCCCGACCTCGTGGATGTCCCTTTTATTTTTCTGACTGCCAAAGCCGAGCTAACTGATTTTCGCTTTGGGATGAATCTGGGTGCCGACGACTACCTGACCAAACCATTCGACGACCTTATGCTGCTGAACGCCGTGGCGTTACGACTCCAAAAAGGGGAGCGGAAGACAGATAAGCCTGCGCTCCCGGTAAATCTACATGCTCTCAGGCGCTTTATTGTCAATAAGGAGGAGAGTTGCCAGTTGCTTCACGATAGCTACCCAACAACACAGTTTAACCGGAAACACCGGCTTTTTAAACCGGGGAGCTGGCCAACGGCCCTGTATTTCGTTTGCCAGGGGAAAGTTAAATTATTTAAAACCGATACGGCTGGTAATGACTATATCACGAACGTGTACGGTCCCGGCGATTTTGTCGGTTATGTGGCCCTGCTGGAGGATAAGGCCTACGTTGAAACCGCCGAACTGTTAGAGGATGCCCTGATCTGTGCCATTCCCAAAGCCGATTTCCTGTCTCTTATTTACCACGATCAGGAGGTGGCCAACTGCTTTATCCAGACCCTCGCGGGCGATGTGGCCGAGCATCGGGACCGGCTCCTGAAGCTGGCCTACCAGTCTGTTCGTAAACGGGTGGCCGAAGCCCTGCTTCTGTATCAGCGCAAATTTTATTCCCGGCTTGTCGATTCCGATCCGGTCGATAGCCCGGAGTCTGCGGTACCGGCCCCTGTTGATAGCAACACGTCCGCAGCCATGACGCTGTCGCGCGAAAACTGGTCGCACTTAGTGGGTGCTTCTACCGAAACGGTTATCCGTATTCTGAGCGACCTGCGGGCCGAAAGGCTGATCGATATTGCCGGCAGTCAGATCACCCTGCTCAATATCGAAAAGCTGACCCACCTGAAACGCTGATGTCTATCGGGCATTTTTGGTCCGACTAAGGCAAATTAGTCAGGACTTACGCAGACTACCCCCAACCACGTTAACCTACCTGTTTCGTGTACCGTTTTTCAAGCCTTTTATATGATTCTCCTATTGACTGCAATTGACGAAATGGGTGAGACACGGGAATTTTCCTGCCAGCTCCCCCGCATGGAAAGTGGATTTGACCTCCTGACGTACATGGATGCCAACGGACAGACCTTGGTCAAGGCGCGGATCGTGGATGAGGGCAATTCGTTATACCTGCCCCTGAAAGCCGTTGACGGAATGCCCACCGCGCCCATTGTGCAGGAACTGGAAAAAAACTGGCGACAGATTTTAGACGAACCGGCAACCGTGTCTCCGGTATCTGAGGCCGCCCGCCCGGAAGCAGCACTAACACCGGCATCCGAGCATACCATGGTTTATTTCAGTACGTCGTTCGGGTTGTTTCAGGAAGAAGACCTCGCGTCTATTCTTCAGCAGAGCCGCCGGAACAATGCAAGGGCCAATATTACGGGCCTGTTACTCTACCTGAACGGCAGCATCATTCAGGTGCTTGAAGGCGAAAAACAGACCCTCGAAGCCCTGTACAAACGCATTGAACAGGATCAGCGGCATACGCACGTGGTCTGTGTCCTTAATCGCCCCATCAGCCACCGTCTGTTTGCCCGCTGGAGTATGGCCTACGAAACCCTGACTGCGTCTCAACTGGAGGATATCGAAGCCATCGTAAACTCGTTCAGGGGGCAGGCGCCCGTTTCCTCCGCCGACGATGCAGTTATTCTGAAGACGTTGAAGGCGTTTTACGAAACGAACCGATAGTGACCCGCCGATAAAAAATTTTTTTATCGGCGGGTTATTTAGCCCAAAAGCAGGTTTCATAGTTCGCGTTAAAGCAATCAATCGTCATATCCTGGGTTGACAATGGTCATATAAACGCTGGTTGTCGGCGTCTACTTTTGCCATGAATAGGTTTATATGATTATTGACCGCACTTCAGGAAACGACGCGACAAATAGATGGATCAGGATTCTCCGCTAAAAAAATCAGGGAAGCGGCAACAGCAGGAAGCCTTACTGGAAGAATTGAATGAGAACGCGTTCAACCTGCTTGTTGGCCTGTACAAGGCCCGCATGTTCGAAGTCTGTTTTCTGAACGACCGGGCGAACCCAAAAAAACTGACTGGTAAGGGTGTTAGGCCTGCGGTTAATGACTGATTTTACTGGAGGTTTCTGAACGCAGCTCCTTGTGCATAATCAGCCCACCCAAACGGCCGGCATTGGCCATGAGTCCGAAGGTGATAAGCGCCACAATCAGGATTAGCAGCGGAAGAAATTTCAGTTGCTTTGCCCGCTGCCAGATTAAGGTCAGCAGCGACAACCCACCGGTCAGGTACATACCGATGTTGGCCCAATCGGCAGCGTCTTCGTGTTCATGGAATATTGCCTTATCGAGCGCATTGATAGATTCTAAATAATGCTCGGCCTGCTCACCCGTCTGGTTGGTAATGAAGGTGGCGATGCTCATCAGCACAAACAGCCCAAAACTGAGCCGAATAACTGACTCATTGCTCCTGAACAGGCCAAAGCCTAATACGATGGTCGCCATCAGACCGCCGATAATGGGAAAGTGGTTTACTAACAGGTGCCAGTGCGCTCCATTCAAATTCATAGTAGTAGTAGGCTAAATCTTAGGTAGTAAAAGTACGGGCCACCCGGGCGAACCGGTATGATATCAATCAGTAAATGGCATGATAGATAAGGTGTTAGATTGTTGATAATCCGGTTGTTATGCCCGTTTGATAGCCTTGTAGACCTCAATCCACCCCACCCCAATCAGCGCGGCCAGCCCGCACCAGCCCAGGGCCGATACCGGCACAGGCGCGAAACCAAACAGATGCCGGGCTTGCGGCACGAACAGCGTGATCAGCAGCAAGCCAAATGTCAGCACCAGCATCAGCAACAGCGTTTGGTTTGGTACGCGAATCGTCTGGAAAACCGACTGCGTAAACGAACGATTAACCAGCGTCAGCAGGATGTTGCTGAGTACCAGCGTAGTAAAGGTCAGGGTACGCACTACCTCAACGGATTCGCCCTGTTGCATCGCTGCGTAATACACGCCCAGTACTGCCCCCGAAATGCCCAGGCCCTGTATAATACTGCGGCTTAGTTCCCGCCCGGCCAGAAACGTGTCCGTAGCCTGGCGGGGTAGCTGCTGCATTTGGCCGGGTTCGGCGGGTTCATTCTCGAAGGCAATAGAGCAGGTCGGGCCCATGACCAATTCCAGAAAAATGACGTGAATTGGAGTGAACAGGTTTTCCCACTTCCAGTTTGCCAGCAACGGAACCGCTACGGTCAGGATAATGGGGATGTGGATGGAAACGATGTAGGCGATGGCTTTTTTGAGATTCTGGTAAATCCGGCGCCCCTGCGCAATGGCCTCGACCATGCTGCTGAGATCATCGTTGACCAGCACCAGCGAGGCCGCCTGCCGGGCCACTTCGGTGCCGCGCTTGCCCATAGCCACGCCGATGTGGGCCGCTTTCAGGGCCGGGCCGTCGTTTACGCCGTCGCCGGTCATGGCCACGATCTCGCCGGTTGCTTTGAGCGCGTTCACAACCCGTAGTTTGGCTTCGGGAAACATCCGGGCAAAGACGGCGGTTTGCCCCGCCTGCTGCCGCAAGGTTGGTTCATCCATGTCCATAATCTGCTGACCCGTCACCAGCGTATCGGCACCGGGCAAACCCACCTGCCGGGCAATGGCCTGTGCCGTTTCAGAAAAATCGCCGGTAATCAGTTTGACCCGGATACCGGCGTCGGTAAAGGCCTGTATCACCGCTTTGGCGTTGGGCTTGGGCGGATTTTCGAGGGCAATCAGGCCCAGAAACGACCAGGTAAACGCATCCTGTTCAGCCGGGAAATCAGACGACGAATACGTTCCGCTGGCAACGCCCAGCACCCGAAGTCCATTCTGCGAAAGTTCTTTGGTGATCGCCCGAATCCGTTCGGTAATGGCTGGTTCGGGCTGGCAAACGGCCAGAATATGTTCAACGGCTCCTTTTCCGGCCACCATCATATTGCCGGTTGGTCCTTTCCTGACATGGGTCATCATGGGGGGCGTACCCGCCAGCGGATACTCATGAATCATTGGGTACGTAGTGGCGATGGTAGCCGGATCAATGTCGGGGCGGGCGGTGCCGAACGCGGCAACGATTGCTTTTTCCATCGAATCGAACGGGTCGGTTTCGCTGGACCAGCGGGCGTATTCCAGCACCGCTCGGGCCGTGTCAGACAGCGCACCCGGCACTGGTACGAGGGAGTCAGTAGCCCCGTCGTAGAGTTGACGGACGCTCATGCCTTCCTGCGTGATAGTACCGGTTTTATCAGTGCAGATGACGGTGGCTGAGCCGAGACTTTCGACGGTTTGGGGTTGTTTGGTCAGCACCCCGGCCCGGCTCAGGCGGGCGGCTCCCAGGGCCATAAAACTGCTGAAGGCAACCGGAATCTCTTCGGGTAGAATGGACATGGCCAGCGTCAGGCCAAAGAGCAGAGCCGTAATCCAATCGCCCGAACGGGCGTAGTTGACCCCGCAAACCAGCGCGAAGGCCACAAAGCCAATCCACGCCATGCGCCCAACAAATTGATTGATCTGACGTTGCAGGGGCGTTTTCTCTGTCGCAATAGCTGCAAGGCTCTGTCCAATTTGCCCCAGCTTGGTTTGTTTGCCAACAGCAGTCAGGGTAAACCACGCACTGCCCGACACCGTATTGGTACCCAGAAAAATGGGTTCACCCGATTTTTTTGCCACCGAAACCGATTCGCCCGTCAGGATGGATTCATCGACAGAAAAATCGCTGGCTTCGTCAATTATACCATCGGCAGGTACCCGCTCGCCCTCTTCCGTCAGCACGGCATCGCCGACTACTAATTCTTCTATGGGCGTAACCGCTACCTGTCCGTTTCGCCGAACCTGTACGCGGGGTTGGGTTAGTTCGCGGAGTGCATTTAAGGCGCGGTCGCTACGAATCGACTGATAAATAGAAATGGCAGCGACCAATAGCAACGCCACAGATAGTGTAATGGCTTCTTCGAGCTGTTTCAGTCCTATGTAAACCGCACAGGCGGCCAGCAACAACAAAAACATGGGTTCTGAGACCACCTCTTTCAGCGTTGCCCACACCCCCGAACGGGCTTCGGTGAGAAGTATGTTTTGCCCGTGCTCGGCCCGCGAATTGGCAACGGCGTCGTCGGTCAGGCCCGGTACTGGTAAACTATCTGGCTGCATGAGCGCAAGTACGGTAATTAACGCGCTTCGTAAACTGATTGTGGTCATGTTAGATACTGAAGTGGCTCATAGGTTGCCGATTATCCAGGCTGCCGGGTAGTAAAATTCTGCAAAGAGACCCCCAGTTGATGGATACTACCGCGCTTACATGATAAAGAGCATATGGCCGCCTGACCCCTATCATAGCTCCCCCGCGAATAATCGGTCAGCTTTACAGACTCCAAAGCAGCGATACGAATTCAGGGAAGCGTGGCCGACGACGGGCTGAACCATGCTCCCGTGCCGGTGCTAATTCTGTAAATAAACAGCTGATTATGAAGACGATTCTTGTCACCACCGATTTTTCAGTTAACTCAAGAGCTGCGCTGCGATTTGCCATTCAACTGGCGTCGCAGCACGAGACCTCCCTGACTTTTTTGCACGTGCAGGATGTGTGGAGAATGACCACCTGGGGTGATACAGCGTATAAAACGTATGCGAAAGAGGAGATGGCGAAAAGTCAGACGACTCTCGAACAATTCGTTGAAACGGAGTACAAACGGTTGAAAATCAATGCTGGAAACTATACGTGCGTGATTCAGAATTCGCCGTTCGTCGATAGCACGATTATGGCGTACGCGGCTGATCACACCGTTGATTTTATCTGTATCAGTACCCGGGGGGCCGGAAGTCTTGAAAAACTACTTGGCACCACGACCGCCAACCTGATTAACCAGTCGCCGGTTCCGATAATTGCCGTACCGGGTACGTACCGGGCTACTGCGCTAACCAGCATTCTATACGCATCCGACCTAAGCAGCCTCGAATATGAACTGAAACGAGTGGTTGATTTTGCCCGGCCGCTGGTGGCTTCGGTCGAACTACTACACTTCAGCTTTCCTTCTGAACCCGTCCTGGACCCGGAGATCATCAACATGGCCGTCCAGAAATTTTCCGACTACGCGGTCTATGTGCAGCTAAAGCCTCTGGACCTTACCCAAACGATGATCGCCAACATCGAATTGGCCGTAAAAAAAGCGAAGCCCTCCGTGATGATCATGTTTACGACGCAGAATCAGGGGTTTTTTCACCAATTGTTTTCGTCCGGTAATTCTGTTGACTACTCGTTTCTTACAAACGTACCGCTGCTGGTATTCAGAAAAGGCTAACGCCCACTGAGTCTGTTTCTAAATCGTAACTCCTCCGTTTTTAATAGCAACAACCCGGCCTGGTATGGATTATTATGTTACCCCAGTGGCGGAAGTAGCCCGTTCGCTGAACACTACCCCCGCCGGACTCGATCCCACTTCGGCCCAACAGCGGCTGGCCGAATCCGGCCCCAACCAGATTGCGGA
>JACMPG010000336.1 GCA_014377625.1 Spirosoma sp.
GCCGGTAGGCTTAACTCAAACAGCTTCTGAGGACGTTTTACCAAATTCGGCTCTATTCATGGCTATCCAGACGTTGTTTCGATACGGGTGTGTGGGGGCTGTCTTCTACCTGCTTTTGTTTGCTACGGCATCTGCCCAGCAACGCTTTAGCGCGGGACCACGTGTGGGCCTCACGTACTCGACCTTTGCGGGCGATGCGCAGAACTTCTCGTCCAAGCCCGGTATTTCGGCGGGTGCGTTTCTGATGTATAGTTCGCTGAATCACTTCGGTATCTCGGGAGATGTGCTGTACAGTCAGCGGGGGGCGAAGTACAACGTACCTGGTCCGGTTGTCAACAGCGATAAGCGGACGGTCAACTACCTCGAAATTCCGATAGCCCTGCGTTATTTTTTGACCCTGAAAGGTAATTTTCGGCCTAACGTATATTTCGGCCCGGCTTTGGCATTTAAGCTAAATGCTAAGCAGTCGAGCATTATCGAAAACGGTCGTGCGCAGGCAACCCGCGACATCAGCAGCGAGTTCAGACCCGTTGATTTGGGTGTATTAGCCGGTTTTCAGCTTAACTGGCCCGGTTTGGGGACGGCTCAGCGGTTTTTGATCGACGCCCGCTACACCTACGGACTGTCCGATATAACGACTAATAATAATCTGCGGATTAATAATTCGGCGTTTACGCTCTCGCTCGGCTACGGTTTTGGCGTTGGGCCCGTGTACCGCAGCCGGTATCGGAAGTAGGTCGTATCGCCCACGTCCGGTACCGCTATTCGCGGCTGGTTGCACAAGAGTGTACGACCTACTGGTTATCTTTGAAGCTAAATCTGTTTCAAAGACGATATGACCACCCACTGCCGGTCTCTGCTTACCCTTCTTGTTTCTTTTTCTCTGACGGCCACTGCGGTTGCGCAGACACTACCCGCTTTTCTGCAACTGAGCGAACGTCAGAATCAATGGGCCGACTCGGTTTTTACCAGCCTCACGCCCGACGAACGCATTAGTCAGTTGATTATGGTGGCGGGGTACTCCAACCGGGGCCGGGCCAGCTACGAAGACTCGCTCGTGACGCTCGTGCGCACCAACAAACTCGGCGGGGTAGTTTTTTTTCAGGGTGGTCCCATCCGCCAGGCTAAAATTACGAACCGATTGCAGGCTCTCTCGTCGGTGCCGTTGCTGATTGCGATGGATGCCGAATGGGGACTGGCCATGCGCTTAGACAGTACGGTTCGTTATCCGTACCAGATGACGCTCGGAGCCATGCAGGGACCGGGCAGCGATTCGCTCATTTACCGGATGGGGGTCAACCTGGCTAAACAGGCGCGTCGGTTGGGTGTTCACGTCAACTTCGCGCCTACCGCCGACGTCAACAACAACCCCAATAACCCGGTCATCAACTTCCGGTCGTTCGGCGAGAACAAGTACGATGTGGCCCGCAAAGCCCTGGCTTACATGCGCGGGATGCAGGATAATCGCCTGATGACCAGCATTAAGCATTTTCCAGGCCACGGCGATACCGGCACCGATTCTCATTACGATTTACCGCTGATCACCAAAAGCCGCGCCCAACTCGATTCGCTTGAACTCTATCCGTTCCGGCAACTCATAAACGCCGGGGCAGCGGGTGTGATGGTGGCGCACCTGAGCATTCCTGCTCTGGACAGCACCCGTAATCGACCCTCTACGCTCTCCCCCAGTATCGTGACCAATCTGCTCAAAGATGAACTGGGGTTTCGGGGGCTTACGTTTTCGGATGCCATGAACATGAAGGGCGTCACGAAATACTTTCCGGCGGGTCAGGCCGATCAATTGGGTATCGAAGCGGGCATCGATGTGCTGGAGTTTACCGAAGACGTACCGGCAGCTATCGCGCTCATCAAAAAATCTATTGCAGACGGGCGTATCTCGCAGGAAAGCATCGATCAACGGTGCCGGAAAGTATTGCGGGCCAAAGCCTGGGTGGGTCTGGATACCTACAAACCCATCGTGCTGGATAATCTGGTGCGTGACCTGAACCCCGTGCAGGATGTGCTGCTGAACCGCCAGCTTACCGAAGCCAGCCTGACCGTTCTCAAGAATGATAAAAACATCCTGCCGTTACAGGGCCTGGATACCCTGCGGATTGCCACGGTGGCGGTAGAAAGCGATACCGTTACGGCGTTCCAGAATATGGCTGGAAACTACGCGCCTATGTCGCATTTTACTATTTCGTCGCGTTCGTCCGAGGCCGACGCGGCCCGGCTCCGCGACTCGCTTCAGAACTATAATTTGCTGCTGGTAGATGTGCATCTGTCCAATATCCGGCCCCGCCGGTACGGACTGCAACCCAAAACTGCCGAACTGGTCAGTGAACTGGTGGCCACCGGCAAAGCCGTTGTGACGGTGTTTGGTAACGCCTATTCTCTGGACTTACTGACCTTTCCGAACGATACCGTTAGGCCCGACCGTAGTATCGAAAATGCGCGGGCCATTGTAATGCCGTATCAGCTTACCAACTACACCGAAGAGCTGTCGGCGCAGTTGATTTTTGGGGCTATTGGCGCGTCGGGAAAGCTGCCCGTAACGGTCAATCAGCGGTTTCGCTACGGTGACGGGATTTCTGTACAGCCCGTTGGTCGGATGAAATACACCATTCCCGAAGAGGTAGGCATCGACGGTACGTTTCTGGCGCAGCGGGTCGATTCGCTCGTGAACGTTGGACTGACCCAAAAGGCGTTTCCGGGTTGCGTAGTGCAGATGGTGAAAGACGGAAAAGTCATTTTCCGCAAAGCGTACGGCTACCATACCTATAACGATACGGTAGCCCACAGTGCCGGTATCCTGACCCCGCCACCCACGCAGTTGAGCGACCTGTTCGGTATGGCGTCGGTTACGAAGGTCAGTACCTCCACGCCCGCGCTGATGAAACTCGTGGACGAAGGCAAGTTCGATCTCGACACCACAATGGCGACGTACCTGCCGTTCCTGAAAAAATCGAATAAGGCCAAACTTATCTGGCGCGACGTGCTGACGCATCAGGCCCAGCTCAAAGCCTGGATTCCGTTCTGGAAAGACACGAAGAATCCCGACGGCACCTTCAAGCCCAGAACGTTCAAGTTCGTACGCTCGGCCCGTTTCCCTATCGAAGTGACCGACAGTCTGTACCTGTTCAAAAATTACTCAAAAACGATCTATCAGCAGATCAAAGACTCGCCGTTGAACGCCAAGAAAGAATATGTCTATTCTGATTTGTCGTTCATCATGTATCCGCTGGTGGTCAAAAATATTACGGGTGAGGATTTCGAGCCGTTCCTGGGCAAGACGTTTTACGAGCCGCTCGGTGCCGGAACCCTGACGTTTAATCCACGCCGGTACTATCCGCTCAGCCGCCTTGTGCCGACGGAATATGATTCGCTGTTTCGCCACACGCTCATCTGGGGGCGCGTCCACGACGAAGGCGCGGCCATGCTCAACGGGCTGTCGGGTCACGCGGGGCTGTTTGGGTCGGCCAACGATCTGATGAAGATGGTGGAGATGTACCGGCGCGGGGGAGAGTACGGTGGAAAGCGGTATATCTCGGCGAAAACGATGGCCGAATTTACGCGCTACCAGTTTCCCGAACTCGGCAACCGGCGCGGGCTGGGCTTCGACAAACCGTCGTTCGCCTATACCGGCAACGCCCCCCGCTCGGCAACCCCGTCGAGTTTCGGGCATTCGGGTTTTACGGGTACGTTCATCTGGGTTGATCCCGACCCGAAATACAATCTATCGTATGTGTTTCTGAGTAACCGCGTCTATCCCACTCGTGAGAACAACCGCATCAGCACCCTGAACACACGCACCAATGTAGTAGAAGCGTTGTATCAGGCCATTGACCGCAGTAGAAAATGAAGAACTCCGTTGGCTGAAGCCAACGGCAACATATTGGTCAGCGTACCTTGATCAACTATACGGACGAGACAACGATGTTACCCAACCAATTACCAACCAAATAAATAAATCAATCAATCCATGAAACAAACTGCCTTTACCCTGCTAACAAGCCTGCTGCTCAGCACCGCTATCTCCGCCCAGGCCCAGAACACAACCCTAAAAGCCGTATGGGAAACGGATACAACACTGCTCCGAACCCCCGAATGCGTCTTGCTCGATCCGGCAACGAATATGCTGTACGTAGCCTGTATCAACGGAAATCCCGAATTGGGAAATAAGAGCAGCTACATCGCCAAAGTCGGTCAGGACGGAAAGGTGATTAAGCTGAAGTTCACGGAGGGTCTCAACTCGACCAAAGGCATGGGCATTTTGGGCAACAAGCTATACGTTACCGAGATGAATCAGGTAGCAGAAATAGCCCTGGCTACCGGAAAAATAATCAACCGTTACCCAATTGAGGGAGCCAAGTTTCTCAATGATATTGCTGTAGACGCCAAAAAAGGCATTGTGTACGTCACGGATTCGGGCGACAGCAAAATCTGGTCGATCAGTAAAGGAGAGACGAAGCTTGTCCTGGCGGGAGCACCACTTAAGGGACCCAACGGCCTTTTGTTTGAAGACAACCAACTGCTGATTGGCAACGGCGATGGTTCTCTGCTGACGATGAATCCAACGACCAAAACCATAGGTACCGTGGCGAAGGGAATGGGCGGGATTGATGGTATTGTGGCGTTGGGAAGCAAGAGCTATATGGTTACCGAATGGGGTGGCAAAATCTGGCTCATCCACCCCGACGGCTCAACCGAACTGAAATCCGATACATCGGCAGATAAAATCAACTCGGCAGATATTGGCTATAATCCAGCCACCCAAATGCTGTTTGTACCCACCTTTTTCCACAACACCGTAAAAGCCTATTCGCTCAAGTAGGTCAGACGTGTAAAGAGATTCACTGATCGGCTTCGCGGTCGGCGCGGATTTCGGGTAGGGTGTCGGGGTCGATGAAGCCGTTGGCGGCTGCGTGTTCGGCGGCTGCTACGGTGTCGGCCACAAGCAGCATCGGTACGTTGTGGGCGTCGGTGGTGCGTATGAGTTCGCGTACTGATGCGTCGCGCGTTTCGGGCGTCACGTCACGGATGTAGATGGCCCGGATGCGGTCGGGGTTTTCGCGGACTACCTGCGCGTAGATTTCGGGGTCCTGCTGACCGCTGTCGCCGAGGAGGATGAACGCCAGACTGGGATTCACGTCCAGTACCTTCCGAATCATGGCGAGTTTATGGATGTGGTGTCCTTCGGACGAGAACGTCTCCCGGTTCAGCCCAAAATTGCGCAGTAAAATCGGCCCTTTCGGAATGCCCTGAATCCGGAAAAAATCGATCAGCAAATCATACAGATTCCAGGGGCTGCTCGATACGTAGTAAATGGGATTGAACAGTGTCGTGACGGGACCGCTTTGCAACGCCCGGTAAAAAGCCGCTACGCCCGCAAACGGCAGCCGGGTGTAGGCATTGCCCAGAAACGTGAGTCGGGCGGTTTGCAGTAAACTCGTGGCCCCGGTCACCAGCACCGTATCGTCAATGTCCGAAATAACCCCAAACTGACTGAACAACGGCGGTACCATCAGATACCCATCATTCACCACCGGCTCGCCCGTGTTAGGTTGCACGATGCCATCAAGCGCGTACCTTACCGGAAACCATACCCGACCGGGCGGCAGGTTCTGGGGCGGGTGAATGGTCAGATCAAAATATCCTTCTTTGTCTGTTACGGTCGTATGCGTTTCGCCAAATGCGTCGATGCGGACCGTTACGCCGGGTACTTCGTCGCTCTCGAAACGCTGGTAGGTAGCCAGCAGATTATGCCAGAAAGTATCCCGGTCGGAGGGCGTAGACAAATCTCGCTCGCGCAAAACCCTGCCTTTGAGCCAGATACTGCCGGGTTCATTTGCCTGGGCTGGTCCTCCAAATCCCCGGTAATAGACAATCCGGTAGGGTTCATTTTTGCCGAGTCGACCGAAGAGTCGGTTTTTTAGCGCGTCGAAGCGGGATTCAGGCAGGTTGGGTTGTGTATTCATACGTTACTAAGGGCGCGTTCGTAGTCGTCCCATTCGTCAATGTCAGTAAGTTCGTCAAGCCGCTTAAACGTCAGGTTGTGTTGCAGAATGGCAAGTTCGGTAAGCTGGCGCAGTTCGGGCTGGCTCCAGGGCATATCGGTAAACAGAAAATCGTGCGGTTCTTTCATACCGAGCAGGTAGTACCCGCCGTCGGTGGCCGGGCCAATCACGATGTCGGCCTCATCGAGGGCGTCGAATGCCAGCCGGATATGGTCGGGAGTGATGGTGAGGCAATCGCTGCCAATGACAACGGCCCGGTTGGCTCCGGCATCGAACCGCTCCCGAAAAGCGTTGAGCATGCGCTGGCCGAGGTCGTTGCCGGTTTGCAGGTGCTTGTCGTAGTTGTTCCAGCCATCATCGGGATTTACAAAATCGCCGTAATACACTACGCGGTGCTGAGAGAGTTGGGCCACCGTGTCCTGCGTATGGCGTAGCAGGTGCTGATAGACCTGCACCGCGCGGTCGTTGCCAACGGTGCGGGCAATGCGGGTTTTGACGGTACCGGCAATGGGGTTTTTAACGAAGATAATCAGGTGTTGGTCGGTCATGCGTTACCTTTGTGGCTTGATTAGGAGAGAAACTATGCAGAAGCAAATTGTTTATAGCGAAAAGGCCCCGGCAGCCATCGGACCGTATAGTCAGGCGGTTTTTGTCGATGCCGCATCGGCCAAAGGAACACTGTACGTATCGGGACAGATAGCCGCCGAACTGGCTACGCAGGGCGATATCAGGGCCGAGACGCGCAAAGTAATGGAAAACATTGGTGCCATTCTCGAAGCGGCTGGTATGGACTACACCAACATCGTAAAAGCCAGTATCTTCGTAAAAGACATGAATAATTTTGCGGCTATCAACGAAATCTACGGCGCGTTTTTTCTCCTTGATCCCGCAGTGGCATACCCCCCCGCCCGCGAAACCGTCGAAGTAGCCCGCCTACCCAAAGACGTAAACGTCGAAATCTCAGTTATAGCAGTTCAATGAGTGAATTTTGAATGAGTGAATCGGTGCGCCGAAGCGGATAGAATATGGCTGTCGTAGTGAAGTCGGCTTCAGCCCCATCGCTACAGCCATACTTTACCCGCTTCGGCGTACCGATCCACTCATTCAAAATTCATAATTACCATTCACATGCAACAAAATGTTCGCGTTCGGTTTGCGCCCAGTCCTACGGGACCGCTTCATATTGGCGGGGTGCGTACCGCGCTGTATAATTACCTGTTTGCCCGCAAGATGGGCGGTAAAATGCTTTTGCGTATCGAAGACACTGACCAGAATCGGTTTGTGCCGGGTGCCGAAGACTACATCATCGAGGCTCTGCGCTGGGCCGGCATCAATATTGACGAAGGGCAGGGCGTGGGCGGTCCCGATGGCCCGTACCGGCAGTCGGAACGACGCGCTATTTACCAGAAAGAAGCCCAGCGACTCGTTGACGAAGGCAAAGCCTACTACGCCTTCGACACCGCCGATGAACTGGACGCCATGCGGCAGCGGCTCGAAGCGGCCAACGCACCAGCCGCGCAGTACAACGCTATTACGCGCACTCAGATGCGCAACTCGCTGACCCTGAAGCCTGACGAGGTTCGTGCTCGTATTGACGCGGGCGAGCCGCACGTAATTCGACTCAAAACCCCGCGCAAGGAAGAGGTCAGGCTGCACGACATTATCCGGGGTTGGGTAAACGTGCATTCGTCAGCCATCGACGATAAAGTTTTGCTAAAATCCGACGGGTTGCCAACGTATCATCTGGCCAACATCGTGGACGACCATCTGATGAATATCACGCACGTAATTCGGGGCGAAGAGTGGCTGCCGTCGGCACCGCTGCACGTGCTGTTGTACCGCTATCTGGGTTGGGAGGACACCATGCCGCAGTTTGCGCACCTGCCGCTGCTGCTCAAACCTGAAGGGAACGGCAAGCTCAGCAAGCGCGACGCCGACCTCGGTGGTTTTCCCATTTTCCCGCTCGAGTGGACTGATCCCGCTACGGGCGTAGTGGCAAAGGGTTTTCGTGAAGAAGGCTACCTGCCCGAAGCGACGGTCAATTTTCTGGCTCTGCTGGGCTGGAACCCCGGTACCGAGCAGGAGCTGTTTTCGATGGATGAACTAATTGCTACGTTCGATCTGGCGCAGGTTCACAAAGCCGGGGCGCGGTTCGATATTCAGAAGGCGCAGTGGTTCAACCACCAGTACATTCGCGAGCGGCCCGATGCTGAACTGGCCCCCGCCGTGCAGCAACAGGCCGAAGCCGCCGGGTACGACTGCCCACCCGAAAAAGCTGAGAAAATTGTGTCATTGCTGAAAGGCCGCGTGAATTTTGCCCGCGAGATTTTCGGGGAAGCCAGCACCATCTTCAACGCGCCTGCCACATACGACGAAAGCATCGTAGCGGCCAAGTGGAATGATGATGCCAAAACCGCCGTAACCGCTTTTAGAGACGCATTGCAGGGATACGAGGGACCGTTCATGGCCGATAACATCAAACACCTCCTGGCCGACACCATGACGCAGGCGGGCATTAAGCAGGGCAAAATCATGCAGGCCATGCGCCTGGCCCTGACCGGTACCGGCACCGGCCCTGACCTGATGCTGACTATGGAAATAATTGGCAGGGATGAGACGGTAGGGCGGTTGGCGTCAGCATTAACGACTTTATGAAAAAACGCGAATGCTACTGATCGTCACAGATTTTGGAAGAATATCTGCGAAAATCAGCAACATCTGTGTCATCTGCGTACCATTTTAGTTATACCAACATGGCAAAGAAAAAAACGAACCCCGACGAAAACGAAAAGCCCCGCGTTCACAAAGAACTTGAAGGCTTCGATATTCAAATCAACTCATTCGGCGAAATCACGACGAGTTTTGATATTGATAAGATCAATCAGTTTTTGAATCGCACCGTTGATGACAAGAAACTACGGCACCGCACCGACCTGAACCTCAAAGGCGATCCCGAACCCGACGAGGCAGACATGGATACCGACGGGCAAAAACCGTTCGACGATGCTGCCAACAACCTCCCCGGCGACGCAAACTGATAGATTAGCGCGGCTTTCCAGCCGCGCTAATCCGTTATAACGCCTGCCGGTACGCCATGATTTGGGCGAAGGAGAGTTTATAGCGTAGTGTAAGACCCCCATAGACGGCCCCGCCAATGATGATTTGGGCAGCAGTATGGATTGGCCCTTCGTAGCCGAACAGTAGTTTATAAAGGGCTACGGTACCTACCATGATCAGGCAGAAAAGAACGGGCTTGGCCAGGTTTTCGAGGAATGTCCGGAAGAAATTGCCGATGAGCGACTGTACAATCATGAAGTTGGCCATCGTATTCAAAAACGTAGCCACCAGAAACGCCACGGCCACGCCCGTTGTGCCGTAATAAAGGCCGCCTACGTAGATCAGAGGTACTTTTACCAATATAGTGCCCACGTTGAGGTAGAACAGCAGGTTGGGCTTCCCTTTCGTAAACGCCAGGGTAAAGAGCGGGTGGCTCATGCAGAAAAAGACGCTCACAAACACAAAAATCTGGATCAGATGAACCGTCTCGCCCCAGCCCGGTCCGTAGAACAGGGGTACAACACTATTGGCGGTAATGAATAGCCCGGCCAGTAACGGAAAATTGCAGTAGCTGATGAAATCCAGAATCTTGAGGTACGAGTTTTTCAGACTCTCGTTACTCTCCTTTATTTTGGCCAGCAGCGGATACGCTACCTGCAAAATAATGGGGTTTAACTTATTGATTGGAAAAACAGCCAGTTGATACGCCAACGTATAAAAGCCCAGTTGCGTGACGCCCAATAATTTGCCGATGAGAATTGCGTCGATGTTGAGCTGAATAAAACCCAGGATCCCGTCGCCGAGGTTATAGACCCCGAAGCGCAGGTGTTCTTTAATATCGGCTATCGAAAAGGCGAGCATAGGCCGGAATAAGGCCCGCCCTGCCACCATCTGCCCCGCCGACCGCACCACCTGTCCTACCAGTGCTCCCACCACCAATGACAGTTCGCGGTAGTCGTTATAGGCCAGCACGAGCGTAACGGTAACAGCCACTATGCTGCCCACAATATCAATCTGCGCTACTGATCGGAACCGCAGTTCTTTCTCCATCAGAAATAGGTAAATTTGGCCGAAGTATACCACTACAAAGTAAAACGAGGCAATATGAAGCAGTCGCTCTAAGCGGGGTTCTTTGTAAAAAGCAACGATGTAGGGTGTACTGAGATAGACCAGTACAAACATCAGCAACCCCACCAGCATATTCAGGAAGTACAGCGTTGAAAGTACTTTGCGGTCGCTTTCCTGCTTATAGATGATCGAGTTGGAGAAACCCAGATTGGCGAAGACACCAAAAAAGCCAATGACCAGATTGCTGACACTGACCACTCCAAAGTCGGAGGGGTTGAGCAGGCGGGCCAGTACAGCCACCTGCGAAAACTGAAATACCGTCGATATGGTCGTGGCAATGGTAATCCATTTGCCACCGTTCATGGCCTTGCGGGTGTTACTCATCAGAATTCGTTGGCATCAGCGTAGCAGCATGACCTGCCCCGTTTTGATAAAAGGTTTGGCCGGGTCGGTTGGTCCACCGAGCCGGTACGTGATTCGGTACGTATAATTGCCGGGTGGGCATGGCTGTCCGTTGTATGTACCGTTCCAGTGGGTGTTGGGGCTGCTGCTGGCAAAGATAACAGTACCCCAGCGGTCATAGATGGTGAGATCGAATGAAATTAGTGGATCGAGAAAAATAACCAGATCGTCGTTGAGACCGTCCTGGTTGGGCGAAAAGGCGTCGGGAATCTGGATGGGGCTGGTGGCGCAGGCCGTACACTGCCGCAGTTGCAGATCGTCAAGGGCCATATCGTTACCGCAGCCGCCCTCGCCCCGGTTGTTGATGAACCGAACCACAACGGTAGCACTCGCCTGCGAAACGCTGAACACGGTAGTGTAGCGTTGCCAGATGGGCGTAGTCGTTTCGGGCAGGTTGCCGAGGTTGATTTCCTGCAGGACCTGCCCCGATGCTGATTCGATCCGCATGGTCAGGTTAGGCTGGATGGTGGGAAAGCACGTATTAGCCTGTAACAGATTCAACGCCCAGACAGACACTTCGTAGGCCGTGTTGGCGCACAAACCTGTTACCGACTGTCGGAAAAACTCACCAGGCCTGGCATCGCCGTTCACAAGCAGCATGTTGCCTCCTACAGTACCGGGTGTATGGTCGCGTGGTATAACATGCCAGGTATTGCCGAAGCACGAACTGTCGAGCGATGTTCGGACGGTATATTCGCCATCGTTGGGACATGCGTAATTGGCGTACCGATAGCTGGTCTGGCCCGCAGGGAGCGGGTCGGCCTGGGCGGATGTGCCAAACGTTTCGTTCAGCACCAGTTGCCCACCTGATTCCGGGCAGGTCTGCGCTGTGGCCACGCAGACAGCAGCCACGTAGCAGACGCCAGGCAGCACAGCATACCTCAGCCAACGCCAGTGCAGTCTTCTCGCGATCTTACCCGTAAAAAAAGGCCCAACCATGCCCACGAAACTTGTCCTGACTATTAAACTGATTTGGTGTAAGGCTTCTCTTTAGACTTCGTATCAGGACAGTCGTCACTATTATAGCTGATTAATAGACAATATAACCAAATACGTTACAGCATATTGTTTTTAACTACCTTAATGATCTATATTTGTCGTGTTAGTGGCTGAAATTATGACGATTGCGCGTATTTCCTGTTCCACCTTCACAGATCCAGTCTGGACATCGGCAATGGCGGCTGTCTGGGCTGACGAGGCAGCTGTATTTCGTTTCTTTCTACCCGACTACTCCACCCATATAGCCCGGCTTTATGCCCTGCTCCAGCCCGAAGAGCAGCAACGCGCCGACCGATACCGGCAAGTGTCCGACCGGCAGCGGCACATAGCCGGACGCGGGCTGTTGCGCATCCTGATGGGTTTGTACCTCAGCCAGCCGCCCGCCGGGGTAGTTATTGATGTTGGCCCCAACCAAAAGCCTGAACTAACCAATCATCCAGACTGGCATATAAACGTAGCCCACGCGGGAAACTGGGTGCTGATTGCCGTAGGACGCGTGCCGGTTGGGATCGACGTGGAAGAATACAAACCTGATTTTCCGGTAGCGTCACTGTTGCCCGTTACGTTCGGCTTAACCGAGCAACAGCATATTTTGGAAAGTGACGATGCCGTTGCGTTGTTTTACCGTTTCTGGACCCGCAAAGAAGCCTTGCTGAAAACTACGGGTTTGGGCGTTGGAGCCGACTTGCCCGCTGTGCCGTGCATGGACGGCAACCATCAGCTATCAGCTAAAAATATTGGGGCTACCAAAGCCGGTTGCTGGACTGTATTGGGATTCAGCCTGCCCGATGGGTCACCGGCAGCGGTGGCGGTTGCCTCGCCCGCTGCATTGCCCCACTGGTATAGTGTCGATACCGAATTTATCCATACTTATTTTCCCGCTGCTTAACTTGCCCACCTTATTTTGTCGGTAACTACCGGCACGTTGGGTAGTACTTACATCTATTATGAGAATTGGTATTGAAGCCCAGCGGCTTTTACGACCCCATCGGCACGGTATGGACATTGTGGCCCTGGAGACCATTGCCGCATTAGCCAGCAATCCACAACATGAATACGTCGTCTTTGCTAAGCCCGACACCAATCGGCAGGGGTTACCCACTGTTCCTCACGTAAAAATAGTTGAACTACCTGGCGGACCTTATCCGGTTTGGGAGCAATATGCCCTCCCCAAAGCGGCCCGACAACACAACGTCGATATCCTCCACTGTACGGCTAATACGGCCCCACTGCGCTGCCCGGTGCCGCTGGTAGTGACGCTGCACGACATTATCTTTCTGGAAAAGGCCATTGTGGGCGGCAATGCTTACCAGCGATTCGGTAACCTGTACCGACGCTGGAACGTACCCCGTGTTATGGCCACGGCCAGCCGAATTGTAACGGTATCGGATTTCGAACGCCAGCGGATTATTGACCACCTGCATATTGACCCGGACCGCGTCGTGACGGTACATAACGCGGTGAGCCAGCAGTTCCGGGTTATCGATGATGCCGACGCGCTGAGCCGGGCGCGGGTTCAGTATAATCTGCCCGTCGAATTCATTTTTTTCCTGGGAAATACCGACCCCAAAAAGAACGTGCCGAACGTACTCCGGGCGTTACTGCAACTGAAACGGAATGGTCAGTTAACACTGCCGCTGGTTATGTCGAACGTATCAGCCGAGTATGTCAACGCCGTACTGGCCGAGATTGGCGGACAGTCCCTGACCAACGACATTATTCTGAGTGGCTATATTCCAAATACAACGCTGCCGCTGGTGTATAATGCGGCTACGGTATTTTTGTGTCCGTCGCTGCGCGAAAGTTTCGGTCTGCCCATTCTGGAAGCGATGGCCTGCGGAACGCCTGTACTGACGGCCAGCACCTCGGCTATGCCCGAAGTGGCCGGGAATGCGGCTCTGCTCGCCAATCCGGCATCGGTAACAGACATGGCCGATGGAATCCATAAACTCCTGACGCAGGCTGGCCTGCGGGCTGACCTGCGCCGGAGAGGACTGGAGCGGGCTGCCCTCTTTTCCTGGCAAAACACGGCCCGGCGGTTGATAAGCCTGTATGAGGAAATTGTATAAAACGTTGTTATGCAAAAACTGATACTCAAACTATTATACGTTATTGCTGCCGTGAACTATCCCCGGCTTCGGCATGATCTGCGCTACTTCGTGCGTGATAATTACTTTGCCCGAATCAACCAGCTCCGCTTTCTGGGACGAGACTATGGCCGCAAACAGCCGTATAAAGTTATTGAGTACCGGGGTGAATTTGATCAGGAACTGCGGTATGTACTACCCTTCGCCTACTGGCATTTTCTGAACGGGACCCTGAAACAAACTATCGGCTGTACGAACACAAAACCATTCTACTTTTTCAGCCCCAGCCATCTCGAAAAGTATGACAAACGGGTCTGGCAAACGGGATATGGCTACTATGATGTACCAAATATGACCCACAGCCCCACCTTCGATTACTCGAAATGGGCGCGGGTACCATTTCGCGAACACTACCGGAATGACCAGTTCATGTACCTGAAACCAACGCTCGTTATCGCCAATAAATACAATATGGAATGGGATGGACCACCAGTCAATTTTCTGCCTATCGACGTACTTGGCCAGATTATTACGGCGTGTCGGGACCGCTACCAGATTGTCTATAACCGCCCGCTGGCCACGCAGATTGTGGGCGACAACAGCGAAACGCTCGACCTTCACGAACACGCCTGGCTACGGCAACACCATCCCGACGTGCTACTGATGAATGACCTTTACGGGCAGCACCGGGAGTCGGTAGAAAACTACAACCAGTTTCAGCTGATGGTCTATGCCAACTGTAGCCACTTTATTTCGATGCATGGCGGCACGGCGGCACTGGCCAGCTATTTTGGCGGTACCAACATCATTCTGTCGAAACCCGGTGGTGGTAAAGAACACGACTTCAACGAGTACGAAACGATTTTTCCGGCTCTTTCTGGAGCAACTATCCTGCACGCCAAAACGCCCGATGAGGTAGTTGGGTACGTCAGGAAGGTGTTTTGCGCCGGTTAGTGGCCGGTTTAATTCTTCGATGTCTTGGTGTCGTGAGGTTTTTCGGGTGTCAGATAATGGCGCAGGCTGCGTACCTCGCGCGACAGGCGGATCCATAACGCCTGCTTCATGTTACCATCTCGCAGCAGGGTTCGGGGGCCGGTCCAGACGCGGGCCGATGTGGTATTCATGGCTACCACCCGTCCGTGCTGCATCAAATCGAAACACAGTCGACCGTCGTCTCCCCAGGTATTGTGCATGATAAAGCCAACCGTCAGCCCGGCTTTCCTGACGTATCCCAGACTGATGCCATAAGCATTCAGGTAAGGGCGTTTCAGGTGTCTTATCTTTCTGATAATGTCCCGCAGGGCTTCGTGTATGGCCAGTTGCCAGCGGGGTATGCCGGGTACGCTCATGAAGGAATAGCTGCCATAGACGCAGACCACGCCTGGTTGTCTGAGTTTCTGAAGCATGGTGTCCAGCCAGGTGGCGGGGTAAAAACAGTCGGCATCGGCCAGCAGTACGTATGTACCAAGAGCCTGTTCCTGTCCCAGTTGCCGGGCCGGGCCGCACCCCTGAATAGGTTGGTAGAAGCCACGAACCCGCAGCCGGTCAATCGTTTCCTGCGTCCGGTCGGCGGAGTTATTATTGACCACGATAATTTCATAAGCAACTGCCGTATCTATAGCCGACAGCGTACTTATGCACCGGATCAGATTTACCTCCTCGTTGTAGGCCGCCACGATGATAGACACCACAGGTTCGGTAGTTTGGCGGGCCACCAGCCTCGTGTTGATGGCGTCAAAAACGGACTGTGGTACCTCCGCCAGGCTTTGATATGGATATTGATGCTGGTTGATCCAGTTGGGATTGTGCAGCAGATGCATAAGCAGATTGGTTGTGTATGAACTAACGCTAAGGTAGTGTCTTTCTGCCTGAGCTGCCTGACCGTTAGGTAGGTATGTTTTCAGGAGCCTGCACTGACCGCGTGCAATACCAGTCGATCAAGTACTGTTTCGAACTCCTCCGAACGCCTGGCCCACGAATTACCCTGCGCCATTGCCACCCGTTGCGCTATCCGTTCGGAACTGGTATCGGCCAGTGCAGTACGCAGGGCGTTGGCAAAGGCAGTGGGTGAGTCGGCCAGTTCAATAACACCGGTAAAGTCATCAAGCAGAGAGAATGGCGTGGCCACTACGGGCAAACCGGCGGCCAGATACTCGTTGATTTTCAGGGGGTAAATTGTGTAGGTGTGGGGGTTACAGACAAATGGGATTATGGCCACATTCATCTGCGCCAGCAGCGGGGGCAGGTCATTGACCGGGCGGGCGGGCTCGAAGCGCACGTTCGGATAGGGCGTTAGTTGCTGTAAAATGGCTGGTTCATTTACGTTACCGACAAAAACAAAGTCAACGTCGGGCATGGTTTGCACGCAGTGTTTTACCAAAGGCAGGTCTATACGGTCGTCGGCGGTGCCGAGGTAGCCCACTACGGGCCGCGCCGGTGGCTGATTCGTAACTAATTGCCGGGCGTGATTGAAGAGATCGAAGTTCACGCCATTTTTTACGCAGTACGCATTGGGCTGCAACACCTCTTTGGCCCGGCGCAGCGTTTCGGACGTGGTAACAACAGCATTGACCTGCGGTAGATACGCCTTTTCAAATCGGCCTCCGTGACGGCTCATCCAGGGCGACAGGGTTATCTCATCGAAGCAGTAATAGATCGTAGCGCACTCGTTGAGCTGATGCAGCATTGGAACGCCAAAAACAGGATTGAAGGCATTTATAACCAATGGGTGCTTAATGCCCAATTTACCCATGACCTTCCGTAATCCCTTCACCAGCCGATTGGCATTCCAGGTAACCAGTCTGTCGTGCAGTACATTGGGGAGCCAGTTGATGGGTAGCATGGGTGGGGGTTGCCAGGTATACGTTTCAGACCCATTGGCCAGTTTTTGGGTAGTCAGCGATTCACCCGCGTGGAGCAGCGGTCGTATCGGTACTTCGGAACGACCCAGCAAACCCTGCGCAAGGTCTTTGATCGTGTACTGATAATCGACAAACACAACCCGGTGCCGGGCCGATAACTCGGTCATAAGCTGAACAACGGCTTTTTGAAACGGACCACCTTCCCACGCGGTCTGTCCAATGCAGATAATACC
>JACMPG010000043.1 GCA_014377625.1 Spirosoma sp.
CAACCTGACGGGTATCAAAGACCTTACCGCGTCTGACATCGACCTGATTCTCGACACTGCCGGGCAGTTCAAAGAAGTGCTGAACCGACCCATCAAAAAAGTGCCAACGTTGCGCGATCTGACGATTGCCAACGTTTTTTTTGAGAATTCGACCCGTACTCGCCTGTCGTTCGAGCTGGCCGAAAAGCGGCTCTCTGCCGATGTTGTCAACTTTTCGGCGTCCGGCTCGTCGGTTACCAAGGGCGAAACCCTGCTGGATACGGTCAACAACATTCTGGCCATGAAGGTCGATATGGTGGTGATGCGGCACAGCAGCCCCGGCGCACCCCATTACCTCATCAAACACATCAAAGCCAACGTTGTTAACGCGGGCGACGGCACCCACGAACATCCCACGCAGGCTCTGCTCGACTCGTTTTCCATCCGCGAAAAACTTGGCGACGTAGCGGGCAAACGCATCGCTATCATCGGCGATATTACGCACTCGCGGGTGGCGTTGTCCAATATCTTTTGTTTGCAGAAACAGGGCGCGGAGGTGATGGTATGTGGTCCTAAAACACTGATTCCGAAGTATATCGAAGCCCTCGGCGTCCGCGTGGGGCACGACGTGCGGGCAGCCCTGACCTGGTGCGACGTAGCCAACGTGCTGCGCATTCAGCTGGAGCGGCAGCAAATCAAGTATTTCCCGTCACTGCGTGAGTATTCGCTGTATTTCGGCATCTCAAAGCAGATGCTCGACGAACTGGACCGGCCCATTGTACTCATGCATCCCGGCCCCATCAACCGGGGCGTCGAACTAACCTCCGACGCGGCTGATTCGGCGCACAGCATCATCCTCGATCAGGTAGAAAACGGCGTGGCGGTACGTATGGCGGTGCTGTACTTGCTGGCGCAGTTGTAAGGCTGAAGTCGACTCACTTCACTACGTACCCCGCCTTTTTTAACGCCGAAGCCGTCATTTGAATAACGTTTACGTCCAGTGTAATGGGCGTCAGGGGCGCATTGGCCTTGTCGGTTTTTACGGCTACGATGGCGTCGATTACGTCCATGCCTTTGAAGACTTGTCCAAATACGGTGTAGTTGTCATCGAGCCGCGCTAACCCTTCCTTTTTCTGGACGATGTAAAACTGACAACCTGCCGAGAGTTTGCCGGGGTTATCGTCGCGACCGGCTCCAACGGCTCCGTAGATATGGCGGAGGTTCGGACTGAATTCGGGTTTCAGCAGATAGGGCGAATCAGAAAAACCCGCCGGGGTGTCGGGGCAGCCGCCCTGCACCACAAAGTCGGGAATGACCCGGTTAAACGTCAGCGTGTCCCAATAGTTTTGATTGGCCAGTTTGATGAAACTCGTTTTGTGGTTCGGCGTCTCGTCGTGGAGCCAGAAAAGGACCTCGCCCATCGGCGTTTTGATTTGCCCAATCGGGTAGGTTTTGGCGGGGGTTGGGCCAATTGGTGTCGAAAAAAGATGAGTCAGGAGTAGAAGGAGCCAGGGCATAGTAAAGGAGAAAATGGGTGCTGTATGGTACAGTGAGAGGATATGTCAACCTGAACATAACCAGATTTCTGTCAGGTCTGGCCTTTTGTTTTCGGGATATAAGTCCGTTATTTCACCGCTTCCCTACGAAAATCAAACCCCAAATTATGAAAAAACACTCTATATCAGCTCTACTCGTCTTCGGCCTGCTACTTTGCCTGAACAGCTTTACTGCCCGTGCACAGACCGACGTCCTGAAAAAGTTACAGGAGGTAGCCATCATTGAGCAAAAGCAGATGGTGTCCATGCGCGATGGCGTCCGGCTGGCAACTGACGTGTACCGCCCCAAAACGGATAAACGTGTTCCCATTTTGTTTTCAAGAACGCCCTATAATTTCAATAGCTGGGGCGACGGCGAACAGCGGCCCAACACCTACCAGGCCGCCCTCGATGCCGTAAGCCGGGGCTACGCCTACGTCGTGCAGAACGAACGGGGTAAGTTCTTCTCCGAAGGCGATTGGGATATTCTTGGCTTGCCTGTTACCGACGGAAACGATGCGTTTTCGTGGATGGCTAAACAGCCCTGGTCGAATGGCAAGATTGGTCTTTACGGTTGCTCATCCACTGCCGAATGGCAAATGGCCGTTGCGTCGCAGGGGCATCCGGCCCTGGCCGCCATGGTGCCGATGGGCTTCGGCGCGGGCGTGGGGCGCGTGGGTCCGTTTATGGAGCAGGGAAACTGGTACCGGGGCGGAGCGCAGCAGATGCTCTTTACCAGCTGGCTCTACGGTACCCAGGTTGACGCCATGGCCCGACCGAATTTTCCTAAAACCGCCACTGCCGAGGATCTTACCCGCGTGTCGCGATTCTACGATTTAGCCCCCGAAATGCCTAAAGTTGACTGGGCGCAGGGATTGACCCACCTGCCGGTAAAGGACATCATTAAAAATGCGAACGGTCAGAAAGGAATTTACGACAAGATGATTCTGCGCCAGCCCAATGACCCGGACTGGTATAAAGGCGGTCTGTACCACGACAATATGCCCTTTAACGTACCGAGTTACTGGTTCGCTTCGTGGTACGACGTATCGACCGGACCAAACCTGGCTTTGTTCAACCACATGCGCAAAAATGCTACTGATCCCAAGGTGCGTGACAGTCAGTACCTGGTTATTGCGCCCACCCTGCACTGCGCGTACAAACGGGCTACCGAGAATACCATTGTAGGCGAACGCAGCGTGGGCGACGCCCGGCTCGACTACGACGCGATGATTTACGGCTGGTTCGATCACTGGCTCAAAGGCGACCCGCTGGCCACTATTCCCCGCGTGAAGTACTACACAATGGGCGCCAACAAATGGCAGACGTCCGAAACCTGGCCCCCCGCCAACGCCACCATGAACACGTATTACCTGACCAGCGGGGGCCGGGCCAACAGTTTATACGGCGATGGAAAACTGAGCACCACCGCACCGGGAAAAACCGACAAATCAGACGCGTTCAGCTACGACCCGGCCTATCCGGTGCCGTCGTACGGCGGTAACGTCTGCTGCACCGGTAATGCCGTGCAGGGTGGCTCGTTCGATCAGCATCAGATGGAAACCCGGCAGGATATTCTGATCTACACCACCGATGCGTTTGCCGATGGTGTAGAACTGAGTGGCTCCATTGAAACTACGCTATACGTAGCCTCCGACGCTAAAGACACCGATTTTACGGTAAAACTGCTGGATGTGTATCCCGAAGGGAAAGCCTATAATCTGGACGAAACTATCCTCCGCGCCCGTTACCGCGATGGGTTTGATAAGACCGTCTGGATGGAAAAGGAAAAGGTGTATAAACTCACGCTGAGCCCAATGGCAACCAGTAATTACTTTGCCCCGGGCCACCGAATCAGAATCGAGGTGTCTAGCAGTAACTTTCCCCGCTTTGATCGGAACATGAACACTGGTGGTGATAACATCAGCGAAACGAAGGGTGTCATTGCCCGCAATCAGGTGTTTCACTCGGCGCAGTATCCGTCGCAAATCCGGTTGCCACTGGTTAAGTAGCAGGCCGGATAAAGTCCACAAAAAAGGGCAATGATGGGATTCAATCCCGTCATTGCCCTTTTTTGTATGCTCAACTTATTCGCCCGGATGGTACGTTTTTTCGACGTGCTGCCGGATGTCTTCGGGGTAGAACCAGACGGGTTTGAACTGCCCGCTTGTGTAGAGCGGAGCCTGGTCGGTGAAGTGCTTCGTGCCGGGGGTGCTGCTCTGCCCACCCGTTACCACCGACCGGGCCGTTACGCGCTTGCCAAACTCCACCACCGCCACGAAACTGTTGCCTACGTAGCCGTATCGCTGCTTCATGCCCGCTGGTGTTCTGGCCCCAAAAGCCGCCAGCGACCCCCAGGCCGACGAGGTAAAGCCCACCGGGATACTCGGCTGATTGTCGTCAAAGGTTTCGTTGATCCGGCCCGTCAGTCGCTGGTAGCGGTTGATGCGGCCCCACGGCGTTTGCCACGTGCCAAAGTCGCGGGTGAGGTCGGTCAGAACGTTGGCAAGGGCGGTTATTTTTTCTTCCGGTGTGGTGCTGCTGATAGTAAACGCCGTAAAACTCAGATTGTCCATTGGCTGACCGGGCTTGACGCGGCTGCGGGCCAGTTTCTGGAGTTTCTCGGCCCATAAAATCGCCAGTGTCTGCCCAACGGATTCGGTGCCGTAGCCGCGATCCCAGTTGGTCAGGAGTTGCACGGCTTCTGGCACGTCATTCAGGTTTTCTGACTTTCCGGTGACCGATTTATACGCGCTCAACAGGGCCGGTATCAGATCATCGAAGGCGGCAAGGTGTGGGTTGTTGGCGGCATTGATGAGCGTATCGAGCGTAAACATGGTTTTGCTGGCCAGCACCCGTTCGGCGTTGATGCCCCGATAGTTCTGCGCGTCGGGAGCCATGTAGGCGGGGTATTTGCTACGGTCAGGACTGCCACTACCAGACACTGTAAAGGGTGTGGCGTTGCAGTTCTGTATCCAGCTGGTGACGGGGTTCTTTACCTGTACAATCTCGTCGGCGGTGTGCAGACCCTTCCAGTCGGTGGCGGGGTTACTGCCGTCCACGGGTGCTTCCCAGTCGAATTTTGGGTCGCGTCGGGGCATGAAGTTGCCGTGCCAGTAGGCGATGGTGCCGTTACGGTCGGCATATACGGTGTTGTTGGAGGCATTGCCATTCAGGTTCATCACCTTTTTGAAACTGGCGTAATCATGGGCTTTAGTGCGCAGGTACGACTGCTGGAGCGCGTTACCGGGCGTATTCATCATGGCTACGGCCAGCCAGCGGTCGCCCTGCTGCCCCACAATCGGGCCGTGCTGCGTCCAGTACAGCGGCATTTCTTTATACTGCATTCCGCTACCGGTTTTGTACGGAAACCGGACGGTCTGGGTGCGCATTGGCTTGAGCGCGTTGCCGTATTTGTAGAAATACTTCCCGTCTTTTTTCTCGATGGTTTCCAGATACTCGTCCATCGAGTCGGCGTAACTCGACGTGTGCATCCAGCCGCAATTCTCGTTGAAGCCTTGATAAATAAAAAACTGACCCCACGTTACGGCCCCGTAGGCGTTCAACCCTTCCTGACTGGTCACCTGCACCTCCGACCGGAAATAAAACGACGTATGCGGGTTTATCAGGAGTAGTGCATTGCCAGTAACGCTTTTGGCGGGCGCGATGGCAAAGCCGTTCGAGCCAACCGACTCGCGTTCGTATAGGTCTTCCAGCGAGTTGTTGGCGGGTTTAGG
>JACMPG010000337.1 GCA_014377625.1 Spirosoma sp.
CAAAACAGCACGCTGACTTTCTCATTCATTGGCTATGCTAATCAGGAAGCTGCCGTGGGCAACAAAAGCGTTATTGATGTAGCCCTGAAAGCAAGCGACCAGATTTTGAACGAAGTGGTAGTAACGGCCCTGGGTATCAAAAAAGACATCCGGCAAACGGGCGTTTCGATCCAGACCGTCGATGCCAGCCAGCTCATCAAAGCCCGTGAACCCAATCCCATCAACAACCTCGTGGGCAAAGTAGCCGGTCTGACCATTGGGGCGTCGGCTGAGATGTTACGCCGGCCTGCCATTGTACTGCGGGGCAATACCAACGTGCTGTTCGTGGTGGATGGCGTACCCGTCAATTCCGACACCTGGAACATCAGCAACGACGATATCGAAACGTATTCGGTACTTAAAGGGGCTTCAGCATCGGCTCTGTACGGTTTTCGGGGTAAAAACGGAGCTATCCTGATCACCACCAAGCGCGGCTCGAAAGACAAGCGTGGTTTTCAGGTCGACGTGAACACGAGTCAGATGTTCGACAACGGCTTCGTCGCCATTCCGAAGGTTCAGGACCTCTACGGTCCCGGAGACCACGGCGTATATGCCTTTGCCGATGGGCGCGGGGGCGGTAAAAATGACGGCGACTACGACGTGTGGGGGCCGCGTTTCGACGGGCAGCCTATTCCGCAGTACGACAGCCCGATAGTAGAAGGCCAGACGTTCAAAACGACCTTCAACAATGGTAGCACGTTTACCGGAAACCGCCAGCCAACGCCCTGGACGGCGCGGGGTAAAGACAACCTGAAACGGTTTATCCAGACCGGAATTCTGTCCACGAACAACGTGTCGGTATCATCGTCGGGCGAGAAGCACGATTTGCGCTTTTCGGTGTCGCATAATTATCAGCGCGGTATTGTACCGAATACGAAGCTCAATATTACCAACTTCAACATGACTGGCGGCTACAACTTCAGCGACCGCCTGCGGTTTGAAGCTGGTTTGCAATACAACAAGCAATACACGCCCAACATACCCGACGTAAACTACGGTCCCAATTCATTGATTTATAACACCGTTATCTGGGGTGGTGCCGACTGGGACGTTGACCAGCTCAAAAACTACTGGCAGCCGGGCAAAGAAGGTATTCAGCAGGTTTACGCCGAGTATCAACGCTACAACAATCCCTGGTTTGTGGTGAAAGAATGGTTGCGGAGTCATAACAAAACCGATGTGATTGGGCAGGTATCCATGCGTTACAAGATTGCCGACGGTATCGACCTCACCGCCCGCACCCAGGTCTCGACCTGGAACCTGCTGCGGACCGAGAAATTCCCGTACTCCGCAACGTCTTACGGACGCGAAGAAGCCCGGGGCGACTACCGCGAAGACCGCCGGAATTTGTTCGACAACAATACCGAACTGATTCTAAAGGTAAATAAGCAAATCACCCCGTCAATTTTGATGAGTGCCTTTGCCGGGGGCAACCTGCGCATTTATAACTTCAACTCCAGTTACGCCACGACAAACTACCTCAACGTGCCGGGCGTGTATAACTTCGCTAACTCGGCCAATCCGGGCTATTTCTCGAACTATCAGGCCGATATGCGCGTAAACTCCGGTTATTACTCGGCTGACTTTACGTTCAAAAACCTCGCCACGCTCTCTACTACGGGTCGGGTGGACAAACTCTCGACCTTGCCGAAGGGAAATAACACGTTCTTCTATCCGTCGGTGGCTGTCAGCACGGTTATTTCGGATTACGTGCAACTGCCCCGCGCCATCTCGTTCCTGAAACTGCGCGGCTCCTACGCCAACGTGAAAGATGGGCTAACCAGCGGCAGCATCGGGGCTACCCCCGGCCTGTCGTTCCCGATCGGCTACGGCGACAACTACTCGTCGTCGTATGACGGGCCAAGCTACCAGAACTCAGCGGTGTACAGCACTCCGCTGGGCTATAACAACGCCCCCGCTGCCTACTACACCAACAGCCTGAATAACCCCAACATCAAACCGGCGGCCACCTCGCAGATCGAAGCAGGGCTGGACATCCGGTTTTTGAATAACCGGCTGGCGTTCGATGCGGCTTATTTTATTGCCAACGATGGACCGCAAATTTTCTCGCTTGGTATTTCCGAAGGGTCGGGCTACACGAGTGTGCTGCAAAACGGGCTGAAAACGCAGAAGCGCGGGGTCGAACTCTCGCTTACGGGGCAGGTGTTGAAGAACCCGCGCGGGCTGAACTGGAGTGTACTGGCCAACTGGTCAACGTTCAAAGAGAAACTGACCGAAATTTATCCGGGTCAGGACCGATACAACACGTTCTTCAAAGTCGGCGACCGGGTTGATAAATATTACAGTCAGACGTTTTACCAAACCGCTGACGGTCAGCTTATCAACGATGCCAGCGGACGGCCCATCATCAACCCCGTTAGCCAGTTTCTGGGCTATCTGAACCCCGATTGGGTGTTTGGCGTGAACAACCGCTTTACCTACAAAGACTTCACGTTCAGCTTCCAGTTCGACGGGCGCGTGGGCGGTGTCATTTCTGACTACATCCAACGGCAGACATTCCGGGGTGGTCGCCACATCGAAACGGTACAGGGTGCCATGGGCGTGGCGCGGTATGAAGACACGAAGGGTAACAAAACCTTCATCGGTGAGGGAGTGCAGATTTCCGGTACAGGTAAAATCGTGGCCGACGTAGATGGCAACATCACCAACCTGAGCGAACTGCAGTTTGTACCGAACGCTACTCCGCAGTTTTTGCAGGACTACATCAGCCGCCGGTACAGCCCCAACGGAGGCAACCTGATTTCGCGCTCCTACGCCAAACTCCGCGAGGTGGTCATTGGCTACAACATACCGCAAACGCTGGTGAGACGGCTGGGTATCCGGCAGGCCAGTGTCTCACTCGTAGCGCGGAACCTGCTGTATTTCGCCGAGAAGAAAGATATCGACCTCGACCAGTTCACGGGCGGCAACGTCTTCGTGGGTGGCGGCAGCTCTGACCTGCAAACGCCAACTACGCGCCGGTACGGGATTAACCTGAATCTGACATTTTAAAAGGTCGGGACACGGAGAAGACACAGGGATGCACATAGTCCTCTTATATCTTCTTTTCTCCGTGCATCTCCGTGTCTTCTCCGTGTAACTCTGTATCCCAAAAAAAATCATGAAACTCCATAAACTTATTCTCCCGCTTGTATTGGCCCTGGCTCTGACCGGCTGTGACAAGCCGTTCGATGAACTCGAACAAAACCCCAACCTCGCCACCCAGGCCACACCTTCACTGGTGTTGCAGGGTGTGCTGAACGATATGTATGGCGTAACCGGATCGCCCTGGGGTGGCGAGCAACGCTGGAACCAGTTCTACGCCAGTAACTACAATTACTACTCGACCAACGAGTATAGCTGGACCACCACCGGCCTGAATTTTACGACGGTGAAAAACGTGCTGAAGATGGAGCAGGAAGCCAAACGGTCCGGCCTGCCCGACGTGAACGCCTACTCGGCCCTCGGTAAGTTTTTCCGGGCGTACTATTTCGAGAACATGACCCGGCGCGTGGGCGACATTCCCATGACCGAAGCTCTGAAAGGACTCGAAAATACGTCACCCAAATACGATACCCAGAAAGCCGTTTACGTCCAGATTCTGAAATGGCTCGACGAGTCGAACGCTGACCTGACTGCGATCATTGGTACGGGTAACGGTACGCTGTCGGGCGATTTTTACCTTGGCAATAACCTCCGTAAGTGGCAGAAAGTTGTGAACACGTTCAAGATGCGGGTGCTGGTGAGTCTGAGCAACAAGGCCACCGATACCGACCTGAACGTAAAAGCCCGCTTTGCCGAAGTCCTGGCCAGCCCAACCAAATTTCCCGTTCTGGAAAGCATAGCTGACAACCTCCAGTACCTGCACACACAGGTGAACAAATACCCCCGCTCGCCGGACAGTTTTGGCTTTAACGCTACCCGCGAAAATATGGCCAAAACCTACATTGACCTGCTGGCCGAGCGCAAAGACCCGCGTTTGTTCGTCGTGGCCGAACCGGCAACGGCTAAACTGGCAACGGGCCTGAAACCAACTGATTTTGCCGCTTTTGCGGGGGCATCGTCAGGCGAAGACCTGGGCGATATGTCTACCAATGCACTCAAAGGGCTGTATTCGTTCCAGAACCGGAAACGCTACTATACGACCTACACCGGCGAACCCGTGTTCATTATCGGATACCCCGAACTTCAGTTCAACATTGCCGAAGGCATCAACCGGGGCTGGGCAACAGGCAACGCTGATACCTACTATCAGAACGGTATTACTGCGTCAATGACGTTCTACGGCCTCAAAGACGGCGATAATACCGTTACGTTCTCGCGCGATGGCGGAGCTGCCAATTTCGACAACTATACCGTGAAGGTGAGCCTAACCGATTACCTGAACCAGCCGTTGGTGAAATATGCGGGCAACATCACTGCTGGGCTAAACCAGATTCTGACCCAGAAATACCTGGCCTTTTTCCAGAATTCGGGCATGGAAGCCTGGTACAATCAGCGCAGAACGGGCCTGCCCTCTTTCCTGACGGGCGTTGGCACAGGAAACAGCGGTCAGATTCCAAAGCGGTGGCAGTACCCCAACACCGAGCGTGTGAATAATAAAGCTAATCTTGATGCCGCCCTCACCGCGCAGTACGGTGGCACCGACAACATCAATAATATGATGTGGTTGCTAAAATAAGTTTTATCGATCAGTCACAGACCGGCAGGGCCTAATTACCTTGCCGGTCTGTGACTTATTCCATGAACCGCCGTACCCTCCTCAAATCAGCGTCGCTCCTGCCCCTTGCAGCCGCGCCCAATCTGCTCACCCCGCCCGCCGAATCCCGAAAGCGGGCCGTGCGTTTTGCCTACATTGGCGATACCCACATGACCAGCGAAACCAAGCCGATGGACGCCATTGCGAAGGCGATGCACCATGCGCAGAACCAGGCCGACAAACCAACATTTTTTCTGCACGGGGGCGACGTAATCATGGACGCCCTGGCGCGGGATAAAGACAAGGTGCAGAACCAGTGGGATGCCTGGCATACGGTCGTGAAAGCCGATTCGTCGCTGCCCATCGAGTACTGCATCGGCAACCACGACGTGTGGGGCTTTGCCGGGGCTAAAACCGATCCGATGTACGGCAAAAAATGGGCGGTAGAGCAAATGGGGATCAGCGGCCGATACCGGAGTTTTGACCGCAACGGCTGGCATTTTATTGTGCTGGACAGCACCCAGCTCACGCCCGACGGAACCTGGTACACGGCTAGCCTAGACCCCGAACAGATGGACTGGCTCCGGGCCGACCTGGCCAAAACCGATGTCAAAACGCCCGTGCTGGTGCTGTCGCATATTCCGATCCTGAGCGCAACGGCGTTTTATGACCGGAAGACGGTGAAGAATGGCAACTGGGTTATTCCGGGTGGCTGGAACCACACCGATGCCGTTGATCTGGTTGAGTTGTTTTATCAGCACCCGAATGTAAAAGCGGCCCTGAGCGGGCATATTCACCTGCTGGACCACTGCACTTACAACAACGTCCAGTATTTTTGCAACGGAGCCATCAGCGGTAACTGGTGGAATAGCGATACCTATCATCAAACCAAAGCCGGTTATGCCCTCTTCGACCTGTATGACGACGGAACCGTAGAGCGCACGTATTTGCCATATGTCTGATACCCTCGAACAACTCTTTGCCCAATCTGGCCACGATGCGTATTTCGGCGAACCCGTTACGCAGCTCGAACACGCCCTGCAATGCGCTCATCTGGCCGAGCAGGCCGGTGCCGATACCGAAACCGTTGTAGCCGCTTTTCTGCACGACATCGGCCACCTGTTGCCACCCGAACTGTCGGGAGACTATATGGATGGCTACGGCACGGTTGACCACGAAAAACTCGGTGCCGATTTTCTGCGTGAACAGGGCTTTTCGGAGAAGGTAGCGCAACTCATTGAGCACCACGTCAATGCCAAGCGGTATCTCGTTTTTAAACACCCCGATTACTTTGCCCGGCTCTCGGAAGCGAGCGTAAAAACGCTGGCATTTCAGGGCGGGCCCATGAAGCCCGGCGAGGCTCTGGCGTTTGAAACCAACCCGTATTTTCGGGGTATTCTGCAACTGAGGGCCTGGGACGAACAGGCCAAAATCCCTGATCTGCCCACACCCAACATGGCCCATTACCTGAAAATGGCCGAAGGGCTGGTGTAGGTTTTCTGTCATCCCGACGAAGGAGGGATCGTGCTGATTAACCAAACCTGCGATCCCTCCTTCGTCGGGATGACAAAAGCTAAACATGAAAAACCTATTCCTGACCCTGACCTTTTTTGTTTCCCTCAATACGTTCGCCCAGAAAACCTACACCACGCTGCAAGTTCCCGGACGGGCTGAGTTTTGCCAGATAGACTCAGCCGGAAAGTCAGTGCTGCCGAGTGGACGCTACGTGACGCCGGGGGGCCAAACGATCCGCATCACCAACGACCCGTTTGGGTTGGCCCTCTCGCCCGATGGCAAAAAAGCCGTTACCCTGCACGATGGCGTTATCACGGTACTGAACCTCACCGGCCCTAAACCTACGGCCCTCCGCATTCCCGATTATGCCGGTAAAATTCCCTCACCAGTGCAGGGGGCTACCTTTCTGGGAGTGGCGTTTGCGCTGGACAACCGGACGGCGTATCTGAGTAATGGCGACAAAGGCAAGGTTATCATTTTTGACACCGAAACCCGCAACTCCGACAGCATAAGTCTTAACCAAAATGGCGTTACCGACAGTTTTACGTCTGATTTGCTGCTGAACGGGACCGAGTTGCTCGTGTTGGACCGCGCCAATTTCCGGCTCGTCCGCATTGACCTGACCACCAAAAAAATCACCGCGTCGATCCCTACAGGGCGGCAACCGTTTGGGCTGGCCATTTCGCCCGATAGAAAAACCGCATTCGTGGCTAACGTAGGCTTATATGCCTATCCGCTGGTGCCGGGCGTAACGCCGACCAACAAAGACACCATGATGCTTCAGTTTCCGGCCTATGGGGCACACACCAAAGAATCGCGCGAAGGGATTGAGATAGACGGGCGAAAAATTCCGGGCTTAGGCAGTCCGCTGGCCGACGAAGCGATGAGCGTCTGGCTGGTCGATTTAGCCACCAATAAGGTCACGGCGAAATTGAAAACCGGCGTACAAATCGGTAGTATGATCGAGGAAGCCGAAGTGGTGGGCGGGTCGTCGCCAAACTCAGTCGTGGTGGGAAGCCGGTACGCCTACGTCTCCAACGCTACCAACGATAACATTTCGATTATCGACTACAAACCGGAACGCCGAACCGGGCAGAAACTGGTCGGGACGATACCGCTCAAAATTGATTCGAAATTAGACCGGTATCGGGGCCTGATGCCGTTTGGGCTGACGCTTTCCCGCGACGAAAGAACAATCTACGTGGCGTTGCTGGCCTTCAATGCCGTTGCCGTTGTTGATATTCCCACGCGCCGGGTTCGGGGCCTGATACCCACTGGCTGGGGGCCAACCCGCGTCGCACTATCGCCCGATGAGAAGCAGCTTTTTGTAACATCAGCGCGGGGGTACGGGGCCGGTCCAAACGGCGGGGCGGGCTTCGTAAAACCACCCGCCGGAACCTACATCGGTGATATTCAACTTGGCACGTTTCAGGTGATTCCGGTAAACCCCACCCCAACCCCTCCCCCGAAGGGAGGGACTAAAACCTCTGGGTCTGATAGCCCCTCCCTTCGGGGGAGGGGTTGGGGTGGGGTACTCGCTACCTACACCAGGCAGGCCATCGCCAACACGTACCAGACCGTTACCCTTGCCGACGACGGTAAAAATCCGTTGCCGGTGCTGCCCAAAACCCGAACGAGCCCGATCAGGCACATTGTCTATATCACCAAAGAAAATCGTACCTACGATGAGGTACTGGGCCAGCCCAAAACCGGCAACGGCGACTCGACGCTGGCCCGCTTCGGTACCAACGTGACCATCAGCCGCAAACTCGGCACCACGCGGGGCAATGCGGGCCGCACTACGGACCTGCCCGGCGACACAGCCGCTATTGTGGGGGCTGACGTAATGCCCAACCACGCCCGTATGGCCCGGCAATGGGCCTTTTCGGATAATTTCTACTGCGATTCGGACGCGAGCATTCACGGACACCACTGGATGATGGGGACCATTCCGAACGAATGGGTTGAGGCCAACGCGGCATCGGCAGGGCGGTTCGATGCGTTTTCCAACGCCCCCGGTCGGCGGTTTCCTAAATCGTCGGGGGCCATTGACCCCGAAGATTACAATGAGATTGGCGGCTTGTGGGAAGGCCTGGAGCGAAGCAGGGTGTCGTTCTATAATTTTGGTCAGGTAAACGAATTTGCCGGAAACTACGAAGAGCAGTACGACACCACGTTTGGTACGGCCACGCCCGTTGTGTTTCCGATGCCGGCTGCTGCTTTTCGCCACACCTCGCGCAATTTTGCGGGCTACAATACCAACATTCCCGACCAGTTTCGGATGGATCAGTTTGAGCGCGAATTTTCGGCGAAATGGCTAAACCCGTCTCCAACGGAGAGGGGAAGGGCGGTCCGGCGGTCCGGTGAGGGTATGCCGCAACTCATCACGGCCATGTTGCCCAACGATCACGGGGCCGGGCCGCGCCCCACCGAAGGATACCCGTATCTGCACTCATATATGGCCGATAATGACCTCGCCCTGGGCCGAATGCTGCATTATCTGTCGCGAACGCCGTACTGGAAAAATATGCTCGTGATTGTAACCGAAGACGACCCGCAGGGCGGTGTTGACCACATCGACGCGCACCGGAGTTTACTCATGCTGGCCGGGCCGTATGTGAAACGCGGCTATGTCTCGCACACTCATGCTAACTTCGGCTCGATCCTGAAAATGATATATAACCTCCTCGGTGTCACGTACGTAAATCAGTACGACGCTACGGCTTCGCTGCTTCAGGATTTCTTTACCGACAAACCCGATTTTACGCCCTACAATGCCGTACTGCCCGACGGTCGCGTGTTTGACCCGCAGCAGGCCATGAAACCCTACAACAAAACCTTCGACTGGCGCAAAATTCAGCAGGGGCCGGAAATGGACGATAAAGCTGATCAGCGACGCGAGCATTATCGGCAGCAGAACGAAAAATGATACCCTTGCTTACGATGCGTTTACGTTACTCTATTCTTTTTTTCCTGGTTACGAATGGGGCTCTGGCCCAGACCCTGACTGGAACCGTATTGGACAGTCGTACCCGCCAGCCGCTGCCAGCCGTATCGGTGCGGTTAATACCGACCACGAAAGGCGTTTCGACCGATAGCCGGGGCTTTTTTGACTTTGGCAATTTGCCCGGTGGCACCTATACCCTGCGGTTTGGTTCGGTGGGGTATCGTTCGGTCGATACGACCCTGACCCTTGCCCCCCGCACAGATTATACCCTGAACGTTCAGCTCGTGCCAACGGTGGTGCAACTCAACGAGCAGATTGTAACAACCAGCACCCGCAGCGAAACGCCCGCATTTATCCGGCCCGAATTCACCACCGTAGTAACCCCCCGCGATCTTCGGCAGCAACCCCCCCGTACTGTACCCGAAGCCCTGCTGGGGGCCACCGGCGTTTTTCTGCAAAAGACCAATCATGGGGGCGGATCGCCGTTTGTGCGCGGGCTGACGGGTCAGCAAACGCTGATTCTGGTGGACGGTATCCGGCTCAATAACGCTACGTTCCGCTCCGGGCCCAACCAGTACCTGAACACCATTGACCCGCAAAGTTTGGCTCAGATTGAGGTGTTGCGCAGCAGCGGCTCGGTCAGCTACGGCTCCGATGCGATCGGGGGCGTAGTGAACGTGCTGACTAAAACCCCGCAGTTTTCCGACGCTGCCCGCGTGACGGGGAGTTTCTTTGGCAAAGCTGCCACGCAGGGCATGGCATACAGCGGGCGGGCCGAACTGGGTGTTTCGAGCCGAAATGTGGCCATCACCGGCGCGTTGGCTTACCGGAGTTTTGGTGATTTGGTGGCTGGTCAGGGCCTGGGTCGACTGTCGCCAACGGGTTATAATCAGCTTTCGGGCGATGTGAAAGCGCGGTTTCGGTTTTCTGACCGGCTGATGCTCACAACGGCGTATCAACATGTGCGGCAGGATAGTGTGCCGGTTTATCATAAAGTACGGCTGGAGAATTTCGCTTACAACCAGTTTAATCCGCAACAACGGCAACTCACCTACGCCCGGCTGGATGGGTTCGTGGGCCGAAAATTCATTCAGTCGATACAGCTAACGGCATCATGGCAGCAGCAAATTGAGGGGCGGCAAAGCCAGAAAAACAACAGCCCTACGGCAGTCTATGAGCGTGATCAGACCCGCACCACCGGCCTGACCCTGCTGGCCAACGCTGAACCTACCCGCCACTGGACAATGCAGAATGGTGCCGAATGGTATACCGACCGCGTAAATAGCACCCGGCAGGACGTAAATACCCAAACCGGTATCGGTACGCTCAAACGTGGCCTGTATCCCGACGGAGCCACGATGAACAGTTTAGCCCTGTTTTCCAGCCATACCGTCACCCTCGACCGGCTGTTGCTGACGGGCGGGGCGCGGTACAACGCCTTCCGAATTACAATCCCCGAAGCCACACTTGGCCAATCCAGGCCGGGCAACGCTAAAATCAGCCCCTCGGCTTTGGTGGGTCAGGTGGGCGTGTCGTTTGCGGTACTGCCGACAGTACGGGTGGTTGGGTCGGTGCAGTCGGCGTTTCGCGCGCCCAACGTCGATGATCTGGGTACCCTCGGCATCGTCGATTTTCGGTACGAACTGCCCAACGCCAGCCTGAAACCCGAACGCTCACTCACGACCGAAGCGGGCCTGAAAGTACGCACGAGCCGGTTTTCTGCTACGCTGCTGGCTTACAACAACCGCCTGACCAACTTTATCAGCCGGGTGCGTTCTGGTAACGATTCTATTCAGGGCTACCCGGTGTATCTGAAGCAAAACAGCGCCGAGTCGATTATTCGGGGGGTGGAGGCCGAAGCTGAGTACGAATTTCTACCCAACTGGTTAGTGTATGGCAATCTGACCTACACGTACGGGCAGAATAAAACTGTCAATGAACCCTTTCGCCGAATTCCGCCCCTCAACGGGCGCGTGGGCGTCACGTATCAGGCGCGGGCGGGCTGGTGGGCGCGGGCCGAGGGCCTGTATGCCGGGGCGCAAACCCGGCTGGCCGCGGGCGACGTGGCCGACAACCGCATTGCCAACGGCGGCACTCCGGCCTGGCAGGTACTGAACCTCAACGGCGGCTACCGCTGGAGCTGGCTGACCGTTAGTGCTGAACTGCAAAACCTGACCAACAAAGCCTACCGAATGCACGGCTCCGGGGTCGATGGCGTGGGCCGCTCTGCGTGGCTGTCGGTGCTGGCTAGCTGGTGAACGTTGTATAGCAGACAAAATAAGTCTCAACCGCCACCGCCAATCTGTAATCCAATGCGTTCGCCCGCTTTTCTTCGCAACCCTACCGTTTTCACGCTCTTCGGTGCCATAGCAGCGTTTTCTACATACGCCTGTATGTATGCCTTCCGGAAGGGTATTACGGCAGTCACGTTCGAAGGCGTTGCGTTTGCCGGGGTCAGCTATAAAATCTGGCTCATTGTGGCGCAGGTGCTGGGCTACGCGGCTTCCAAACGCATTGGTGTCAAGGTTGTTTCGGAGATGTCGCCGGGTAATCGGGCGGTGAGTATCCTGCTGTTTATTGGGTTCGCGTGGCTGGCCCTGCTGGGTTTTGCGCTGGTTCCGGCTCCGTACAACATCGTGTTTCTGTTCCTGAACGGTCTGCCCCTCGGCATGGTTTATGGCATTATGCTCGGTTTTCTGGAAGGTCGAAAACAAACCGACGCGCTGGTAGCGGGCCTAACCGTATCGTTCATTTTTGCGTCGGGCTTCGTCAAAACCATTGCCCTCACGGTGCGGGCTGACTGGGGCGTATCGGAGTTCTGGCTGCCGTTCGTGACGGGATCGTTGTTCGTACTGCCGCTATTGGGTTCGGTGTACGCGCTTACGTTACTACCCCCGCCCACGCCCGAAGATCGCGTCCTCCGCACCGAACGCAAGCCGATGAACGCTGCCGAACGGCGTGACTTTGTGCGCAACTTTGGACCGGGGCTGGTCATACTCATTGCCAGCTACGTCCTGCTGTCGGCCTTCCGTGACTTTCGCGATAACTTCGGCCCCGAAATCCTGCGCGATGCCGGCGTGACCAACGCCGGTATTTTTGCCCAGACCGAAACGCTCGTTGCCGTTGGTATTCTGGTTGTAATGGCCTTGTTACAGCGGGTGACGGACAATTTTCTGGCGTTTACATTGCTCAATGGCATTATGCTGCTTGGCGGAGCGGTGGTGGGCATCAGTACCTGGGCCTATTCGGCGGGGATGCTGCCGCCGGGTGTGTGGTTTATGCTCACGGGCATGGGGCTGTATATGGCCTATGTACCCTGTAACGGTCTGTACTTTGAGCGGTTGGTGGCGAGTTTTCGGTACGTCAGTACGGTTGGCTTCATCGTGACGCTGGCCGACTGGTACGGGTATCTGGGCAGCGTGGGCGTATTGATCTACAAAAATTTCGGGCAGGGCGGCATTAGCTACCGCGATTTTTTCGTGAACGGGGCCTACGTTATGTCGGTGCTGTATATTGGGCTGGTCATCGTCTCTTATGCGTATTTCAGGCGGTTGAACAGCCAGAAAATAACCCGAGCCTCTGGATGAGGAATGCCCACGAATACGGCTATGCCACCTGCGAGGATCATTTTTTATTATCGGGATCGGTTTCGCCATTGCCCTGACTATGTATGAAGCGTTTTTTCGCCTGAACTGTGACCGAAACGGGCCGCTCACGGCTTTTTCTTGCCCGTTTTCTTCTTTCGCAGGAGTTTATCTTCTTCGGCCCGGCGTTCCTGCATGGTTTCGGTGCGGTCGAGTTCTTCGGATTCCGAGAAGGCTTTCCAGTCGAACTTTTCATCGAACGGGGTCAGGGCTTTTTGCGGGTCAAAGATGCGCTTGTCAACGGGCAGAGCGTTGTAGGGCGTGTAGTCGGGCGTGTTGGTAAAGAGGTCGCTCAGGTCGGTGGCTCCGGCATCGTACTGATTCAGGCACGGCATATTCAGGATATTCCAGAACGTTTTGAACACGCTGCCGAAACTGTAATGCCTGTGGCCCACGTAGCTGCGTTTTGTCCAGGGCGAAATGACCAGCAGTGGGCTTCGGTGCGCGTCCACATGGTCGATACCGCCCTGCGCATCATCTTCGACGACCACGATGAGCATGTTCTTCCAGTAGGGCGTGCGGGACAGAAACTCCACCGTGCGGCCCAGGGCCAGGTCATTGTCGGCCATGTAGCTCTCGGTGTAGGGGTAGCCCGCTTTGGGGCGGGGCCGCGAGCCGTGGTCGTTGGGCAGCATCAGCGTAATCATATCTGGCAAGGGCTTACTGGCCCATTTCTCGTTGAATTCTTTCATGAATAGATCGGCGCGAAACTGGTCGGGGATGGCCGTGTTGTAGGTCGGAAAGATGCGCGAGGTGCGGTCGTAAAGGGGGGCGGGCAGGGGATAGTTGATGGTGTATTTTTCGCCGATGTACTTCATCGTGCTGTCGCTGTAAGCCCCCGCCATTTCGACTCCGAAGCCGAAGTTGAAAAAGGCCTTCTGCCAGCGTTCGAGGTGTTCCCACATGGAGCCGCCTTCGTTGTAATCTTCGGGATAAATGGACCCCGCCGAGCCGTAGAAACTCAGGTTGCCGGGCGCGTTTGAGCTGTCGCGGAGGTTGCGCTTACCGCCGTAGGCCGCTGCGGTGCTGGTTTCTACCCACTCGTTGGGGTAGGTGTTCACCAGCCAGCGGTGGCCGTCTGCCGATACGTCGGAGTCGCAGTAAAAATTGTCGGAGATAGCAAACCGGCGGGCCAGGGCAATATGGTTGGGCATCACGTCGGCGTTGGCCACGGCGGGGCTACCACTTTGCGCCCGTACCTGCGCCCGCAAGCCGTAGCGGGCCAGGGTCGAGTCGCCGGTACCGGTTTTTATCTGTCCGAATACCTCGTCGTACGTCCGGTTTTCTTTGGCAATGAACACGATATGTTTAATTGGGGATTGCTGTTGCCCCGCAAAGGCCGGAACCGGATTAGCCGTTGGCGTCACCCCCGACGCGGGCCTGAACCGGAAGTTGTTATCAATGACCTGCCGGGTGTCGGCGGTAAGCTGCCCGTCGGTGGGTACGTCGATGACCGACACCGTGCCATTCATCAGGTTACCGATGTAGCTGCCTTTGGGTCCGAGTGTAAACGCCCGACCGCCGTTGGGTCCGCTGCCAAACCCTTTGGCGTTGGCCACGATCAGCTTTTGTACACCCGACCCATCGGG
Organism: Spirosoma sp.; assembly: GCA_014377625.1. Taxonomy (GTDB): domain Bacteria; phylum Bacteroidota; class Bacteroidia; order Cytophagales; family Spirosomataceae; genus Spirosoma. The sequence continues at coordinate 14,434 of JACMPG010000337.1, forward strand.
ACTATCAATAACTTTCAGTTTTGCCGGAAACCAGCCCGTGGGGATATGCCCCAGCACGGTCAGCGTTGGTACGTCGATGACGGCCACGGCGTTGATGCCCGCTTCGGCTACGTACAGCCGGTTGCGGTCGGGCGAGAGGGCCACACCAAACGGGATTACGCCCCGCAGGTTACCCAGGCGCCGGTCGGGCGAGAGGGCAATGTTTTTGAGGACCGCGTTGGTGTTCACGTCAATGACCGATACGCAGTCGTTATTACCGTTGCTAACGAATACGTACTGATCCGTTGCCACTACCGAGTTAGGACTGCTGCCCCCCACCGCCGGAAAATCCTCGACCATCTCGCCCACCAAAAAACCGGTTTTGATTTTAGCCGTCGTCACGGGCGTTTCCGGGGTCAGGTCGATGCGCCAGACCGAGAAGGCTTCGGGTGCGTTGGGGTCGCCGAGGGGTGGGATGCCCGCCCTGGCGTCGCCGTTGCGCATGGTTTCGGAGCCGTAGCGCGAAGCCGGAAAGTCATGCGCGGTTTCTTTGAGTTTTTTCCGATCCAGGTCCGAAAACGGCTTGTACTCGAACACACCCACGTTGGCTACGTAAGCGGTCTTCTCGTCGGGCGAGAGCGTGATGCCGAACGGGTATCGCCCGGTGGCGACGTTATGCCGGATTTTCTGCGTCGGTACGTCGATGACGAGCATTCGGAAGCCAATCTGATCGAGGGCATAGAGTGTTTTTCCATCGCGACTCAGGGCTATATCGCCGATGTAGCCGTGGCGGTAGTCAGCCGTAGCAGACTTTGCCGAACAGTTGATCGCGCCCGTCTTTTTTCCCGTTGCCAGATCGAACAGAAAGATTTTGTTGGTCTCGCCCCCGGCCACGTACACCGTTTTGTTCGGTCGGAGTGCCGCATCACCGTCGTTGCGGTCGGGCGAAACGGCCAGACCCATGAAGCAGGCTTCCAGAATGCCGTCGTCGGTTTTGGGGCCGTCGGGTACCTGCTGCACCGTTGGTGATGCGCCCAGGACGTTGCGAAGAATAGAAATAGAAAATGGATTGATGCCTGAATTAGCCGTAATGACGGTTTTCCCATCGGGACTAACGACCAGGCCATAGGGGTGCGGAGCGG
>JACMPG010000338.1 GCA_014377625.1 Spirosoma sp.
CCAACCGGCGGGTTTGGAAGCTGATATATAGCCAACTCAGTTCTGATGGCTCAGTTGATGTAAATCGGCTCAATAGTCTGGATTGTCAGTTCTGGCAGCGTAGGGCTGCTTGAACTTAACACCAAACTGCTCGCAGTATTATTATACAAGAGAACATCCTGATTCATACACCGCACTCTGGGAATTGGTTGGGCGGCTGGACAATGGCTACGAGCCTATTTTTGACACTATTTATTCTGCCTTCTCGCCAATACTCAAGGCTACGCACACAGGTAGGATTGTAGCGCAACGTCTGAAGTCGTCCCGAACTACAGCTATCGGCCAAGTTTTTCCGACGCTAACTTTGTTGGGCTATAAGCTCTACGCAGTTGAGCGAGTTTCTCTCCCAAAATTTAGCGGCTGCCAAGTAAACGTGCTTTAGTCGTACTACCCCAATTCTAAAACATGAAGCCGATACTCATTGCCACCTGTTGCCTGCTGACATGGGTTGCTGCTGCTCAGAAGATTCCGTATGGGAACAACCCGGCGGCTGGTAAGTACCAGTTCGTGAACGGTATAAAGCTGTACTACGAAGAATATGGCAAAGGTGAACCGCTTCTTATGCTGCATGGTAACGGTGGCAGCATCAGCGCATTTAGCAAAACCATCCCTTATTTCGCGAGCCGTTACCGGGTTATCGCCGTTGACAGTCGCGCACAGGGTAAGTCAGTTGATCCGGGCGATTCGCTGAGTTTCGAGATGATGGCCGACGATTTCGCGGGGCTGCTTACCGCCCTGCGCATTGATTCGGCCTGCGTTATAGGCTGGAGCGATGGCGGCATAAATGCTTTGCTACTGGCCATGCGTCACCCCGGAAAAGTAAAGAAGCTGGTAGCTACCGGCGCAAATATTTCGCCTGACTCTACCGCGTTGGAGCCGTCACTTTGGAAACAACAGCAACTGGCTTACCGGCAATACAAAGACAGCGTGTTTACTGACCCCGTCCGAAAAAACGACTGGAAGGTGTTCAGACTGGATGTATTACAGCCAAACGTACCATTTCAGGCCCTGAACGCCATCAACGTTCCAGCTCTTATTGTGGCTGGCGATCATGACGTTATCGTGCCGGAACACACAATCAATATCTTCCGGCACATACCGAAGGCGCAACTTTGGATACTGCCCCACAGCGGTCATGCCACGCTAATTGACTATGCTGATGAGTTTAACCGAAAAACAGACGAGTTCTTCCAGTAAAAATGAATTCTCTGGCGATAAAACTTTTTAAAGCCTCTTCGCTCCCCTGCATTGCTGAGGTAAGGCTTTGAGCAGGTGGAATAGCACCCTGGCGATTCGCAATCATCTATTTGATGAACCGAAACGTAAGCGGGTAGCGGTAGTATTCGCCGTTGTAGGTTTTGAGGGCGGCAATGATGGTAAAAACGAGCCAGACCGCAGCCACAACCCAGATGAGTATTAATCCCACCAATAGCAGAAAGAGGAAAAATGAAATCCCTGCGGCAATGGCCATTGTGATTTGAAAATTCACGGCCTCTTTGCCGTGATAATCCACAAAGGCCGATTTATCTTTCTGAATCTGCCAGATAATCAGCGGAGCGGCTAAACTGCCAACTACGGTGAAGATGCCGCTCAACGCACTCAGGTGCGTGAGCATAGCCCATAGCCGCTCATCGGACTGACTGAGTTGATTTGGTTCGGGGTTGGCTGACGTTGGTTCCATAGTCTTTTCCGGATATGTATGGTGTTGTTAATCAAGCAACAACGGATGGCGTCATTAGTTTAAGCATGCTTAAATTCCGTATTCGTCCAATAGATAGACCAGCGCGGCCATTGACGCGGCACCCAGTTCGAGTTCGCGCTGACTGACGGTTTCGAACGTATCGACGGGCGTATGGTGGTAATCAAAATACCGCTGCGAATCGGGTTTGAAGCCAAACAGTACCGTACCTGACTGCGCCAGCGGTCCAATGTCGGCCCCACCGCTGCCGGGTCCAATGTCGGTCAGGCCGTAGGGGGCAAGCAGCGGTTTCCAGGGGTCCACTTTGGCGCGTTGACCCGCGTTGCCTACAATGCCGAAGCCGCGTGGCGTAAACCCACCCTCGTCCGACTCGATGGCGGCAATATGCTTTTCGTTGTTCTGTTTGGCTAAGTCGGCGTATTTGATGCCTCCCCGCAGCCCGTTTTCTTCGTTCATGAACAGCACCGCCCGGATGGTCCGCTTCGGTTTGACACCCAGCGTTTTCATAATTCGCAGCACCTCCATCGCCTGCACACAGCCCGCGCCATCGTCGTGCGCGCCCTCGGCCAGATCCCAGGAATCTAAATGGCCACCTACCACGATGATTTCATCGGGTTTTTCGCTGCCCCGGAGTTCGCCGACTACGTTATATGATTTGGCGTCGGGGAGGGTTTCGCAGTTTTGCCTGAAGAAAAAGGTCAGGTCAGGTTTTTCGGCCAGCGATTTGCTGAGCAGGTCGGCGGCATTGGTGCTGATGGCGGCTGTCGGAATCAGCGGAACGCCCACACCGTAGCGCATCCCGCCCGTGTGTGGGTTATCATCATGAACGTTGGTCATGGACCGGACAATGGCCCCTACGGCGCCGAGCTTGGCGGCTTCGGTGGCTCCGTTGCCCCGCTGATCCACGGCTCCGCTGTATGCCTCGAAGGTGTTGATTTTGGTTGGGTCCATGGGTCGGTTGAAGAATACGATTTTGCCGCGTACCCGGTCGGCTCCCAACGCCCGCAGTTCAGGGAAACTTTTGACTTCGATTATGCCCGCTTCCACCCCAGCCGGGGCCGTAGCCACCGAGCCACCGAGGGCGGCAATGGGTACGGCAATTTTTTGATTGCCGATGTGGATATACGCCTGCTCTTTGGCCCCGCGTACCCAGTGCGGCACCATGACTTCCTGCAAAAATACCCGGTCGAAACCCGCCTGCTCCATGGCTTTTTTGCCCCAGTCAACGGCCTTTTGTGCACCCGCCGACCCGCTTAGCCGCGCGCCAACTCCTTTGGTGAGCTGCCGGAGCCATTCGTAGCTTTTGCCGTGGGCGAGGGCTTCGCTGTATATGGCCCGGATGGTGGCCGAGTCGGTTTGGGATGGGACATTTTGGGCTTGAACACCGAGTGCAAACAGGCAGGCGAATAAGGTAATGGCTTTTTTCATGGCAGATAACTTTGTGGGGTTGACGGGCAATATACACAGTCGTACCTTTGTTTACTCGCTTTACCAAGTGCCAGTTTATGCCCCAGCCTCAGCAACTCGTCCGAATTTTAACGCCTGACAAAGTCAACGCGCCCCTCTCCAAAGCACAAAAGGAGTTCAACCGCCTGACCAAACGAATTGGCGAACTGGAAATAGAAATCAAAAACTTCCGGGAAACCGTCGACACTATTCAGCAGCGCATTAACACCGAATACCGCCCTCTGCTGACCGACTACAACCGCCACCGCGCCGACCTCGTGCGGGTGTTTGACCATGCCTACGCCCGGCCCGAAGCCACCAAAACCGAGAAGAAGAAACTCGCCCACCTCATCACTGATCTTGCTTACGAACTCATTGACATGCACGGCATGGACGAGATGAAGCCGATCTTCGATAAATACGACGAAGATGGGTTCGATGAGACTACTGCCGAAACGGATGGGCTGGTTTCAGAGGTGATGAAAGAAATGGTCAGTTCCATGTACGGCATCACGTTCGGCCCCAACGTGGACGTGAGTACGCAGGAGAAGTTTGAAGCGTATGTGCAGGAGCAGTTACAGGCCCGCCAGGCCGAACATCAGCAACAGCGGCAGCAGACGGAGGAGAAAAAAGCGAAGAAACCCAAAACGGCAAAGCAGCAGGAACGCGAAGAGAAAAAGCAGCTCGAAGAACGCAACATCACCAAAGCCGTCAGGACGCTGTACATGGATTTGGTGAAGGCATTCCACCCCGACCGCGAGCGCGACGAAGCTGAGAAAGAACGCAAAACCGCCGTGATGCAGCGTATAACGGAAGCCTACGAAAAAAGTGATTTGCTGGCCCTGTTCCGGCTGCAGCTGGAGTTCAACCGCATTGATCAGCAGCACCTCAAAACCCTGGCCGACGATCAGCTCAAATACTACAACAAAATCCTGAAACAGCAGGCGGACGAACTCGGCGACGAACTACACGAGATGCGGCACCACCTCTCGGCCATGCTCGGCAAACCGCTCATGTTCACCACGACCTTCGGGCTGGAATACTCGTTCAACAATGACCTGCGTGAGCTAAAGAGCGGCATCAAAGCCGTAAAGCGTGAGGTGAAGGACCTCCGCGACCCGGCCATGCTGAAAGCCTGGCTCAAAGCCTACAAAATCCCCAAAGCCAACGACTACAACGATTTTGGGATGTTGTTTGGGTAAAACGGATGGAGTTGCCCGGGATTGATAATATGCGCTTACAGCACATTATCCTGGTCATACCTAACGCACCAGAGGCCGATGGCACTCAACAGCGAGAAGAAGACGAAGAGCACGTTGTTGATGTTCCAGTAGAAATCAAACGTCTCGTCGGGTACGGTTTTTGGGTCGAAAATGAATTCGCTGAACAGGCTGGTAAAGAATGTACCCAGAACATAGATCAGCAGCCCGGCACTGAACCAGAAAAGAGGGTGCTTCAGAATGTTTCTGATGCGCAGATCGGCCAGAATCTTGTTGAAGTAAGCCAGCGACGCCACACCTGAATAAACCCGGAACAACAGTAAACTTGGCAACGATAGCCGGTCGTCTGTGTAGGTAAGCAGAATGACGCCAATTGTCAGCATTCCCCCCCCCATAACAATTCGTTTAGAGATCGTATTCGAGAAGCACGAGTAGTAAACCAACCCTACCAGTATCGTCTCAAATATGGTCTCCAAGTTCAGGATAAAGAGATTGCTCTTTGTCCAATAGCTATACCAAAAAGCGTATGTGTCTTTTGCGAAAGCGAAAACAAATAGTAGCCAAATGTACCGGTGTTCTCGACGTTGAAATCTCAGTAAAAGTAGTCCAACACAGATAGGAATAATGCTGCTTAGATATGAGACGAAGTCAAGGGGGTATCTTCGTATTAAATCTATTAGCCTATCCATCGTATTATTGATGCACTATTAATTGGCACAATGGCGCGGACAAACGGGTCCATCCCCTAAGGCCTGCCCATCGTCGTTGCCGTCTTTCAAACCGTCGTTGCCTTCTTTGATGGGCATATCATGACCCTCGGCATCGACACCGGTCAGCAGGACGCGTGGCTTCAGTTCGCCTTTACCCGGCTCGGTGGGGTTGCCATCAGCGTCTTCCCAGCGTTTGGCGTGATGGACGCGCAGGCCCATGCAACCCGGCTGTTCAAGGAGGGACATGACCTGGTTGATACCGAAATATTCGGAGCGGGTGTACTCGTCTGGTTTCAGGCCAACGCTTACTTTGCGCTCGTGGTACTCGCCTGTCATGGCGTTGGCTTCGCGGGATTTCAGGAACCGACCCGCGTCTTTGGTAAATACAGACATGATTGGAAAAGAGATAAGGATTTAATTTGGGCAATTCGGACTATTGGTTGGTTAGGGATAGAAGCAGAAAGCCGGGTAAACTTACAAAAAGCCCGGCTCACTTATCGTAACAGAAAATTCTATTGGTCTATTGAAAGTTGTTGTCTGTCAGCGATTTAACCGCCTAATAAACTTCGACAATACGTAGTTCTACGCATGAAATCGCGGGGATTTGCGGAGTACTGCCCGCGTCTTATTGGCGTATGCTTGTGAGCCGCGAAGCCCAAAACCGGGCTGGCTTTGGGCTTCGTATAGCAGCAGACAGACAGCAAAACCATTACTGGCTTACTTCAGAATATCGAGCAGGTATTGCCCATATCCGCTCTTGACCAGCGGGCGAGCCAATTCAGTAAGGCGGTCAGCGTCGATGAAGCCCATGCGCCAGGCAATCTCTTCAGGGCAGCCGATTTTCAGCCCCTGCCGCTCTTCAATGACATGGACAAATTGCCCCGCCTGCATCAGGCTCTCGAACGTACCCGTATCGAGCCAGGCCGTACCCCGGTCCAGCACGCCCACTTTCAGCTTACCCCGTTCCAGATAAACGCGGTTCACGTCGGTAATTTCGTACTCGCCCCGGGGCGAAGGCGCAATGTTTTTGGCAATCTCTACTACGTCGTTGTCATAAAAATACAAACCCGGCACGGCGTAGTTTGACTTCGGCTGTTGGGGCTTCTCCTCAATCGACAACACATTAAACGCATCGTCAAACTCTACCACGCCGTAGCGTTCGGGGTCGTTCACCTGATAGGCATATACCACGCCCCCATCGGGGTTATTATTGGCCTGTAACAGTTTCGACAGCCCGGAGCCGTAGAAGATATTATCGCCCAGCACGAGCGCGACTTTATCGGTGCCGATGAATGCCTCGCCAATGACAAACGCCTGCGCCAGACCATCGGGACTGGGTTGCGCGGCATAGCTGAACCGGCATCCAAACCGCGACCCGTCGCCGAGAAGTTTCTCGAAGTGGGGCAGATCGTGGGGCGTAGAGATGATGAGAATATCCTGAATACCCGCCAGCATCAGAATCGAGAGCGGGTAGTAAATCATCGGCTTGTCATAAACCGGCATAAGCTGCTTACTTACGGCCAGCGTCAGCGGATGCAGCCGGGTGCCGGACCCACCGGCAAGTATTATTCCTTTCATCTGTGTAAATGATTGAATTTTGAAGGATAGAATGAATGAATAGCTTACGCAAGCGGATTGCTGCCGGAGGTTATTCACTCATTCTATCCTTCAAAATTCACAATTATCTATTCGTGTACATTTCCTGATAATACCCCTGATAAGCTCCCGACGTGACGTTGTCGAGCCACTCCTGATTCTGTAAAAACCAGTCGACGGTTTTTTCGAGACCTTCCTCAAACTGGAGCGAGGGTTGCCAGCCGAGTTCATGCATAATCTTGTTGGCGTCGATAGCGTAGCGCAGGTCATGCCCGGCGCGGTCGGTGACGTAGGTAATGAGCTTTGCCGACGTACCGGTTTCGCGACCCAGCTTTCGGTCCATAATGTCGCATAGCAGATGAACGAGGTCGATATTCTTCCACTCATTGAAGCCACCGATGTTATACGTTTCGCCGAGATTGCCGTTGTGAAAAACGGCGTCGATGGCGCGGGCATGGTCTACCACAAACAGCCAGTCACGAACGTTCTCACCTTTGCCATACACGGGCAGGGGTTTGTTCTGCTGAATGTTGTGAATCATCAGTGGAATCAGCTTTTCGGGAAAGTGATTGGGGCCGTAGTTGTTGGAGCAGTTTGTAAGCACCACCGGCAGTTTGTAAGTGTTGCCGTAGGCCCGCACAAAATGATCCGAAGCCGCTTTGGACGCCGAATAGGGCGACTGTGGATCGTAGGAAGTGTCTTCGAGAAAAAACTCGTCGGCATTATGCAGCGACCCATACACCTCGTCGGTCGAGACGTGATAAAACCGCTTGCCATCGAAGGCTGACCGCACCGGCGGACCGGCCCCCCCCGTACCTTTCCAGGCATCTTTGGCCGCATTGAGCAGATTCACCGTACCCACTACGTTGGTCATGACAAAAGACATAGGGTCGGTGATAGACCGGTCCACGTGCGATTCGGCGGCTAAGTGAATAACGCCATCGGGCTTCACCTCGGCAAAGAATTCAGTCAGAAACCCCGCGTCGGTAATGTCGCCTTTTACGAAGGTGTAGTTCGGTGCGTTCTCGATATCGGTGAGGTTGGCGAGGTTGCCCGCGTAGGTCAGCGCGTCGAGATTATAAATCTGGTAGTCGGGATATTTCGTCACGAACAGCCGCACCACGTGTGACCCAATGAACCCGGCCCCGCCGGTAATTACGATTTTCATAGTATCAGTATCAAAGTTGTATAGTCGTAAAGCCTTAGAGTTGCAGAGTTGGCTGACGCGAAAGCAATTCTTGCGCCAGCCAACTCTATAATTCTAAGACTTTATGATTTAATTTCTCCTGCCAGCGCCAGGCGTCCTGCAGGGATTCGGCGAGGGAACGACGGGCGGTCCAGCCCAGGGTTTGCGTGGCCTTGGTTACGTCGGCATAGACCTTCTCGATGTCGCCCGGCCGGCGCGGGCCGATGGTGTAGTTGAGTGGAACGCCCGTTTCCTGTTCAAACGTTTTGATGAGGCTCAGGACCGTTTCGCCCCGCCCCGTGCCAATGTTAATGACATCATACGACGACGTCTCCCTTGACTCCGCCAGCTTACGCAAAGCCTGTACGTGCGCTTCGGCCAGGTCCATAACGTGAATATAGTCGCGAATACAGGTGCCGTCGGGTGTGTCATAGTCGCCTCCATAAACCATCAGGCTGGGGCGGATACCCGCGGCTGTCTGCGTGATGAACGGCACCAGATTGGCCGGCACGCCCAGCGGTAACTCGCCAATCTGCGCCGATGGGTGCGCCCCAATCGGGTTAAAATACCGCAGGGCCAGCGCCCGAACCGGAAGTTCGGACCGCACCGCATCACGGATGATGTCTTCGCTGATTGCCTTGGTATTTCCGTAGGGCGACTCGGCGGGTTGCCGGGGTGTTGCTTCGGTTACGGGCAGTTGCTTCGGCTGCCCGTACACCGTACACGACGATGAAAACACCAGATTCTTCACCCCATACTGCGGCATCAGTTCCAGTAATAACACCAGCGAGTCGAGATTATTACGGTAATACTTGAGCGGCTTTGCTACCGACTCGCCTACGGCTTTGAAAGCCGCAAAGTGAATGACGCCCGATAGCCTTTCGTTCGCGAAAATTTCGTGCATGGCCGCAGCGTCGGTGCAATTAACGGTATGGCAGGTTATCTCGCGCCCAAGGATGGTGCGAAGGCCATCCAGCGCAGTGCGCTGGGAGTTGGAAAAATCATCGACGATGATTGGTTCAAAACCGGCCTCAATTAGCGATACAACCGTGTGAGAGCCAATGAATCCGGCCCCGCCTGTCACCAGAATTCGGGGAGTACTGTCTGATGGTGCCAAACTGTTTTTGGTAAGATTTTCGTTGTTAGTTCGGGCAAAAAGCCCGCCTTGCCCGACAAAAGTAGTATATTCGTCAGGTTTGCGAAACAGGTATTTACCCGGCGGGCAACCGGCCAGATTCTGAAAACAGATGAGCGACAATGAATTGAAGGCACTGATCTCGCTGCTCGACGACGACGATCAGGAAGTGGCCGAACACGTAGAGGAGCAAATCCGGCAGCGGGGCAGCACCATGATCCCGCTCCTGGAAACCGAATGGGAAGGTAGCTTTAACCAGGCTCTGCAAAAACGCATCGAAGAAATTATTCATGACCTCCAGTACGAATCGGTACTGGAACGGATGGCGGCCTGGAAAAATGGTGGCGGCATGGACCTGCTGGAAGGTCTCTGGATTGTGGCCACGTACCAATATCCCGATCTCTCGCTCGATAAACTTCAGCAGGAGGTTGAGCAACTTTATTATGAGGTATGGCTCGATTTTAAAGCCGACATGCATCCCGACGAGCAGGTGAAGCTGATCAATAACGCTTTTTTTACGAAGCTTAAATTCGCACCCAATACCAAGCATTTTCACTCGCCGGCTAACTCCATGATTAATCAGGTGCTGGAAACCCGCCGGGGCAATCCCATTACGCTCTGCGTACTGTACATGCTCATTGCGCAGCGGCTTAACCTGCCCGTTTATGGTGTGAACCTGCCCAACCTGTTTGTACTGACGTACAAAACCAACGGCATCCAGTTTTACCTTAACGTGTTTAACCGGGGGCTTGTCTTCACCAAAAAAGACATTGACCAGTATATTGACCAGATGAATCTGAAGCGGCTGGATACGTTCTATCAACCCTGTACCAACGCCGACATTGTGCGCCGGGTACTAAGGAACCTGACGCTGGCTTTTGAGAAGAACGGCGACACTGACCGGGTTGGGGAAGTAGAGAGGATTCTCGCTACCATTAAAGATGACGGCGATGGTCTGCCGCTTTCGGATTATACGCAGCGATGAGTTTACGGCCATAATTTTTAACGAATTGCAAAAAAAGCGGGGAGTTCCCCGTTTTTTTGTGGCTGGCAAGCAAGGCACAACGCCGATTTAAGGGTATGCAACTTCAGAACCTCCTTTATAAAATTCCTCTGCTGGCCACCTCGGGCCGGATGGATACCGATATCACCCACCTGACTATGGACTCGCGCCGGGCTGGGCCGGGTAGTCTGTTTGCGGCCATACGCGGCACCGTTACCGATGGTCATGCTTATATCGGGACGGCAGTCCGGCAGGGCGCGGTGGCCATCCTTTGCGAAAAATTGCCCGAAACAATGGTGGAGAGCGTTGCCTACGTACAGGTCCAAAACCCCGCCAAAACGCTGGGGATGGTGGCCGCGGCATTTTACGGGCAACCGTCGCAGAAACTCAGGTTGGTGGGTGTAACGGGTACCAACGGCAAAACCTCGGTGGCTACGCTGCTCTTCCGGCTGTTTCGGGGGCTGGGCTATCACTGCGGGCTGCTCTCGACGGTGCAGAATCAGATTGACGATCAGGTTATTGCTGCCACCCATACCACGCCCGACGTCATTACGGCCAATGAGCTGCTGGTGCAGATGCTGGAACGGGGCTGTCAGTACGTGTTTATGGAGGTCAGTTCGCACGCGGTAGTGCAGGAACGCATTGCCGGGCTAACGTTCGCTGGGGGTGTCTTTACGAATATTACCCACGACCACCTCGATTTTCACGGCACCTTCGACAACTACATCCGGGCCAAGAAAGGCTTCTTCGATCAGCTACCAGCGTCGGCCTTCGCGCTGACTAATGCCGATGATAAACGCGGTCTGGTGATGCTGCAAAACACAGCCGCCCGCAAAGAAACGTACTCGCTCCAGACGCTGGCCACCTTCAAAGGCAAACTCCTGGCCGACTCGCTTTTTGGGCTCAATATGCTGGTCGATGACCGGGAGGTGTGGTTCAAACTCATCGGAAAATTCAACGCCTACAACCTATTGAGTGTGTACGGGGCCGCCGTGCTGCTGGGCGAAGAGCCGACGGAGGTACTCACGCTGCTGTCGTCGCTGATGCCCCCGCCAGGCCGGTTCGAGCAGGTGGTTTCGGCCAGTAAAATTGTCGGTATCGTTGACTACGCCCACACGCCCGACGCGCTGGAAAACGTGCTGGAAACTATTGCGGGCCTGCGCCAGGCCGATGAGCAGGACGCCATGCCCCAGATCATTACGGTGGTGGGCTGTGGCGGTAACCGCGACGCTGCCAAACGGCCGCTGATGGCTGCCATTGCCTGCCGCTTCAGTAACCGCGTCATCCTGACATCCGACAATCCGCGTAATGAGGACCCGATGGTCATTCTGGAACAGATGCAAACGGGTGTGCCGCCCGTGGGTTTTAAGAAAACGCGTATCATTGAAGACCGACGCGAGGCCATTAACTACGCCGTATCTATGGCACAGCCGCACGATATTATTCTGGTGGCGGGCAAAGGCCACGAAACTTACCAGGAAATACAGGGCGTTAAATACGATTTCGACGACCGGGCCGTGCTACGCGAAGCGTTTTCGGCGCGTGTAAATCCATAACTTTAGCCATACACTCACTCATTCTCATGCTGTATTACCTTTTCCAATTTTTAGACGAACAGTACAACTTTCCGGGTGCGGGAGTTTTTCAATATATTTCGTTCCGTGCGCTTGGCGCCGTTATTATGTCGCTGCTGATTGCGGCTATTTTTGGCCGGCGCATCATCGACAAACTGCGCAGTTTACAAATTGGCGAGTCGATTCGTGACCTTGGCCTGGAGGGGCAGATGCAGAAGCGCGGTACGCCTACTATGGGCGGCTTCATTATTCTGGCGTCGCTGTTAATCCCCGCGCTGCTATTTGCCAAACTCTCCAATGTGTACGTGATATTGGCCCTTGTCTCGACCGTCTGGACGGGTATGATTGGCTTTCTGGACGATTATATCAAGGTATTCAAGAAAAATAAGGAGGGGTTACAGGGTAAGTTTAAGGTAGTGGGGCAAATTGGTCTGGGTTTGATTGTGGGCCTGACGCTGTATTTTAATGACAGCGTTATGATTCGGAAGTACGCACCCCGGCTGCTCAGTACGTCCAATGTACCCGACGTTTATACTGATATTAAATCAACGTTGACGACGGTACCTTTTCTGAAGAACAATGAGTTCGATTACAGCTCGTTGCTGTTCGGGTTCCTGCCTGACGAATATACCTGGATTGTCTATACCCTGGTTTGTATCTTTATCATCACAGCGGTATCGAACGGGGCCAATATTACCGACGGTATCGACGGGCTGGCGGCTGGTACGTCCATTGTCATTGCGCTGACTGTTGGGGTGCTTGCCTATTTATCTGGTAACAAGGTGTTTTCTCAGTATCTGAACATCATGTACATTCCCAATTCGGGCGAGCTGGTTATTTTCTGCGCGGCTTTTGTGGGCGCCTGCGTTGGCTTTTTGTGGTACAATTCGTACCCGGCTCAGGTGTTCATGGGCGACACGGGCAGCCTAATGTTGGGCGGTGTCATTGCTGTTTTGTTTCTGGCTATCCGGAAAGAAATGCTGATTCCGGTAGTCTGTGGCATTTTTCTCGCTGAAAATCTATCGGTTATCATGCAGGTCAGTTACTTCAAATACACAAAGAAGCGGTATGGCGAGGGCAAACGCATTTTCCTGATGTCGCCGTTGCACCACCATTTTCAGAAGAAGGGCTACCATGAAGCCAAAATCGTAACCCGCTTCTGGATCATTGGCATCATGCTGGCCGTGCTAGCCCTAGCCACGCTGAAACTACGGTAGTTCAATTTCCAGATACCTGCTTGTAATTCAGGCGCATACCAGCTATATTTGCACTCCCGTTTCAGGACGGGAGCTTTCTTTGCGTAAGCAATTCGTTAGAAATCAACCAATTAGTCTCCAAAAATAGTGAATACGCTCAGTTACAAAACCATCTCTGCCAACAAGGAAACGGTGCAGAAAGAGTGGATTGTGGTTGACGCTCAGGGCGAAGTGCTTGGTCGGCTGGCCAGCCAGATCGCACGCCTGATACGCGGCAAACACAAAACAGACTTTACGCCCCACGTTGACTGTGGAGATAACGTGATTGTCATCAATGCCGAGAAGGTACGCCTTACCGGAGCCAAGATGACCGATAAAATCTATATCCGCCACACGGGTTATCCCGGCGGTCAGCGGTTTGCCACCCCCCGCGTCTGGCTTGAGAAGTACCCGGAGCGCGTTCTCGAACACGCCATCAAAGGTATGTTGCCCAAGAATAAACTGGGCCGCAAGATGTTCACCAACCTGTACGTCTATGCCGGTGAGCAACATCCGCACGAAGCGCAGCAACCAACCGTCGTTAAATTCTAATCAGCTACATGGATCGTATCAACACCCTTGGTCGCCGGAAAACCGCCATTAGCCGCATTTACATGACGGCAGGCAGTGGAACCATTACGGTAAACGGAAAAGACTATAAAGAGTATTTCCCGACCGAAGTATTACAAATCATTCTGAACCAGCCCTTCGTGACGGTAAACGGCACGGGTGGTTACGACGTAAAAGTCAACGTTCGGGGTGGTGGCGTGTCCGGTCAGGCAGAAGCCACGCGCATGGCTATTTCCCGTGCGCTGGTGGAGATGAACGCCGAGTTCCGCCCAGCCCTCAAGAAAGAAGGCTTTCTGACGCGTGACTCGCGGATGGTAGAACGGAAAAAGTACGGTCGTGCCAAAGCCCGCCGTCGGTTCCAGTTCTCGAAACGCTAATATCGGGTATCAGTTACCAATGAGCAGTTATCAGTTTTTATCTGGTAACTGGTTACTGATAACTACGCACTGAAGTTGTCCAGACTGCCCTTAGATGATGCCGACGGGCGGTGCTGCGTATTTTTTTCAATTTTCATTCTTACCAGAAAATGGCACAAATCGAATATAAAGAACTCCTCGACGCCGGTGTACACTTTGGCCACCTAACGCGCAAATGGGACCCCCGGATGGCTCCGTATATCTTCATGGAGAAGAATGGCATCCACATTATTGACCTCAACAAGACCGTGGCTGCCCTCAACGAAGCCTGCAACGCCATGAAAGGTATTGTGCGCTCGGGTCGGAAAGTAATGTTTGTGGCAACTAAAAAACAGGCGCAGGAAATTGTTTCGGAAGAAGCACGTCGCCTGAAAATGCCCTACGTTACCGACCGCTGGCAGGGTGGTATGCTTACCAACTTCGCCACGATTCGGAAGTCGCTGAAGAAAATGCAGACGCTGGATAAGATGCTGAAAGACGAGGAGACCGTCAAAAGTATTGCCAAGCGCGAGCGTTTGACCCGCAGCCGCGATAAGGAAAAGCTTGAGCGCGTTTTGGGCGGTATTGCCGACCTGACCCGCTTGCCAGCCGCTCTGTTCGTCGTTGACGTAAAGCGCGAACACATTGCTGTATCGGAAGCGCACCGTTTGGGTATCCCGGTATTTGCCATGTGTGATACCAACTCGAACCCCGAAGATGTGGAGTTCGCCATTCCAGCCAATGACGATGCCTACAAGTCCATTTCGTTGATTACGCTGGCCATTGGCCGGGCCATTGAGGAAGGTCTCATGGAGCGTAAGCAGGATAAGGACGATCAGCGGATTCAGGAAGAGGAAGAGGCCAAGCGTAAGGAAGATCTTGCTCAGGCTCAGGCTGAAGGCGAATCACAACCTGAAGCAGTTGCTGCTCCGGTTGCTGTTGCTGAAACGCAGGAAGAAGCATAAATAAGTTACAAAGTTGTAATCGGTCCGCCGAAGCGGTCATATAGTTACAAAGTTGGCTGACGTATATGTTGGTACCAAATCTTGCAACTGTATGACTTTATAACTCTAAATCAGATAGCCTGTAGCAGTCGCTATGGGCTATTTTTCGATAATAAGTGTATCGTTTTGTTATGAACAGACGGTATTGACAGGAAAAATTAACCACTGAAACCAACTTTAAAAATGGCAATTACTGCTGCTGACGTAAATAAACTTCGGCAAGAGACCGGAGCCGGGATGATGGACTGCAAAAAAGCCCTGACCGAAGCTGACGGCGATTTTGACAAAGCAAAAGAGTTCCTGCGCAAACAGGGTCAGAAAATAGCTAACAAGCGGGCGGATAACGCTACTGCTGAGGGTATTGTGCTGGCGCACGTAAGTACAGATGGTACTAGCGGCAAAATCATTGCACTGGCCTGTGAAACGGAACCTGTATCTAAGGTCCCTGATTTCCAGAACCTGGCTATGATGCTGATGAGCGAAGCCGTAGCTGCTGACATCATGGATAAAGCAAGTCTGCTGGCTATTAAACAGGCCGACGGACGTGCGTTGCAGGAACACATTACTGACCTGATGGGTAAAATTGGTGAGAAAATCGACGTGGCTACGTTCGACACCGTGTCGGCTGATAGAGTTGTGTCGTACATTCACTCGAACGGTAAACTTGGCGTTCTGGTTGGTTTGAGCAATACCAACGGTACGGACGTTTCGGAAGTAGGCCGCGATGTGGCCATGCAGATTGCTGCCATGAAACCCGTTGCTTTGGATAAAGACGGCGTAGATGCTACTACGGTAGAGCGGGAAATAGAAATCGGTAAAGAGCAGGCGCGCCAGGAAGGCAAGCCCGAGGCTATGCTGGAAAAGATCGCTATGGGTAAATTGAACAAGTTCTACAAAGAGAATACCCTGCTGAATCAGGAGTTTGTTAAAGATAATTCATTAACAATAGCTCAACTGCTCGACAAGACCAGTAAAGGACTGACGGTTTCTGCGTTCAAGCGTGTTGCTATCGCATAGTATAGCGATAAAGAAGTACCGAATAATAGATACCCGGCTGATTAGCCGGGTATTTTGCATTTAAAAACATCTGTTTATGAATAAACGTACGTACATGAAATATTAATTACTACTTTTACGAAGTAACTCATAATAAACTTATGGCCCGCAGATATTCAGATGAGGAATTGGTCAGCGGTTTCGTTGAAACTCGGCAAAACGACTTTTTCGAGCAATTATACGACCGATATTGCCATAAGGTACACAGCAAGTGTCTATCCTTTACAAAGGATCAGGTGCAGGCTGAAGATTTGACTCAGGATATCTTTCTGAAATTAGTTACTAAATTAGATAGCTTCAAATATCAGGCCAGATTCTCAACCTGGCTATATTCGATAACGCACAACTACTGTACTGATCAGACACGAATTAAAAACCGACGGGACGAATTCACCATTGGTAACGATTGGGATTTGATTGGCCCGGTTCAGGAAGAAAACTCAACCGAACAGCTCGAACAGTCAGCTCACCATCTGAAACAGGCCATGGAAATGCTCTCGAAGGAAGAACGCCAGTTGCTTATGATGAAGTATCAGCAGGAGGTCAGTATCAAAGAGCTGGCCGATCAGAACAATCTCACAGAGAGTGCTGTGAAAATGCGACTAAAACGGTCAAGGGATCGACTAAGACAGTTTTATTGGCAGGTTGCAGCGGTATAGATAGTAAGTTTAACCGCGCAAAGGCACAACATTATCTGAACAGCAACGCTTTGTTGAAAGCCTGGCCAATTTGCCGGGCTTTTTATTTGTACGTAGTTTGGCATTTATCTTGTTACGATCTGCTAATTATATGTCCCACCAGTTTAACCTGAGCAATGACGAAAGACATTACTGATGAGGAGTTAGTACGACGCTATCTCGAAACACAGCGAAATGAGTACTTTGAACGGTTATATGAGCGGTACTGTGATAAGGTGTATCGAAAATGTTTATCGTTTTCGAAAAATAATGCTCAGGCTGAGGATCTTACGCATGATATCTTTTTGAAGTTGGTCATGAAACTGGGTAGCTTTAAAGAGCAGGCTAAGTTCTCTACCTGGCTGTATTCCATAACGTATAATTACTGCGCCGATTACGCCCGCTCAACCAATCGGTACCGGGAGGTTTACGTGGATGATGGCTGGGAACGAATGGACCTGAGCGAAGACGATGGCCTGGCTGAACTGGCTGAGATGGAAGCGCAGCAGCTAAAGAAGGCCCTGGAAAAAATGCCGTTTGATGAGCAGACCATGCTGTTGATGAAGTACCAGGACGACATCAGCATCCGGGAGATTGCCGAAGTACACGGTCTGACAGAAAGTGCCATAAAAATGCGGCTGAAACGTTCTCGAGACAAACTTAGGAAGTATTATCTCGAAGGGGCTGTATTCTGGTTGCTGATCGCTTTAAAAGCCCTCCTCTCTATTCGCTGGCCTTTTCGCTGATATCCTATGGAACGCCCCAACCCTTTCCTGGCTCTGGAGCCAGATGCCAATTGCCCACCCGAACTTAAACATGAACTGGTGGCTGAGATCGAGCTTATTCGCAATATGATGACTGTTATCGAACTGTACGTCGGCGATTTTTTCAATTCAGCCATCGCACTGGTCGATCGGCCAGTGTCTCAATCAGATTCTTCCATGGTATAAGTATGAAACAGCTTCCCAATCTCGCTGAGGTTCTTCGTGATACCTTCCAGACACTCATAGACCAGTTTGTTGAGTTTGTACCCCGTTTTTTGGGGGCTATAGTTATCTTGGTTATTGGTATTATCGTAGCCCGGATTACAGCTCTTATTGTTAGGCGGGTGTTACATCGCGTAGGCTTCGATAAAATCGGTGAACGGCTCAACGACATCAGCGTGGTAAAGCAGTTGAAGACGGAGATCAAACTCAGCGAAATTGTTGCCAAAGTACTCTACTATTATATTCTGCTGATTTTCATTGTACAGGCTACCAACACACTTGGCGTGCAGGCCATTACCGAGATGGTATCGTCGCTGGTTAGTTTTATTCCCAAGCTGATAGCGGCTGCCATCATGCTTCAGGTGGGTATACTGCTGGCCGATGCGCTCCGGCAGGCGGTCGTTAATATATGCGACTCATTCAAAATAGCATCGGGCCGGTTGCTGGGCATGATCGTATTTGTATTTTTTCTGGTCATCACGCTCATTAGTTCACTGGCACAGGCCGGCATCAACACCGAACTGCTCGAATCGAGTTTCAACTTACTGATTGGGGGTGTCATTTTTGCCTTTGCCTTTGGCTATGGGCTGGCCTCGCGCGATTTGATGGCCAACATCCTCTCGTCATTTTATTCCAAAAATAAATATCGGGAGGGTCAAACCATTCAGATCGATGACGTAAAGGGGCAAATTCTAAAAATAGATACTACTTCTATGACGTTGCAAACCGGCGAAACAACCACGGTTTTCCCGCTTCAGATACTACAAACAAAGAAGATCGAAATTTATTGAGAAGCAGTGAGTGGCCATTGACGACTTGCTGCGTCTCATTGCCCAAACCTATTTTCAGGTTTGCCAACTCGCTACTCTATGAAGCAACTTATTTATCTGATTTTCTGTCTGGTTTCCTTTGTATCGGCACAGGCACAGGACTCAACCACCGTCACTACCAACTTCAAAGATACGCTCGCCGTTAAGCCCGACACATCGTACTGGCAGCGGTCGTTTAGTGGCGGGGTGAACTTTAACCAGGCATCATTTAGTAACTGGACCGGTGGTGGCGTTAACTCAGTGGCACTTGGCGCGCTGGTAGCAGCCCGTGCCTTGTATGAGAAAGACAAGGTATCCTGGGATAACACCGCCGATCTGCAACTGGGCTTCGTAACGCAGGCCGGTATCACGCGTAAAGCTGCCGATCAGATTTTCCTCAATTCGGTGGTGGGTCGTAAGATTTCGCCTAAGTGGGATATGTTCGGCTCGGCCACGTTTTCCTCGTTTTTTACGGCAGGTTATCGCTATACCGATCTGGCAGCAAATCAGAACCGGTTCAAAGTCTCCAATTTTCTGGCTCCGGGTCAGCTAACGGTTGCCTGGGGTGTGGCCTATAAGCCAAACGACTGGTTTGCCGTACGTATCAGCCCCTTCGCCCCGCGCTTTACGTTTCTGGCCGATCAGGGCGTGCGGTTTACCGAAGGCCCCAACAAGGTAGCTGTTCGCGACCCAAATGCCGTAGCATATGGCGTACAGCCTGGCAAAAGTATCCGTACCGAATGGCTGGCTCTGCAACTTCAGGCCGCTCTTACGCGCAACCTGAGCGAGAATATCAGCATTAACGCCAAATACCTGCTGTTTGCCAATTACCAGACGCTCGATGCCATCGACCATCGTATTGATGTCTTGCTCACAGCCAAAGTCAGCAAGTATATCAGCACTACATTTGGCCTGATCGCGCTCTTCGACAAAGATTTCTCAGATAACTGGCAGTTGCAGCAGACACTTGGTATTGGCCTGATCTACAACGTATCTACGTTTCGCAAGAAATAAGATTTGACTGCGTAGCTACAAGTAGACTAGTGTTGCTTAAAAGGTAGTATGGCAGGTGTTTTGCTCTTCATGGGATAAACCCTGCCAATTATGATAAAGTACCGTTTATCCCTCACTGATTCAGAACGAGTCGAACTGCTGGCTAAAATCCAAAAAGGTAAAACAG
>JACMPG010000339.1 GCA_014377625.1 Spirosoma sp.
ACGCAGAAATAGGGTGTTCCGTTCATTACCAAAGACTACTTTGAACCCGTAGTCGGAAATCAGCGGAATAAAAAGAGCGTCGGGATCATTGAGGTTGATACGCATGGAACAAACTTACAACATTGTCTGCTCACCCGCTCCGACACCTCTATTCACTGTACGGCAATAAACACTAGATTTAATAAACTTAATCAGCCAGTCACTTACTTCCTGCTAACTAACTCAGGTCGTCCGTACCGCTATTCTATTGCATCTACTTTAACGGCTGCTTTTTGGCTTGTGCTTCCAGAATCAGTTGTAGATCGGCGGTTTCGGCGGTTACGTGCGCGTAGGTGCCGCCCCCGGCCTGCCTTAGTTTCTGTAGATTCTGACCGGTGAGGGGGTTGCGGCCAAACGTAAAGATGGTCAGGTGAATATCCTGTTGGGCATTGTCACGAACCAGATTCAGTACGTCGTCACTGACTGGAAACTCGCCGTCGGTGGCCAGTACAATCCGGTTGTTACCCGCCCGAAGGTAGTTTTTATTCGCCAGTTTATAAGCCAATCGAAGCCCGCCGTTGCCGTCCGTATCGCCATCTGATCGAAGTTCGTCAATGATGCGGGCAATGTCGGTGGCTTTACTCCCCGATGTTGGTTTTAATACCACCCGCGCCTTACCAGAGTAAACGATAACGGAAAGCTGATCTTCGGCGCGAAGCAGACCAAGCAGCGATTTGATGGATCGTTTCAGCAGGGGCAGCTTGACCGGCGAATCCATTGACCCCGATACGTCGAGCAGCAGAACCATGTTGTTGGCCGCAAAACCGGTAAGTGTTGAACTGGCCGTTGGCAAGGTTCCTCGCTCCAGATAGACCGTATCGACCCGGTTGTGATCTACAAAAATGGTATCACGCTGGTTACCACCTGGTTTAATTTCTTTGTCCGATTTTCTAACCGGACGGCTCTCAATTTTCAGATCCTGGCTGACTGGTAAAACAGCAGTTGTCGAAGTGGTTGTATTGGGGGCGTCATCGGGTCGTTTTGACGGCAGCAATCGGCGGAAGGCAAACAGGTCGGGCTGGTTAATGGCTCTGAGCAGGTTGACCTGCGCCAGTTCACTGAATTTGTTGTATTGATAAACCAGCTCGTTGGTATAAAAATAAAAGAACGACTCATACGAATGAGTTACCGAACCGGATGGATGGGTGCTTGCTTTCTGCGCCATGCCCGCAAACCGGGTGGTATTTTCGGCCAGGTCTTCGTAGGGTGAGTACGGGCAAAGTCCATTGTTGCGCCCGTAGCGTCTTAGCCCGTTCAGGTTCTGGTATTCGTCGGCTATCAGCTTTAGGGCCAATTTCCCGGCTTCATCGGTTGCTGGTAGCTGCGTTTGTTCGCCGTTTAGATACGCTTTTACACCGAACAGGATATTGTGGTCCGCATCCAACGTTTTTTGCAGGGCACGACCGGCAATCTGCCAAGAACTGGTTGGGGCAGCGGCTGGATAACTTTCATACACGCGCCGGACATCAAAGTAAAGCTGCTCTTTTTTCTGGTCGAAGGCGGGAAACAGATAATCATACCGGTCCAGAATGGCATTGGAGCGCGTTAGCCGGTCGTTCAGGTATTGTTTTCTTGTCGTGTACGAAATCAATTCGATGCTCAGGCCATCCATTTCCTGCAACATCGACAGCAACACGTCTGCCTGATTCATAAGGGCCGTTCGGTAAGGTACTGGAATGGCCACACTGCTATTGAGCAACATTTGATGCGCTGAGACGGGAACCCGGTACTCGTCATGTTTATAGGTTAGGCTGGCCCGCTGCTTTGCCTGGGCCGGGTCCCGGTAGTATTCCGCCGATTCCTGGTAGTTGCGCAGAAGCACCTGTACGGTACGCATCTGCCGCAATGACTCGTTGATGAACTCTACGTACCCATTCAGGGCCAGAAATGTAGCGCGGGAAGCCGGAGACGGGGCTGATTTTGTCTGAAAGGGTAGGTTGGACTTGTCCGCAAAAGGCGGGGTTTGGGTGGTAGTTGGTATATATGAAACGAGCGGTTCAGGCGCAAATACCGGACTAAAAGCGGGGTAGTCGAGCAGGTGTCGTACTGCGTTGCTGTACCCGACAAAGTTCCGGTAACTGGCCAGTAACCCCTGATTGTACTGATTCAGCAGCGACCAATAAACTGAATTGCCATGGCGGGCCGACTTCCGGGCAGCAAACGTGTTTTCATCGACAGCCCGGCGTTTCAAGCTTTGCAAAATCCGTAGTTCCGACACAAAGCCCGATACCGCATCGGAAGCCGGATACGCAATGCTTGACCGCGCCCTACCGAACGGGGCCAGTCGTTTTTCATCAGCCAGTATACTTTGCTGAATCAGCGTCACCGGCCAGGCAGAACGGGTAGCTTCGTCCAGGTAGCAGGGCAGGGAATCCAGTAGCTGTTTCTGAGTCAGCAACACCTGCCCCATTTCCTTTTCCATTGCCAGATACGGGTCTGCTGACAGATAGGGCTGATACCGTCGGTAAACCCGCTGGATTTGCTCGTAAAGCGCGGCCTTGTCCTGACTAAACTGGTTAAAACTGGTCTGCATTTCTGCAACCAATGCATCTGATTGCTTCAGGCTATCACGTTGATAGGTATTCAGCCGGACAGAGGTTTCGAGGGCTTTGCCCGTTTGGTCGATTTTGGTCAGCCGTTGCCATAACGCTTCGGTACTGGTATTCAGGCGTTGTTTTTCGGCGACTGTCAGGCCACTACAAGCCAATGCTTTTTGGTAATAATAGGTCTCCAGCGGTCCTGACGAAGGCAAACGTAGGGTGGAACCGTGTTTGTCGCGGGATTGGGTTACCTCACTCTGATAGGTCTGCACCATCTGAAACCGGCGGGTTAGTACCTCAACCGACTGATTCAGAAACGCCACGTACTGATTCAGCGATTGCTGGGGCGTTTCTGGTTGGGCGTACACGGTGGCAAACGTCGAAATAACCAGCAACAGGCATAGGAACAGGTGATTCATAGCATCAGTTAGTTCAGATGGGCTTTACGCGAATGCCGCGAAAAAGCAGGATGGGTAAGCCGGTCTCGTCGGTGGCTATTGGACGCGCCGGTTGATGTTGCTGATACAGTTTCAGCAGGTAATCGAAATCGGATGGGGATAGTAAAAATGCCTTCTGATCGTTGGCCAGAGTTTTCCACTCATCCGGCTGTTTCGTCAGTCGTTCATTCAGCTCTTCATAAAACTCCTGCTCGGCACGTTGTGATATAAAAGTCATTTTAATGGACTGATTATTAGTGAACTGAAGTGGGAATTCTGGTTTTACGAAAAAAAATCGGTTAGACAGAGTCCGGGTTTCTGCCCTTATAAATTGTCATAATCTGGTCGTTAAACAGAAAATATCCGTCTCCAGCAAGTTTGTCGTTTACCACCTGCTGGCCGATAAACCGCAGGATGGGTTTGCGCTGCGCAAGTGGCGTTTTTGTCTGGCCCACCCAATACCTGGGTTCGGGAATGCCAATGTCAACCACGGCGGGCGGCATAGCTAACTCGTACCACATATTGAAACTCGTTTCGGGGCTGGTGTAATGAATTGTGCCACCTCGTCCGTCATCGGTGTAGCGTACGTGTGGGCTGTGGTTGGTGTTTGTCATGCTGTCTGTCGGTTAAAGGATAGATTTTGCCATGATTATCTGTTTTGTGTGCCCCCAAAGGGCGATTGCAGTTCCATCGGTATTCAGTACCGATGATGCTCATTAGTTCAGGCTCAATACCCAGTAGGGCCGTAGACAAAGATGCTGGTCATGCTGTCTTCGACGCTCCGGTGGTGACCGTTGTCCGAAAATTTGCCGATGATGTAATCGCTCAGAAAGGCCGTCAGGACGTAGCCTGCGATGCCAATTAAGAAGCCCGATTCCAACATATTTCATACGGTTTTGGTTGATTTAAAGGGTCCTTACAACTGAATTACGGGCAGCGTTAGTTTAGCTATTTCGTTAACCAAAAGCGGCTTGTCCACTTTTAATTTGGTCAGGAATGGGGTAATCTCCGGGCCGTATTTTCGGTTGCTGATCATGAACAGCAGAATGCCGCGCTGACCCGATTTGGTTTTGATGCCCTTGAACCGGAACACGTCCCGCTCCACCAGATTATTTCGTTCCTCGGCGGCATTAGTACCAATCAGACAATCGATGATTTTTTCGCCCGTGGCGGCATTGCTGATGATGTTGTATTGGACGATAGGGTTCGTCCGTTTTAGACCCTCCAGTTCGCGTAGTTTGGTATCAACGGCCTGCTCCACCGTCGATTCGGTCAGGACAAAATCAATGGTTACCATTGACTCGTATTTCGGAAAATCATCACCGGCACTCAGGTATTCCTGTTTGTACAGCGATGCATCCGGGTGGGCCGACCAGCTTAACCGATACGTGTTTTTTTGGACAGAGATCAGGGTCTGAATCCCCAAAAAATTAATGGCCGGTTTTGGAGCCTGTCCGTACCCCGGAACGGATAGCATGAGAAGGGCAAATAGGGAAGCGAGTACTGGATTGGTTAGCATGTTATTAGTTTTAGAAGGGTTTGTAGTGGCGTTAAAAAGCCTGATTTATAAAAGCTGTCTATCCTGATTTCCAGGCAAAACCGGTTGTTTTCTCAGCCCAATGCTCATTCAGTGCTGAAAATAGTTCGTCCATCCATTCCAGGTCCTGCGTAGCCTCACGACCCGTATACCCTTCGGCTATCATAAACGTATCCAGCACAAACTGAAGCGTATCTTCATTGGCATAGTCGGCCCCGGTAGCCGTATCGGCCCGGAAGGGAGACAGGTGGACATCCCCGCTTTTGGTCACGAAAAGAATATGGGAATCCTGATCGTCATCCACGCTGGCGATGAGCTGGCAAAGTTGGTCGAGGGTAGGGTTATAGTCTAAATTCATGGCTATTCCGTCCGGCTAATTCGGCGGCCCGCTGCGTAGGAATGGGTTTTGTCGGTAGCGTCGCGGTCGGCTTCGTTGGTTATCATTGCGAATGAAGCCGCGTCGGCATGGGGCAGTGCTTTCCCCTCGTAATACACCCTACGCGTATCTTTGGCGTAGCCGTATGCCAGCACCGTAAAGGTGGCCCGGTCGGCGTTCGACAGGGGATGGTTGTGGTAGTAAATGGTTTTGCTATCCTGAGCATATTCGTCGGTCAGCAGCGAAAACGTCTGCCGGTCGGCACCTTTAATCCAGTGTTGCTGGAAATAAATCCGCGTGCTGTCGCGGGCGTAATCGATCTCTGTCTCGTCCCATTGGGAAAAGGTGGCCGGGTCGGCTTCGGGAATTAGGTTGTCCTTGTAAAACGCGTGGTTTTTGTCGGTGGCGTAATACATTCCCACGGCGGTGAACGAGTCGGGCAGTGCGTTCTGAATGGTATGAACACCCGACGTAGCGCCATCAATGGGCATATCCACCGTGTTCCAGAAGTAATAAACGGCCCGTTTGTCTTTGGCAAAATTTCGGCTCATCATAACAAAGGATGCGCCATCACTGCCCACAATTGGGGCCTGTTGGTAATAGCCCACCCGATTATCTTTACCAAATTGGGGGCTGAGCGGCACAAACGAAGCGACATCAGACACGGCAAAACCCACCCCCTCGTAATAGGCGCGAAACTTGTCTCGGGCGTAGTTGTATTCGCTGCCGATGACCTCGAACGAAGCAGCATCGGCACCCACAACCCGATTGACTTTGTCCTTTCGGGTGGTCTCGAACAATTTGAAGTCGATGTAATTATCGCAAAAATAAACGGTCGTGTTGTCTTTGGCGTAGTGGTCATCGAGCGCGGTAAAGCTGGCTCCGGCTGTACTATCGAGGAAAATACCCCGGTAATAGCCGCCGGTTTTATCGCGGGCAAAAACGCTGTTCAACTCCTGAAACGACCCGTAATCAGCCGAGCGTATCAGGTAGTCTTTGTAATACACCGAGCCATCTTTGGTCTGGTAGCCGGACTTTTTACAGGCCACCAGAACGCCCAGACCCAGCAAAGAAAGTAAGACGTGGAGTGGTTTCATGAGAGAGGTCAGTTTAAGATTTTAGCTACCGGAATCAGGTTGTAGTGCGGGTCGAGGGTGAAGAGTTGATTCAGGACCGATACGTGTCCAGCCCCGAAAATGACCAGACCCTTCCGGGCTTTCTCACCGGCCATAACCCGCAAAATGTTGCTCTGAATCCGCAGGTTACGTTTCCACCACTCGCCCGCGATGTATGACCCCACGGCGTTTTCGGAGGTGCCTATCTGGTTGAGAATGCCCGAATAGGTATTTAAATCTACCTGTTGAAACTGGGGCGTATTCATAGCGTTGAGCATGTCCGATACCGTATGCGTTGGCAAATAGCCATCAAACCAGCGTCTGAAGGTCTCCATCTGCGTATGTAATTGCGCCAGCATCGCTTGCTGCCCGGTCGTCTGGGCCACCTGAACCAGCGAATCGTACGGGAAATCGCCCGGACTATCGACGCAGTGAATCTGACCCGGACTCAGGTTGAGGGCATCGGCCAGCCGAAACGCGAGTTGCGTAACTTCGTCGGGTCGGCTGCGGAGTTTTCCCTGCCGGTACTGCCCGTACAGGCTGTCTATGTGGGCCTGTTGGCTGGGTAGATACTCGATGAATAGCTGGTCGGGCTGGTAGCTTTTCAGGCGTTCGACCACGGCCCTGATTTCGGCCTGACGGCGTTCGCCCAGCACATTGTCGGTCTTGACCTTTACGACGTCCAGACCGGGGTTGGCGAAGTGATAGGTACCCAGCAAAACAAGTTGTTTTTTGGGTTGCGCTATCGCCCATTGGGTCAGTAAAGTGGTCAGGCACAGAAGAAGGAAGCAGCGGAGAAAAAGCATGAATGGGATCATTTGGGTGAAATTGACAGGTGTGATGCACTGATTTAGTGGGTGCTGATGTAGCGGATTGCCAGCAAGAGCGACACGACTAGCAGAAGGGCTACGATTTTTGTCCATTGGTGCGGCAGTCAGTTGAGTCCGGCCAGCAAGAGTAACAGAAAAACGCCCATACCTTTCAGCACTATTTCCCACTCACCGCCCCCGGCATCATTGGCGGGGTTCGCTTTTTGCAACAGTGCCCAGATAACAAAGGCACCGTAAATACTGATCAGTACCCAATTTAGACTGGCAATAATTTTGATGATTGACATGCTGATTTTAAGGGGGTTAGACTGAAGTGAGTGGTCTGGTGCATCAGGCCTGTACCTATTTATTTCCAGCCAGAATTGTTGCCGGAGAGCATGAGCAGCATAAATAGCCCATATAGTACGCCAGGGACCGCCAGCAAGGCCATCAGGATGTTGGCGGCAATGGTGTATTGATGCGTGAATAGCCAGTAGCCACTCAGTAGGAGAGCGGCCAAACCAATTAGCAGGACCAGCCAGAGTATAATGTTGTACGACGATACGGTGCCATCGCCCAGGCCAACAAAAAAGAAGAAAGCGAGTACCAGGGCAATCAGCGCGTTGATACCCCATGAAATCCAGAATAAATACATGATTGACAGGTGTTTGAGGTTGATACGTTGGCGTGACTGCTTATAGGGTGCTGTACCGAAGTTATCAATTGGTGAAAAAATAGTAGAGCAACAGCACCACGAGAAGCTCGATTAGCAAGGCCACGATTTTTGTCCATTCAGAGGCAGACCGGTTCAGGCCAATAAGAACGAGCAGCAGAACAACAATCACTACTTTGAGAATAGTACCTACGCCCGCCATTTCGTGGCCAGTCCCGCTGCCTTGTAGAGGAAGAATGTATAATACACCGGCCCCGTAAGCCACGATGAGTACCCAGTTGAAATTAGTAATGAGTTTAATGACTGACATATTGATTTTAGTAATTGAGTGTAGTTGATGGGTTACTGCGTTGTGATTGATTTTACGAATGGGTGGTCTGAATACGCTGCATCGAAAAAAGGTTTCTGCGCAGCCATAGCAGACCAACGAAAGCAATACCTGTATGAAGCATAATCAATAAAGGAGTACCCATAATCCAGGGAGTGGCTAAGAAACCCGCGCCTAACAGGGTGTTTAATCCGGTCAGCACATAAATCAGCAGGAAGAGAAGGGGCAGCGTTAGAAAACCAACTACGTACAGCCAGGACCGTCGGTTGGTCAACACCCTAAACGCTTTAACAACGGGCGGTACGCCAAGCCCTAAAACCAGAACAGAACCAACCAAAATCAGTTGGGTACGGCTATACTCATCTTTCAGCAGATGCCGGATAACAACCAGTTCATCGCCACCCCCCAGCATCACGGTGCTGATTCTGCCAAAGGGAATGTTGGCAAAAATGAGTGCAAAACCCAGCGCAGCCCGGTCCGGTTCGGTTCGGCAGCCCCGAGCCAGCCCGTTCCCAGCCACATCAGGGCGAAGGAAAACAGGGGACCCGCCAGGGTTGCCAGCCACCAAAGCGGGTGACTTTCAGCGCAGCCCGCGCATAATGACCACACGTTGAAGTCGCGAGGACCCCAGCATCCGCAAATGAAACGCCCAACAACAATGTGAACCGTTTCGTGCAATTCCAGCATAACAATCAGCAAAAGCAGGAATGCAGGCACGTAGGCGAATGAGAGTTTAAGATGCATCTGTATGTTCGTTTAGCGTCACTTAGTTCCGCTTTTGCCAAGTCCCGTATTTTTCCAACAGGTCCGACACCCGGCGGATGTCGCAGCCGAAAACAAAAATCCGGCTTCGTTTGTCGTGTAGGCCACCAAACGAAATTTCATCTTTCCAGTAGGCAACGCCCCGCGCGTCGAGTTCGGTTAGCAGTGTCTGTTCCTGAGCAGACGTCACTAGGCCAACCAAGTATCTGTTTGCTGTTTTATCGCCGGTTATGGCGGCATAGGCATAGGCAACGGCTTCCGATTCGGTTTGGAAATGACGCAGGATGTCGCGCACCCCCCGTTCGGTGTAGAACCACACGAATTGATTCCCGTCGCGGTACAAACCGTATCCTTCGTGAATGATTCTCCTGCCGATGGCGTAGCTGTCCGGGTAGCAGTGCGCCGTCATCCAGTCGTCAAGTTCCGATATGGTCGATGGTTTCACTGTTGCGGTAGTCGTTACTCCTGACTTTGATTCAGGATTTCGTTGATGAGCCAGCGGCCATTTTGCCGTACCAGCCCAAATTCGTAGGTATCCAGCAGCGTAAACCCCACGGTAGCTTTGTCGTTGCTGACCACCACTTTCCCCATCTTCAGCGATTTGAGCGCGGCAAACTGCATATCTACGTCCTGATTCAGCATCACCAAATCGTAGTCGAATCCGGTAGGCGGCCCTTCGGATTGCGGACTTTGGCGGAAACCTGCCTGCCGTTCCCTGAAAAACGTTCGCCATTGGTTCAGGTACGCATCAGTCAGCAGGTGGCTGCTTTTCAGGTACGTCAGGTACCGCTCACCGTTTTTCAGATTCACCGAATACGGTTTCCCTTCGGTCTGATTAACCAGCGGAGACCGGTTCGCTTCCTGGATATGGTTTTTGTACCAGGTCAGGAAACTGACAACCGTCTGCCGGGCTTGTTGTGCCTCCGCAGGTGTTCTACTGGCGATAAATGAACCGAATTGGGCGTGGGCTATGACCTTAGTCGGGCTATCCGAACCTGCCCAATTCAGGGCAACCCATGTCAGCGTTATCAATAGAGAGTTCATGAATGGGATCGGTTATACGTCGAATGGCAAATCGTATTCCTTGCTAATTACTTTTGAACTGCGGGTTTTCACGGACACCTTTGCTTTGAGGGGCGAGCCGAGGAGCAAATAGTTTTTCACGAACTGGTCTTCGTGTACCAGCCAGGATTTGTCTTCGAGCAGATATTCATCGACACCCGCTTTGGTGGCCTGATACGCCCATCGTTCCACGATGCCGGGTTCAAAGTTCACGATGTTACCCATGTATAATACCTGAATGCCGGGCAGCGACTGGTTGCCCAGTTCAGGACAGCTAACGACCGTGATGGTCAGGGAAGACCCGTCTTCAAGGTCTTTGACGGACCATTCGTCGAGGAGTGTTTTTTCGGTAGTCATACGGGTAAAATGAATAAGGTAGTTTTATGTATCAATCAGACAAATTGGCTTCAGGCTCACCCGCCAAGGGCTTTTCCAGAGCCTATGTTAAACTGCCATACGATGCACAGCGCGATCATAAAGAGCGTAAAGAGAATAAGTATCCACGTTAACACGGGCAGAAAGGACCAGTGAGACAGCAGGAACAGCGTAGCCACACCGCCCATCAGGGCCAGCACCGTCCAGCCTATGAACACAAAGCCCACAAACCCCAGGATAAGGCCAATATCGCGGCTATCATTGTAACTGGCTGCTCTACTCAAAAAATAGACTAACCCCACTACACCGACTAAGCTGGCAAAGACAATGCGCCCCAGGAACCAGCTTTGGCTGCCCGATGCCCAGAATAGGGGCACAAACGCGAGCATGACGCCAACAGAAGGCAGAAACAACTTCAGCAGAATTAGGTTGCCACGGCCTGCGCCGGTAAGCGGTTGATTGGCAGCCACAACTACCCCGGCAGTGGCCAGCAGTAGTAGCCAGACCAGTTCAGGCCCGAGTAGAGAAGCAGTAGTACGGTTCATAACCAAATTGGGTAGGATCTGTGATCAAAAGGGCTTGTAGTTCTTCACGCCTTCCTGAAGTGATGCCAGTCGGTCTCTGATTTGCCCATCGAGAGCTGCGTAAATTGCCCGAAGGTCGGCTTCATTTTTCTGGCAGTAGGTTTCAATTGGCGTTGCTTTGCCGCCGTTCTCCAGCACGTCAAGCTGGGTGATAATTGCCCGGTATTTGCGGTTCGTACACTCGATAACAAAATTGTACTGAAACGTATAGACACCTCCGGCCGATTGCTCCGAACGGGGCAGGGTAATCACCTGCGACACCCGTCCGACCAGATCGCCGGTTTCTTTGTCGCTTAGCAGGAACGTGTCGCCGGGGGCGTGACAGGACTGCACAGCCCACAACCGGACGCGCCGGAATAGATCGGCCTGCGAAACGGCCCCACAGTCGGCCACGTCCGAATAGCTTACCCGCTGATTCACGATGGGCAGGATGCCGTATAGTTTTCCGTTGGTGATAACCGGTGGACACTCCCCTACGCCATAACTGGTATTGACCAGACAAACGACAAACAAACTGATTAGAAAAAGACGCATGGCGACGTATGGTTTATGATTCGTGTTTTGCCATCAAGGCGAATTGGTGATACGAAAGTGGGCAGGGCATCCCGGTTCAGCAAGTATTTCGGGCCGAGTCGCGGATTCGGATGGTTCAACCGTAACGGGCTGGCTACGAGTCGTTCTAACAAAGAACAGACGGGTCAGTCGGGGTCCATCTCACCAAACCCGTCCTGAAAACGGCCGTTGCGCAGCTCCCCGTCAAACTGGTCGCCGATGGTTTTGAGCAAAACCTGGTTTGTACTTTCCAGGGTAAGACTTTTGTAATCATTGCGGACGTAGAGATTGAATACGGCCCCATTGAGGGTGAACGTCGCACTGATCATACCTTCAGACCGGTCAACTTTTGGCTCGATGGCTGGATACTGATTTTTGGCCCAACGCATAAAGTGGTCAAACATGCCGGGCAGCACCGGTTTCAGTTCGTAGCGAATCGGCTGGTCGTCACCCGGATTTTGTGCCCACCGGCCATGCCAAGGCGGGTGTTGCGTGTAGGGATGCACACGCAACACTTCCTTACCCTTACGATCCGTTGTCCAGTCGAAATACGTTGCCAGCCAATCGGACGTAGCGTCTTCAGCCCAGATAAAGTGCGTAGCCGACGGACGAAAGGGAACGGCATATACCTCGTTCTTCACGAAATCGACTGCCAGCAGCGCGTAGTCGGTCCGATTGCGCTGCTGGTTATAGCGCGAGCCAAGAAACACCAGTTGCGCCTGGCCGGGCGAGAAACTAACCAGTTGGGCACCACTAACCCGGACAAAACCGTCTGATTGCTGTATCACGGCCTCACTAATCAGATCGAAGGGGTGATTCGTTAGCTTGTGTACATCCAGCACACTCCGGTCATTGACCAGCAGATAACGCCCACCCGACAAAAACCGGGACGAGCCGGAGTTATCCATCGGGGTTCGGGTCTGCTCTCTGCCGGGTTGCCCGTGGTCACTGTCGAGCCATTTGTAGCTGCTCAACATACCTCCTGCGGCAGTGACGGTGGTTACGAGTGCCTGCCCCGCACCGGCGGACCCGTTGTCGTCGGTAATGAGGTAAATGCTATTGCTGGTGGCCAGCATGGCCGTTCTGGGGGCATCGCTCAAAAAACGAGCCTCCCAGATTTGTGCTTTTTTGCCTTCGGTGGTAGTCAACCCCACGCGCTTACCCTGATAAGTAATCTTGAAATACGATGTGGTATGGGTGCCGATCAGCTTGCCGTTGCTATTGCTCTTGTACAGGTTTAGGCTGTAGTCCCGTTCCAGCGTATAGCCAATGGATAGCGGGCCGCGAGTAACCTGATTCTGGGCGTCTGACGAACAGCCCAACAAGGCAAACAAACTAGTGTTGCTTAAAAGGTAGTATGGCAGGTGTTTTGTCTTCATGGGATAAACCCTGCCAATTATGATAAAGTACCGTTTATCCCTCACTGATTCAGAACGAGTCGAACTGCTGGCTAAAATCCAAAAAGGTAAAACAG
>JACMPG010000340.1 GCA_014377625.1 Spirosoma sp.
CGGCAAAACATTCGCTTTTACGACCTCGACGCCGTATTTGAACATGCCGAAGACCCCGTCAGGGATGGCATACGCTACAACGGCTACCAGATTACCCTGCCCGACATGCCCGGCCTCGGTGCCGATATTGACCCGGCGTTTCTGAAGCAGTGCGAGATGATGGCAGTCACGGCCAATGCGTAAGAACAGGTTACCTTTGCTTCAATAACCATAAACCACTAAAACAAATGGACATCACCGTACAGGAACTCAAAGAACGGATTGATAAGGGCGAGCAGCTTAATCTCTTCGACGTGCGCGAACCAAATGAATACGAAGATGATAATATCGGAGCAACCCTCATTCCGCTCGGCGAACTGCCGTACCGCATCGACGAACTCGATGGCTTGCAGGACGAGGAAGTCATTGTGCATTGCCGGTCGGGTGCCCGCAGCGCACGGGCGCAGCAGTACCTCGAAGAAAACGGTTTCAATAATGTTCGCAACGTAACGGGTGGTATTCTGGCCTACCGGGCGGTATAGTAATTGGTAGTAAACAGTCGTCAGTTGGTAGTTGGCAGAAGCCCCATGATTTCGTCAACTGCCAACGACTGATTATCTGTCAGTGATACCTGATAACTGCTCACCGGAAACTGACTACGGAACCAGGTAAGCTGGCGTTTGGCGTAGCGTCGGGTATTTCGCTTCAGTAGCCGAACCATTTCGTCGTAGTCATAATCGCCACCTAAAAACGGGAAAATTTCCTGATAGCCAACCGTTTGCAACGCAGACAGTTCGCGATAGGGCAGGAGCGAACGCACCTCATCAACCAGACCCGCAGCCAGCATGGTATCCACACGGGTGTCGATACGGGTGTAGAGTTCGGGGCGGGGTCGGTCAAGATTGACGAGGATGGGCTGAAACGGGCGTTTGGCGGTTTGTCGCCGTCTGAAAGAGGAGTAAGGTTGTCCCGTACTCAAACAAACTTCCAGTGCCCGCGTTACGCGCACCGGGTTCTGTAGGTCGGCAGTTTGGGCGTATTCGGGGTCCAGTTGACGTAGTTGGGCCTGTAGGGTGGTCAGGCCTTCGGTTTGCAGACGAGTCAAGAGCTGTTCGCGCAGGAGCGGGTTAACGGCGGGCATATCGTCCAGACCGAAACATACGGCGTTGATATACAGTCCGGTACCACCCGACAGGATTACGACATCTTTTTTTTGAAATAACTCATCCAGCACGGCCAGGCATTCGCGCTCGTACCGTCCGGCATTGACGGGGTCGGTTATGCTGTGCGAACCGACAAAATAATGCTGAACGTCCTGCATTTCGGCAGGCGTTGGTTTGGCGGTGCCAATGGTCAGTTCGCGGTAGAGCTGCCTTGAATCAGCAGAAACAACATCAGTTTGTAACTGCTGGGCCAGTTGAACGCAAAGTGCTGTCTTGCCAACTGCTGTAGGCCCGGCCACAACAAGGAGTATTTTTGAATGACTCATTTTCTGTCAAATCTACAAACGCCCCGCGTAGCTACCGATACACACCAGCACACCGGCGATTGGTTTAATTTGAACCGCCCGTTGCGTCTGGGCTAAGCGTGTGTATTGACGACTGTCAGGAAAGATGTAGATTTGCATCCTACTGTTTACGATATAACGAGCCGAAATGCCTTATCTCTTCACGTCCGAATCGGTTTCCGAAGGACATCCCGACAAGGTCGCCGATCAAATCTCCGACGCCCTGATTGACAATTTCCTTGCGTTTGATCCCAATAGCAAGGTAGCCTGCGAAACGCTTGTAACAACCGGACAGGTGGTACTGGCTGGCGAAATTAAAACTGAAACGTACCTCGACGTTCAGAAAATTACCCGCGAGGTGATCCGTAAAATCGGCTACACCAAGAGCGAGTATATGTTCGAAGCCAACTCCTGCGGTATTTTTTCGGCCCTGCACGATCAGTCTGCCGACATTAACCAGGGGGTTGACCGCGAAGTAGCCCAGGACGATTTTGAGTCGAAGGCCAACGCCCAGGGTGCGGGTGATCAGGGCATGATGTTTGGTTACGCCACCAACGAGACCGATAACTTCATGCCTCTGCCGCTGGATCTGGCCCAC
This sequence comes from Spirosoma sp., assembly GCA_014377625.1. Classification (GTDB taxonomy): domain Bacteria; phylum Bacteroidota; class Bacteroidia; order Cytophagales; family Spirosomataceae; genus Spirosoma. The sequence goes on from JACMPG010000340.1 coordinate 2,085, forward strand.
GCCATCCTGCGCGAGATGTCGAATATCCGCAACAATGAAAACGACCTGATGCCCTACCTTCGGCCCGATGCCAAGAGCCAGGTAACCATCGAGTACAGCGACGACGATCAGCCCATCCGTATCGACACCATCGTAGTCTCGACCCAGCATGACGATTTTGCCGACGACGAGACGATGTTGAAAAAGATCAACGATGACATTATCAACATCGTGATTCCACGCGTCAAAGCCGCTCAGAAAGCTGATTTGCAAAGTCTTTTCGACGGCGATATCACGTACTACATCAACCCAACGGGCAAGTTCGTTATTGGCGGTCCGCACGGCGATACGGGTCTGACGGGTCGTAAAATCATTGTGGATACCTACGGCGGTAAAGGGGCGCATGGTGGTGGAGCCTTCTCCGGTAAAGATCCCTCCAAAGTGGACCGTTCGGCGGCCTACGCTACGCGTCACATTGCCAAGAACATGGTAGCCGCCGGCTTGTGTACGCAGGTGCTGGTGCAGGTTAGTTACGCCATTGGCGTGGCCAAACCCTGCGGCCTGTACGTGAACACCTACGGTACCGCCAAAGTGGATATGCACGACGGGGCCATTGCCGAAAAGATTGGGCAGATTTTCGATATGCGGCCCTACGCCATCGAGCAGCGGCTCAAGCTCCGCAACCCGATCTATTCCGAAACAGCCGCCTACGGACATATGGGCCGGAAGAACGAAATAGTGACCAAGACCTTCGGAGCCAACGGCCAGACCAAAACGATGGAGGTAGAACTCTTTACGTGGGAAAAACTGGACTTCGTCGATACGATTAAGCAGACGTTTGGTCTGTAATGTAGTGTGGCTGGAAAGTCGCGCTACGGACCACAAAAAAGCCGTCACGCTGGTAGCGTGACGGCTTTTTTGTGGTCCGTAAACCTTATACTTCATCGGGTTCAAAGACCTCGGGTTCTTTCATCTGGAGTTTGGCCTCAGTAATGGCCGGGCTGGAAAATTCGTTGCCTTTACGTTTGCAGCGGACGAGTTTGTCTTTTAGTACGTCGACGATTCGGTCGGTGGCGGCTTCAAAACTTTTGTCGTGTTCTTTCACGAACAGTTCTTTGCCGGGAATGGTGAGTCTGACCTCCACAATCTTTTCTTTAACCTTATTGGTTTCGGCCCCGTCTAATCGGAGAAAGACCTCAGCTCCGATAATCCGGTCGTGGAAGGTGTCTAATTTGGAGAGTTTAGCCTGCAAGAAATCGAGCAGACTCTGATCGGCCGTGAACTTGACGGCATTTACCTGTAGTCTCATTGTGTCGCGTTTAAAGGGTGAATCAATCGGTACATCAATGGAACATCCAAGTTTGACTATCCCCGTCGTAATGTCAAGGGTAACTTTGAAAGGTGCAATGGATAAGATCAGAAGAGGGTGTTTTTCTTGATAAAGTGATTTTTAACAGGGAGAGACAGCGGTTGCACGGATAAAACAGAGTTTCTCAATTGTTTTTCTCTGTTTTATCCGTGCAACCGCTGTCTCTCCCTGTTAAAAATCACCCTACGTTTTACGCTTTTTCTTCTTTGCCGACGGGAACAGTACGTTGTTCAGGATGAGCCGGTAGCCGGGCGAGTGGGGGTGGAGGTTCAAATCGGTCGGGACGCGCCAGTTGCCCCCGCCCCGCACACCTTCGGGATCGTGGCCACCGTAAAAGGTCCACTGCCCCCGGCCCAGTTCGCCGTAGAGGTAGCGGTCGGAGGTTTTGCTCTCGCCCATCACCAGCGCACTCGCTTTTACGGCGTCTTTGCGGAAGGCGGTGGTTTGACCGAAAAATTCCCGAATGATGTGTTCGTGATTCTGCGTCAGCATAGCCGGAATGACATCCCACTTGGCCGAGAAGTTGAACAGGTCAAAGAAGCCGCTCCCCCGGTCGTAGCCCCCATTCGCCGATGAGTTGATGTCCGAAAACGTAGAATAACCCCGGTAGCCATCGTCGGCCTGGAGTACGAAATTCTCAAAAGCCAGTGTCTTCGTAAAGTCGAGCTTACTCTGGGCGTCGGCGTCCATACCGTCGCCGTCGTAGGCACTGCCTACAATGTCAGTACCCTCAGCGGCTAAGGCAATGTCGAGGGTTTCGGCGGCAGAACACATGGCAAACAGATAGCCCCCGCCCGCCAGAAACTCCTTGATACCCTTCGCTACGGCCAGTTTCATCTGCGATACCTTGGCGTAGCCGTACTTGTGGGTAATGTCTTCCTGCGCCTTGATGTCGGCCAGTGTTTGGCGGTGAATGGACCGTCCGTACTGCCCCGTAAAGTCTTCGTGGTGCAGGTGCAGCCAGTCGTACTTGGGTAGGTCGCCCTTCAGAATTTCCTCGTCATAGACCAGCTCGAACGGAATTTCGGCGTAGGCCAGCACCAGCAGTACGGCGTCCGTATTCTCGAACTCCGACGGGCTGACTTTCACGGGCGAATACACCACTATTTTAGCCGCTTTGTGGAGCGTCACCGCGCTCATGTTCTGGTCGGGGTCGTCGATCTGTGCTTTGATGGATGCGGCCCGGCTGTCGGTCAGGGTCTCGAAACTAACCCCGCGCACCCGGCATTCGGTTTCGAGCACGGCCGACTGTTTCAGCATGAACGAACCGCCCCGGTAGTTGAGCAGCCAGTCTATTTCCTGGTCGGCAGCCAGCATTTTGTAGGCAATGCCATATGCTTTGAGGTGGTTGGACTGGGTATCGTCCATCGGGATCAGGATGCTGTTAGCGCGGCTGTCGGTGGCGCGGCTGGTCAGAATTGCCGACAATAAAAGCAGGAAGGTCAGTTGCCGTTTCATAACTTGCGGGGGTTCGCTACATTGTCAGAATATCATGTCTATTCGCCTGTATTGCGGCCTGATGGCCGGTAGTTTTCTCCTGATTATGGGTGCCTGTTCGCGCAAAAGTCAACCATTATCAACGCCCCCGGTCCAGGCGGGTGTGTCGCAATTGCTGGCCGAATTTCGGAAGCAAACCATTGATAACGTGGAATATGACCTCAAGTTCGATATTCCAGCGCAGAAAAGCCAGCCAATTTCAGCGAGTGAAACAATTCTGTTTACGTGGAACCGAAACACCGCGTCCCTGCAACTCGATTTTCGGGAAGACAGCACGCACGTACAGCGGGTTTCGGTTAACGGCGCGATGATTCCGACTGTTTTTCAGCACGAACACCTGCTCATTGCGCCCCGTTATCTGAAACCTGGCCCCAACCAGATTCAGATTAACCTTATCGCCGGCAACAGCTCGCTCAACCGCAACGACGATTACCTATACACCCTGCTCGTACCCGACCGCGCCCGCACGGTGTTTCCCTGCTTTGATCAGCCCGACCTGAAAGCCCGGTTCCAACTTACGCTGACCATACCAACCAACTGGCAGGCCCTGACCAACGCACCCGTCGTGGACTCGACCGTTGCCAGTGGGCGAAAAATCGTACGTTTTGGCCCGTCAGACCCTATTCCAACGTATCTGTTTGCGTTCGTGGCCGGGAAGTTTACGCCGGTGCAGAAAACGCTGAACGGACGCGCCATGACGCTGCTGCACCGCGAAACGGACACGACGAAAATCCGGCTGAGTTTGCCCTTGATTTTCAGTCTGCACGATGATGCCCTGCGCTTTCTGGAGGCCTACACTCAGATTCCGTACCCGTTTCAGAAACTCGATTTTGTGGCCATCCCCGATTTTCAGTACGGCGGTATGGAACACGTGGGGGCTATCGACTACAAAGCATCGAGCCTGTTTCTGGACGATGGAGCCACCCGCGACCAGAAGCTGAGCCGGGCCACGCTCATTGCCCACGAAACGGCCCATAGCTGGTTTGGCGATATGGTGACGATGCGCTGGTTTAACGATGTCTGGCTCAAAGAGGTTTTCGCCAATTTTATGGCTGATAAAGTCACAGAGAATTCGTTTCCCGATGCCAATTATGACCTGCAATTTGTGGTCGATCATTTCCCGGCGGCTTACGGCGTTGACCGGACGGAAGGAGCCAACCCCATTGGGCAACCGCTGGGTAATCTGGCCGAAGCCGGTACGCTCTACGGCGGTATCATCTACCACAAAGCCCCCATTATGATGCGGCAACTGGAGCGGCTGGTCGGTAAAGATTCGTTGCGTAGTGGTCTGCGCGAATACCTCAAAACCTACGCCTTTGGCAATGCCACCTGGATCGACCTGATTCGTATTTTGGACAAACGCACTCCCGCCGACCTCGCGGCCTGGAGTCAGATTTGGGTTAACGAGACGGGCCGACCCGTTTTTCTGCACCAGTACGATGAGCAGGACGGCAAAATCCGGGAGTTTACGCTGACGCAACGGGGCGAAGACGGTAGTGGCCGCACGTGGCCGCAGCAGTTCGAGGTAGCTCTGGTCTATGCCGATCATACCGACGAGATTACGGTGAACATGACCCAGCCAACGGTTGATTTACGCGACGCCATCGGCAAACCGGCCCCGCTGTTCGTGGTCTTCAATGCATCGGGGCAGGGTTACGGACGGTTTCCTGTCGACTCGGCCATGCTGCCCAACCTGATGCGGCTCAGCAACCCCGTAACGCGGGCGAGTGCGTACATTAACCTCTTTGAGAATATGCTGGCTGGGAGTATGGTCAGCCCGGCGCAACTGGCCGATACGTACTGGAACTTACTGAATCAGGAAACCGAAGAATTGAACCTACGGCTGCTGACAAACCAACTGAGCGATATTGTCTGGCATTTCACTAAACCCGCCGACCGCCCTGCCCTGGCTGCTGCCGTTGAAAACGCAACCTGGAATGCACTGGAACAGACCCAAGCCTCCGGCAATAAGAAACTGCTGTTCCGGCTTTATCAGAGCATCGCACTCAGTACGGATGCGCAACAGCGGCTGTACAAAATATGGGAAACCCAGAAAGCTCCTACGGGCATAACCCTGACTGAAGATGATTATACGTCGCTGGCCCTCGCCCTAACCGTTCGCGATTATCCTGCCGACGGTATTCTGACCCGGCAACTGGCCCGCACTAAAAACCCGGATCGCCGGAAACGACTCGAATTCATGATGCCCGCCCTCTCCGGCAACCCCACCGACCGCGACGCTTTTTTTGCGGGCTTAGCCAGCGAAGCCAACCGCGACCGCGAAGCCTGGGTAACGGCGGCTTTGGGCTACCTGCACCACCCGCTCCGGGCCGAAACGTCGGTAATGTACCTGACCCGGAGCCTGGCTCTGCTGGAAGAAATTCAGAAAACGGGCGATATTTTCTTTCCCGAGCAATGGCTCCGGTCCACACTGGGCGCGTACCAAACTCCCGCCGTGGCTGCACTGGTACGTCAGTTTTTGACCGCCTTCCCCAATTACAATCCGCGCTTGCGGGCTAAGTTGCTACAGGCGTCTGACGGTGTGTTCCGGGCCAGCCGCTTGCTATACGGCGAGTAAGAAATGGTTTACACGGCCAAATCTGCCGTTTTACGGAACTGATCGAACCCTTTCGCATTTAATCCTGCAACCAGTTTGCGATCACCCGTCCAGAGGGGAGCATTGGTATGAATCGACAAGGCGATATAATTGATGTCCCGTGGATCGATATCCTGAACAAGCAGACGGGCCTGCTGGAGAATTTCTTCGGGGATTAGTGATTCGCTCAGAAACTCAATCCGGTTGAGAATGCCCAATAGATAATCCAGAAAATCGGTTTCGGGTAATCGGCTCAGTTTAATCAGTTTCTCTTTGTGCCGAAACAACTCGACATAGAGAAAATGACAGCTAATAAAACGGTAGCGATCAGCGGCTTCGATAAATGTAGCTGCAACCTGACCCTGTTTGGTAATTAGGACACTCATCAGGATATTGGCGTCAATAACAACCGTTGGCTTCACGAATCAGTCTTTCGATTGGTGAACGGTCCACCAACTTTCCATGACTTCTTCGGCCAGCTGGTCGGCTTCATTCTGGGTACCGCCCAGACGAGCTGACAGTTCTTTCAGCCGAAGAGTACGAAGTAACCTTTCCACATCGTCAGATGAGAACGTGGTTCGATCCAGGCGAATTACGTATTCGGTAGGTGTAGTTTCAACGCGCATTAGAGTCAGCCTTTATAAATCAAATATAGCCATTCCTGATGACATATAGCATCAAGCTACTGCGTCTTGTTTTATACCAAAGAGCCAACCTTTAGGCGAGTCGGTTGCTGTATGGTGAGTGAATTCCCGTTAGTCAGTGCATGTATAAAAACTATCCTCTCCAAAGAGGACCTGATTATACAAGTGTTTCAACCCCTGCGGCCCGCATCTTTGCCCGCCACCATAAAAGACTTCTATTGCCCTCGTGCAGAAGGCGGCAGGTTCCAGTAAGTCAGCCAGATTTAGATAGGGTTGTCCGGCCAGCCAGGACCGGAGTTGCCAGCCCCAGTAGCCGTCTGCTTCAAGGAAACCTACCAGAACTTTTCCTGCGTGCACCCGACAGGCGTGGGGTATATTCTGATTGACGATAAAGCCCCGTAAATCGTTTAGCTCCTGCCCTTCTATGGTACAGTCGAACGTGCTGGTTAGCGCGATGACAATCTGGTAACACCGGTGACGATGAACGTCTACCCGAACCGCCTGACTGATAAAGACAGGGCTCTGGTCCCAGAAATGGGTTTGTTTAGTTGACTGGGTGGCGAAACACTCAATCACGGACCTAATAGTTTACAATAATCACGACCTGATTTAGTAAACAAGGCGCACAAAACCCCTTACCGGTGAATGAAAAAAAGTAAGGCAGACAGGATGCTATCCCATCTGCCTTACTTATAATGGTTTACTACTTCGCGTTCTCTATGGCGGCAGCGGCTTCGGCGGCATCAATGGCTCCCCGGTTGGTATCGCCGTACTCTTCGGTTTTGGTCTCGAAGTAAGTCGTTAGGGCCAGGATACCGTCAACGTTCTGGGCCGTGCGGCTGTACATATCGCTCAGGTCGGTTTCCAGCCGCTTGTCGTTCAGGCCGTTTATGTTGTCCACTTCAAGTTTGCCCATCTTCTCGATAACAGCGTTGAGGCTGTTTTGCAGGTCTTCCAGTTCCCGGACGACCTTATTCATTAGTTCAAATTTCTGCGCCTTATCCATAGTATTGCTGTGTTACTTTGCGCTGTGTAAACGCCCTGCCTGCCGAATGGTTTGAAAGGAACGCAACGTACTGCCATGCTAACGAAGCCTTCACTCGTTTTTACCGTCGCCTTCATCCTGATTAGCGTACTCACCATCCTGAGCGATGTACTGGGTATTTTATGGCTGCACTATGCTGCCAAGCCGCTGATTATGTTGCTCTTGCTGGGGTATGTCTGGCAACAGGATTGGGCGGGTGGGTATTCAACTCAAATTCGCTGGTTAGTAGTGGGTATGGTCTTTGCGCTGGCGGGCGATGTGTTCCTGATGATTCGGGCGATGGACCTGTTTATGCCGGGACTGGGGGCGTTTCTGGTGATGCAACTGTGTTATAGCTGGTCCTTCTACGGGTCGATTCGGCAATCCGCGCGGGGCATTTCGATGCGGTCGGTTTGGCCAGTGCTGATACTGTTTGTGCTGTACGATGCTGTTTTTCTGTATCTGCTCCATCCGGCTTTCGGGCAAAATCTGGCTTTGTCGGGGTTGTGGTGGCCGGTAGTGATCTATGCCATCTGCCTGAGTATGATGGGTTTGCTGGCTACCCAACGGCCCAAACTGCCGGGCTACGGCTGGGTAGTGGCAGGCGCACTGCTCTTCATCCTGTCCGATTCGCTGATCGCCATCAACAAATTTCGGTTCCCCATTCCCGGCAGCACATTTTTTGTCATGAGTACCTACGCAGCCGCCCAATACCTGATTGTGGTGGGGATGGTGAAACAAATTGTCTCTTGCCCGGCTCGCTGAAAAGTAGCACGCGCCGGTTTGCTGCTTTTCAAGATCATAAGAAGCTACCCAAATCACACTACCCGTATGATCCGCTCCATTGCTCTATTCTTCTTACTGAGTGCTGCCGGTTTCGGCTGGCTCTTCTCCGGCAAGCAAGGCCCGTTTACAACGCAGCCCGCCCGCAAAAATACCGAACTCCTTTTGGTGCAGGACGAACGGGCAGGGACTATTTCGGTACTGCGGGCTGGAAGCAGTGAACCCATTGTAACGCAAAACGCCAAAGCGGGTTTTCGGCCCTATCTTCACCCCATTGTGGCCCCCGACGGCAAGGGAATCCTGACCGAGTACAGCCCCGGCCACCACAAACACCAGACGGGTCTGTACTGGGGGTTTACCCGCGTCAATGGCCGCGATTACTTCCACCACCCCGACAGTACCTACTGGCGACGGGTGTCGGCCAAAATACTCGAACCTGCTGGTAACGAGGTGAAATGGCAAACGGTCTATGATCTGCTCGACTCGACCGGTAAGGCCGTACTCACCGAAACCCAGACCTGGACCATGCGCGAACGGCAGGGCAAATATCTCCTCGACCTGGAGTGGGTGGGCGAAGCACAAACCGATGTCACCATCGGCAAATACGACTATGGTGGGCTGTTTTTGCGGATGCCCTGGCAGGAAGGCATCAAGGGCGAGGTAATCAACGCAGCCCGGCAGCGCAACGAGAAAGCGGAGGGCCAGCGGGCCATGTGGGTCGATGTGGGAATGCAGGTAGCGGGGCGCGATAATCTGGCCCACATCGCTATTTTCGACCACCCCAACAACAAAGGATTTCCGCAGCCCTGGCGGGTGGACAGTCAGTTGGGTATTGGTCCCGCGCGGGCGCGTACCGGCGACTGGACAATTGAAAAAGGCCGTACCGAAACTATTCGGCACGAACTGGTCGTGTACACGGGCGACCTGAACGATGTAGAACTCACCAACACCTGGAGTGCCTACAGCGGCCAGGAGGGAATGTATGGCACGGCCTCGCTCTGGGGTATTGCCCAGCAGGAGGGCCTGGATGCCAAATTTCTGACCCCCGACCAGGCCGTTGCCAACATGACCCTGCCCGATGGCTATACAGTGAACGCGTGGGCATCGGAACCGATGATGACCCAGCCAATGGCCTTTTGCTGGGACGACCGGGGCCGCCTGTGGGTGGCCGAAAACCGCGATTACGAATCGCGCGGGCGGGGGTTTTCCAACGCAGGCAATAGCCGGATTTTGATTCTGGAAGATACCGATGGCGATGGAAAAGCCGACTCCAAAAAAGTGTTCCTGGAAGGTATTCCGTTTCCGGCAGCCATGGCGGTGGGGTTCGATGGGCTTTTTCTGGGTGCGCCCCCTAACCTGCTCTTCGTGCCTGACCGCAACCACGACGACATAGCCGATAAAGATGATATTGAGGTGCGGCTGACCGGCTGGGGCATCCGCGACCGCCACGAAACCCTCAACAGCCTGCACTGGGGGCCCGATGGCTGGCTGTACGGGTGTGAGGGTTTCGCTACGCCCTCCAATGTTCGGAAACCCGATGGCAAAGGCCGACTTTTCAAACACAAAGACCCGTTTCCAGAGGATATTCTGGAAGGAAAAGGCACGGCCATCAACGGTGGAGTCTGGCGGTATCACCCCACCAAGGATCGCTTTGAGGTAGTAGCGCACGGGTTCAGCAATCCATGGGGCATCGACTATGACGCTAAAGGTCAGCTTTTTATTAGTGCCTGCGTCATTCCGCACATGTGGCACGTCATTCCGGGGGGTATATACCACCGGCAAGGTGGCCAACATTTCAATCCCTACGTTTATAGCGACATCAAAACCATTGCCGACCACCGTCACCGCTCGGCGCACGGCGGGGCGAGAGTGTACCAGTCCGATGCTTTTCCACCGGAACATCAGGGGCGTATTTTTATGGCTAACATCCACGAACACGCCGTACTATCGGATATTTTGGAGCGGAAAGGCTCCGGCTTTGTGGCCCGACACGGCGACGATTTTATGATGGCCAACAACGCACAGTGGGTAGGCTTCAGTATGGAAGTTGGCCCCGACGGGGGTATTTACGTCCTCGACTGGCACGATGCCGACATCTGTGGCAAAGAAGTGCTCAATGGCGAAACCGGGCGTATTTTCAGGATCATGCCCAAACAAACACGCGCTACGCAGTGGAAAGGCCGCTACGCCGATTTGGGGAAACTAACCGACCGGCAACTGGTCGATTTGCAAACCAGTCCCAGCGACTGGCACGCCCGACGCGCCCGGGTTATCCTGCAAAACCGGGCCACCAAAAAACCGCTTGATCGCCGGGCCCGCGCTCAGTTGCAAGCCCTTTTTGATGCCAGTGCGAACCCTGACTGGCGGCTGAGGGCAATGTGGACGCAGTACATTACGGGCGGCTTCACGCCCGCTCAACTCAAAAACGCCCTCGGCGATGAAGACGAGTATGTGCGGGCCTGGGCCATTCAGTTCCTGTGCGAAGATCAGCAGCCAGCCGCCGACGCCACGGCCGCTTTTGTTACGATGGCTAGTAACGACCCATCGGCTGTTGTGCGGCTGTATCTGGCCTCGGCCCTGCAACGCATGGATCAGGCATCGCGATGGAAAGTTGCCGAACAGTTGGCCCGGCACGGCGAAGATGCCGATGATCACAACCTCCCCAAAATGATTTGGTACGGGCTGGAACCACTCGTCAAGACCAACCCGGAGCGGGCACTGGCACTGGCGGCTCAAACCAGCATTCCTATGCTGGCCCAGTACGTAGCCCGGCGACTCGTTGATGCCGACGCGGCCGAAACGGTCATTACCGTTCTTGCCAAATCACCGCAAACGCAGGTTAGTTTGTTGGAAGGAATGCGGGATGGACTGGAAGGTCGTTTCGATCTGAAAGCACCCGCCAACTGGCCCGCCGTCAACACCCGGCTTCGTCAGTCGGGCGGGCGGGTTACCCAACTGGCGTTGCAGGTGTCGCAGCAGTTTGGCGATACCGAAGCGGCTCAACAGTTTATGGCGACGCTGAAAAATAAAAATGCCCCTCTCGATCAGCGCAAACTGGCTCTCCAGTCCATTGCTAACCGCAAACGTCAGGAACTCATTACCGAATTGCCAGCCCTGCTTAACGAGCCATCTCTGCGCATGGATGTGCTCCGGGCCATTGCCAGCTACGATAACGAAGCGCTGGGAAAACTGCTCATCAGCCAATACAACACGTTCAGCCCCGCCCAAAAACTCCAGGCGGTTCAAACGCTGGCTTCCCGCCCGCAATACGGTTGGCAGCTTACGCAGGCTCTGAAAAACGAGACTGTGCCCAAACGCGATGTACCCGCTTATGTGGCCCGGCAACTGATGCGGGTGGTTGGCAGTGGATTCATTGAGGTATGGGGACCCATTGAACAGGAGCCATCGCTGGAGAAAGCCTACGCCAAATACCAGCGGCTCCTGACTGATAAAGCCGTTAACGGGGCCGATGCCCTGAAAGGCGAAGCCGTTTTCCAGCGTACCTGCGGTAGTTGCCACATCATGTTTGGGAAAGGCGGCAGCATTGGCCCCGACCTCACCGGCTCCAACCGGGCCAATTTAGACTACCTCCTGTTCAATGTACTCAACCCAAGTGGCGAAATTCAGGACGACTACAAACTGGTGGTCATCACCACCCGTGACGGACGCACTTACTCGGGCAATATAACCGCCGAAAATGAGCGGCAGGTAACCATGCGGATTGTGGGTCAGGATGCGGTTGTTATTAACAAATCGGCCATTCAGGCGCGGGAGGTAACACCGGTTTCGCTGATGCCGGTTGGCCTGTTCGACACCCTGACGGAAGCGGAAGTAACGGACTTGGTGAAATACATGCGAACGAAAGATAATAGTAATCAGGCCCGAAAGTGACTGAACAAACTATCCCCTAAACACACAACGCCGGATCTAAACGTCCGGCGTTGTTGATAGAGATGCATTTGGTTTATGCTGCATCGGGTGGATCAACCGGGGTCGTTTTCTTGCCCAGCACTTCGTCAATACTGGCCTCCGCGTCGGGGAAGTTTGCTTTCAGCATGTCGGCCAGTTGCGCTTTCAGGTTCTCGAAGTAGTCGGGTGCGTGGTCAACGGCACCTTCGGCTTCTGTTTTGAGTTGCATACCCTTCTCTTTCAGGTCAGTCATTAATTTCTGACCATCTTCTGACTGGGCGTATTTGTTGAGGGCCACGCCCGCAGCCGCGCCCAGAATGAACGTAGCTAAGTGTTTTGCATTGACAGCCATAAAATCAGGTGGTTAAAGTTGATGAAGCAACTTACCGAATTTTTTCAGGAAATCAGCAGAAATCTCCGCCTTCCGTCTTTCCTGCACCATCAGATGCGTGCCGGTTTTACCTTTGTGGCCTAACTAACACCCTTATGCTTCGCACCTTGTTTGCCCTGCTTTTAGTACCCGTTCTATCGCGCGCGCAATTGGCTGATTCGGTGCGATTTGCCCGCGTTGACTGGACAAAAAACGAGATAGATAAACATGTTTCGTGGCAAACGGTCAGCATCGACTCGCTCTTTGGGGCGAAACAACACATCAACGTCCTGTCGTTCAAGAACAGGCCCCGACGGTTGCGTATCGTGTTTGCCTCGGCGGGCGACAGTCTGAAAAAAACGAGCTGGTTTGGTCAGCAACATCAGGCCATTGCCGCCGTGAACGGTACGTTTTTCGATACCAAACAGGGCGGCTCGGTCGATATGATTCGTATTGACGGGCAAACGCTCGACACCACGATTCTCGACAAAAAGCAGAACCGCGTTGAACACCGGCAGGCGGCCATTGTCATCGAACGGAATAAACTCAGCATTGTGTACGGTGGCACAGGCCCGCGCTGGGATCAGGAACGGCCCGAACCGAACGTGATGGTGACGGGGCCGCTGCTGCTGCTGAATGGACAGCCGCACCCGCTCCTGAAAAACGCCTTCAATGACAACCGCCACCCGCGTACCTGCGCCTGCGTCACCACCGACCGGCGCGTACTCTGGCTCACCGCCGACGGACGACACGCCAACGCTACCGGGCTGAGTCTGCCCGAACTCACGAAGGTGATGCAGTGGCTCGGTTGCCGCGATGCTATCAACCTCGATGGGGGTGGCTCCACCACTATATGGCTGGCCGGGCAGGGCGAAAACGGCGTAGTCAACTACCCCTCCGACGGGAAAAACTGGGTCAGGACAGTAGAGCGACCCGTGAGCAATGTATTGCTGCTGAAGCAGAAATGACAATCAGCAACGAAAAAAAATATATAGTAGAAAATGAATGACTATTCAACTACGCCCCATTGCTCTGCGTTCGCTGGCCCTGACCGGGGCTATGATTGCGGTTTACTGGCTGCTGAACGCGCTGCTAAGTAGTCACGTCTGGGCGGGTATGACGGTCAGTAAATCGGCCCTGACGGCAGAGTACTGTGAGTTCGATAACACGAGCGCGTTTTTCCGTCAGTCCATGAATACGTACTCCAATCTGGTGTACTTTTTTCTGGGCGTACTCATCTGGCAGCTGGCCCAACACGACGCGAAAAACCGCGGCCTGGGCCTGCAAAACTGGCTGGCGCAGTTTCCGGGGCTGTCGTATCTGGTGGGCGGCTGCTTTGTGTATCTGAGTTTTGGTAGCGCGTTTTTTCATGCGTCGCTCACCTGGCCCGGTCAGCGGGTGGATATGAACGGTACCTACGGCCTCACTGTCAGTTTGCTGTTCGTGGCCCTATATTCCGTTTTTCATGGTGTTACGTTGTCAGATCGGGCAAAGAAACTCGTTGTTGCCGGGGCCGTAGGGCTGATTCTGGCTCTGCTCGAAATTGCGCTGCACGTATCGAGCAGCCTGCTTTTGCCCGCCCTGATTCTGAGCATCTGGGTGTTGCTGATTATCAATTATATCCAATTTAGAAAAGAGCGTTCGGCCATTCTCGGTCTGCTGAGTTTTGTCTTCATTATCGCGGCTTTTTACGTTCGCACCCTCGACGTGCAGAAAGTAAACTGCGATCCCTATTCGTGGTATCAGGGGCACTCGGTCTGGCATGTACTGGCGGGGCTGAGTAGCTTCTGTACGTATGCATTTTTTCGGTTTGGCAGGCTCACTCCCGCAAAAAAAGCAACGCCATTATGATGAGAAATGGGCGTTGGCTAACTTCATCCGTCAAAAACCTAAATCACGTACCCTAAATGCTTACCTCCACACGCGTCAAACTGTCGGCCATGATGTTTCTCCAGTTCTTTGTCTGGGGAGCCTGGTACGGGCAGATGAGCAAATACCTGCTGACCCAGCTCAACGCCACCGGCGATCAGGTGGGCAACGCCTACGCGGCTTTTTCGCTGGCTATGCTCATTGCGCCATTCTTTGTCGGGATGATTGCCGACCGGTATTTTTCCGCTCAGAAGGTGTTGGGCGTATTGAATATTCTGGGGGCCGTGGTGCTGTATTTCATTACGCAGAATACCGATCCCAATAATTTTTTCTACCTCATTCTGGCCTATTGTCTGACCTTCGCCCCTACGCTGGCCCTGACCGCGTCTATTGCGATGCAGCAGATGCGCGTACCGGAAAAAGAGTTTCCCGGCATTCGGGTGCTGGGTACGGTGGCCTGGATTGTAGTGACGAACATCGTTGGTTTCTACGGCTTCGGCGATCAGGTCACGATTTTCCAGTTGTCGATGTACGCGGCTGCCGCGCTCGGTATTTTCTCGTTTTTCCTGCCCAACACGCCCCCCGCCCCCTCAACATCAACCTCGTTCAAGGACATTCTGGGGCTGGATGCGTTCAAACTTTTCAAAGACCGCTCGTTTGCCATCTTCTTTTTGTCGTCGGTGCTGATTTGTATTCCGTTGTCTTTTTATTACGCAATGGCAAACCCTTCGCTGACAGATGGTGGGATGCAGAATGTAGAGAACAAGATGTCGCTCGGTCAGGCGTCGGAGGTGATCTTCATGCTGCTCATCCCGCTGGCCTATACCCGGCTGGGTGTCAAGAATATGCTGATTCTGGGGCTGATAGCCTGGATTGTACGGTTTATCTGCTTCGGCTATGGCGATGTATCGAGTGAGTGGCTGTTGTACATCGCCATTATCCTGCATGGCGTTTGCTACGACTTTTTCTTCGTGACGGGGCAGATTTACACGGACAACAAAGCGGGTGAGAAAATCAAATCGTCGGCGCAGGGGTTAATTTCGCTGGCTACCTACGGCATCGGTATGGGTATTGGCTCCAAACTGTCGGGCATCGTGCTGGATATGTACACCCGCCCCGACGGTAGCCACGACTGGCTGAGCGTCTGGATCGTTCCCGCCGTCATTGCCGCTATCGTGCTGGTGCTGTTCGTCCTGTTCTTCACCGATAAAAAAGTGGTACTGGCCAAGGAAGATGATGTGGTGGCAGGTACGGTTTAAGGAGTGAAACAGACATGAGAAAGAGAAAGCGGGTTCTTCAGTATGATGACATATACAAGCCGACTTTGGAGCAGCTACGCGAAAACGCCCGCCGGACGCCCGAAGAGTGCTGGGAGCTTTTTCTGGAGATTAAACGCAAACACTACGAGATGCTTGGGTTGCCCGAGAGACAACCCCGGCGCATCACCATCGGCAAACCTTACTAGTGTTGCTTAAAGATTAAGTAGTCGGGTATAGTTTATGTAGTTTAATGCGGGCATCTTTGGCTGTAAACTGCCACTTAGCCTTGGCTCCTTTGGTATTTCGCTTCGTTTGCCAAGCACTGATTTCAGCCATTAACA
>JACMPG010000341.1 GCA_014377625.1 Spirosoma sp.
AGGAGTTCTGTGGCGGTAATCATGGCCCTAGGTAGTTATTGGATCGAGTGCGCTAAGACTAACGGAAACCCAAGCGAATACCAAGCCCGTCAGGACGAACGGGGTCAAATACTGTCCCAACAGGGGGTTTTATTTACCGGAGGTGTGAACGGTTAAGGCTAATTGAACAGCCGCATAGCCGCCACGATTTGGCTAACGGGCTGAACCGGGCGAAACCTGATCGTTGAGGGGTATTTTGCTGCCAGTCAGAGCGGCTGGCCGATGGCGGCCTTCATGAAGTCGGCGGTATCGAGTTTAATGACATCGTATTTAAGATTCTTAGCCAGTGCAATGGCTTCTGTGAGCAGTTGCTTGCCAATGCCGAGGTTTCTGAATCCGGTGCCGACAAACATCCGTTTCAGTTCACAGGCCGTGCCGGTAAACGGCTTAATACCCGCCACACCGGCGGGTTCGCCGTTGACCATTGCCAGTAAAAGTCCACCCGCCGGGGCTGCATAGATGGTGGGGAGTTGATCCATTTCGGCATCGAAATTCTGAAACGACAGGTCGATGCCGAGCCAGGTTACATACGCCAGAATCAGTTGTTTAGCGGTCTCAAAATCGGCAGGGGTTAGGGCCAGTCGAATGTCGATCTGCGGCTGATTCATAGTGCCTGGGGTTGACATTCAGAACTTTACGATACACAAAGCGTAAAGGGTTGTTATTTGCTGGTTCTGATCGACGCCTGAACGGGTTCGTTAATGCTTTTTTTCAAAATGCGTATCTTTGTGATGCTCCGGGAATAAAAAGACGTTATCATGGCCATCACCTCGCTCGACCAACTCGACCCCAACGGCGCTTACACCTACGCCGATTACCTGCTCTGGCAGTTCAACGAGCGCGTAGAACTGCTGCGGGGTAAAATCCGTGAAATGGCGGCACCCAATCGCAGACATCAGGGTATTAGCCAAAACTTATCCCATTTTTTGGGCAACGCACTTTGGAAAAGCTCCTGTAAAGTCTATGTTGCCCCGTTCGATGTGCGGCTGACCCGGTTTAGCGAACTCAAAAATCAGGACGTTAGCACCGTTGTCCAGCCCGATTTATGCGTGATTTGTGACCCCGCCAAATTGGACAAACGCGGCTGCATTGGTGCCCCCGACCTGATTATCGAAATCCTGTCGCCGGGTAACAGTCGTACCGAAATGCGCGACAAGTTTGACCTCTACCAGGAAGCGGGCGTACTCGAATACTGGGTTGTGAACCCAACCGAACGCATGATACAGGTCTGGAAACTCAACGAGCAGGGTTTTTACATCGGTCTGCCTCCTATTATTGAGGGCGACATTCTGAAAACGCCAATCATTCCTACGCTGGAAGTTATCGTCACCGACGTGTTCATGGATTAAGCCATAGCTCAACATAGCGGGCATACTACGGTAGTTTTTTCACCAGGTCATCACGGCGGCTTTCCCGTTTTTTTTAAATGCAGGCTTCGCATTGGGGGACGCCCAGTCCGAAGCCTGCACTTGTTTTGTTTAGTCCGTTATATCTACCAACTCCCATAATTCCTGAGCAACCACTTCTCGAAGGGTAACTTGCTTGGCACGAAAGGTCGTATAATCATCTTTCGGATAAACCTTTTTAAACTCGGCGGCAATATTTACTTTGTCACTGGCATACGCCAAGGCATCGTCCATGTTGCTAAATGAGAAACCGACGGTGAAGTCGCTCGCACCATCTATATTGGTGGCAAGGGTACGTTTCCACACATTCCAACTTTTCAGTTTACCCGCTTTTATGGCTTCTTCTATGGCCGGTTTTACGGTTTCCAGCATCTTCTCGTAAGCATCTATATTGCCTGCGGTTGCTTTTACACGTGTAAGCACAACATAATCGCCAGCTTTGGCACTTCCAGCCGTACCAGCTCCCATCCTAAACGTATAGAGGTCACGGTCAACAACGGTTCTGATGGAAGGTAATGTTCCAAGTGAGGCTTGGTGCTCTTTTGTCGTTAATTCTTTGGCGGCAGCATCGTAATTGGAAGGGTCTCTGAGTGCCTGCATTTCCTTACCACTCGCATATACGACAAATGTTGCGAAGTTAAAATCCGAACTTCCGTGTACGGGATATACCCTCTTATACAATTGCCAGGTGGAAATTGCTTTTGCTGTTTTTAGATTGTTGTTTACTTTTTTAACAATCTTATTGGCAGCTAAATAGCTGTCATTCATGCCAGGATAAACTTGCACGAAAGTTACTTCGCCGTAAGGGGCAGCAGGCGTTTGGGCTTTAACAATAGTCGATGTTGACATGGTGGCAATGATGATTGCCACGATTGAGAAAAATTTGATGATTTTCATATTGATAGTTTTTTAAAATTTATGCCTACTATAGTCAGTTTTCGGCGACCCTGTTTTCTTTGCTGTTTCGGATTTGCAATCCGAAACAGCAAAGAAAACAGGGTTACTTTTTCGCTTTTACCTCTTCCAACATATTCCGACCGAGGGCTTTCACGAGTTGAGTGCGGTCGTAGTAGCTGGTGTAACGGTCGATTTTTTTGTTGGCGTTGAAGTGCGTCGAGAAGTTCATCCGTATGCCCAACGGTTTCCCGTTGATGATCTGCGTATTGGTGAAGTATGAGATCACGTAGATGCCCTTGGTGGCCCCGCCTTTCGCATCACCTGTTACGTCGATGGGCATGTTGTTAAACTCGCTCATGGTCATCGACTTCACGGCGGGCATAGCGCGGTACTTTTTCCACCAGGCAATCACGGCGGCTTTGCCTTTCAGCTTGGTGCGGGTGTTTTGGTCGCCGTCGGGGAAATCGAACTCCACGTTGTCGGCGAGCATGGCTCCCCACGCGTCGAAGTTAGCAGCGGCTAAGAGATTCATCGACTTTTCGGCCATCGTAGCATACTCGGCGGGGGCAATGCGGAACAGCGCGTTTTTGATGTCCTGCGCCATCAGGGGCGCGGTCAGGCTGGTCAGCAACAGGGCCAGCAGCAAGCGGAATTGGAGATTGGTCTTCATTTGTTTGATTGATTTAATTGGTTTTTGAGAAATGGATACGACGGTTCGGCATCGTCAACGATACCGAACCGGGCTCCTGCGGTGCTTAAAACGTGATGGGCATCGAGACCGTAATCGGCTCCAGAACGGTGTGGGCGGCCTTCATACCATCGTGTTGCGGGTCGTTGATGATGGCCGCCAGCAACTCGAAATCCGTTGTTTCTACGACCAGCACCACCGAATTGGGGTCGTCCAAATCCTGAAATGCCTGGTAACTTGTCATCGCCGGGGCAAAAACCCTCAGTCGGTCTTCACGGCCTTTATTCCATGCTTCTACGTCGCCTACTTTGTGGCGGAATACTACTGTTGCCATTGGTTTGATTGGTTTTAATTGGTTTTAATTGGTTTTTGATTGCCTACTCTGGACGGTTTTTGCCGGGCCGACGCTTCGGCGACCCCGTATTGGCTTTATTATCTCTGGATGGTTGGCCGCTGCCACGACAGTCCGGGGATTAGTTTGGGGCTGAGGCCGATTCTTGGTAGAAGGTTGCTTTCCAGGCACCGTTGATGTTGGTGAAGAGCATCGTCCCGGCCACGTTTTCGTAGTTTATCTTCTGGCCGGTTTTCAGCACAGCCGCCTGACCAACGGTGAAGGTGTAGAGTGCCTGCGTGTCGGACAAGACCCGAACAGCTTCTTTTTTAGGCGTTACAGCCACCAGCGCGCTCATGGTTTCGGCAGTTTTGGCTTTGGGGTCGGCCTGCCAGTTCACCAGTTGCTGACGCAGAATTTTCTCGGCCTTGTTCAGCTTTCCGGCATCGAGCGCGAGGGCTTTGGTCAACAGGTCCGCTTTCTTTTCCTTGTTGGCATAAAAAATCTTCAGCACGTAGGCCATGAAGAAATTTGGGTCTTCCTGCAGGGCTTTACCGACCTGCTCACCCGCTTCTTTGGTGTGAATGTTCGATGCGAACTCAGCCGCTTTTTAGTAAGCCGCTTTCGCTACTTTCGACTTCGTGGAGACGGGCAGGAAAAAATCCTAGGCCATCGTCAGGCAGGTGCTGCTCAGCAGCAGGGACAGGGCAACGAGTAACGTTTTCATTGGTTTGGGTTTGGTTAATGCGTTAGTAATCAGGTGTAAACTCCGGCACTTAGTCCACTCTGGAAACCCTTCGGTATAGCTCTACCGCTTTGATTTTGGCATAGAGCGGGTCCAGTTTTTTCGAGGCTTCGATAAACGCCGGGTCTTCGTGGATTTTCCGGTAGCCATCCCCCGCCGGCCACACGCCTTCGAAGTAGTAGCGGTTGTTTTTTACGGAATTGTCCGATGTTTTGTAGAAGACGTAGCCCGCACCGGGATAACCCATTTTGGCAATCACGGCATTCAGCTCCCTGATGGTTGCTGCCCACCGCGCTTCGGTAATGTCTTTGGGCATATCGAAGACGTGGATACTTTTTTCGGAAGCCGGTGCCGGGGGGGCGTCGCTGTTCGATATGTCGCGGATGCAGACGTACCCGCCGTTCCGCTTTTCCCAAACGGCCATGTATTTTCCCGTGTACGACACCGTTCCGTCGGCATCTTTTATGGTAGTTTTTCCGACCTCGGTTACCTGCTTTTCGCTGCCGTACACGTCCTGTACCTCGTAGGTGGTCACTGCGCCTTGTTTACGTTTGGCGAAGGAGACTGTCATGGCTTTTTTAATGGCTTCAGGGCCGGTGTCGGCGGGGCTTGCATCGCCCATACTGATGGCATCATTGGCATACATGGTCGCCACAGCGTCGGCGTTTTGCGCGTTTACCGCTGCCGCAAAGGCCGTTTCTTTGGCCTGAATTTGTGCTTTAACGGCCGTCATATCCGTGTTATTCGACGTGGAGACTTCGGCAGACGTATTTTCGGTTTTGGCGGGCGCATTGCACCCGGCAACAAACACAAACAGGGCGGCAAGAGCGGCCAGGACGGGGAGAAATTGGTTGGTTTTCATTGGCGAATAGAGAATTGGTTTTAAGAGGGTTAGAAATGACCTGATAGTCAAAAAAAATGGTGTGGATAGACGTAGAATCGGCACGGGTGCGCAGTGCTTCGGTTTGTCGGCTTGCTTATCCTGCGTACTCACTCAATGGTACGTGGGCGGGCTGGAACGTCAGGTCCAAATCCTGCGTCGCGGCTGCGTTGCTGTACACGGTACGAGCCGCATCGACGGGTTCTCCCCCGTTGAGCATCAGCGTGATGTCTGATACTTTGTAGCTCCCGCCGGTAAGCAGGTAGTTCTTGCCGTGCAGTCCGGCGGTAGTCGCGGCCCGGAAGATCCCCTCGGCCACATCAGCGACCCACACGACGGCAAACTCGACGTTTTTTGCAAACATCATCTCCACGAAGGGATTGGGGGCGATTTTGTTTTTGAACAAATACTGTATCCCCATCGAGACGGAATCGTCCCGGCCCGACATCGACTGCCCCGCCACGAAGGTGGGATACACGCTGACGACCTCGAAACCCATATCAGAATGGGATTTTACGTACTTCCGCACTACCTGGTCGGCGAAGTACTTGGCCTGGGCGTAGGGATGGTCATTAGCGTCGAGGTACGGTTCATCCGCTTCTGTATATACGTCATCGGCATACACGCCGTCGGCCGAGCGACTGGGGACGGGAAGCGGGTAGGACGTATTGAGCGATGCCACCGAGCCAACGAACACCACTTTTTTGAGCGACGGAATTTCACCCGCCAGTTTCAGGAAATTCTCGGTCCCCTTAATGGTCGGGTCGAGCAGGTCGCGCTGCGGGTCCTGCACGTCGAGTTGAAACGGTGTGCCGCTGTGAACCACGATGTCACAACCGGATAGAAAATCCCGTAACGCGGTTTCGTCCTGCACATCCATCTCCACGATATCGAGGTGATGCACAGCATTTTCAAATTGGTCGAGATGGTCGTACCGTTCTTTTTTGGCGAGATCGCGGACGGAGACCCGCACGTCATAGCCTTCGGTGAGAAATTTTCGGGTGACATAGCTGCCGATGAAGCCGGCTCCGCCGATGATACCTACGGTTTTCATGATTGCGTTTTCGGTTAAAAAATAAGAGTAATGCGTTGATGTAGTTCCCCGGCAGCAGCCATCTGCTACCAGGGTGATGCTTACTTCTTGCTCAGAATGAGCGCGGTAGGCTTGCCGATTAAGCCGGCTTTCTGCCGGTAGGCCGCCAAAGCCGGGGTGGCCAGGTAGGCTTTTGGGGCTTCGGGCGAGGCCCACTCCTGAATGAGATAGACCGTGCCGGGGTCTTCGACCAGCGTCCCGACTTCGGCACTCAGTTCGCCCGCCATGAGCCGCTCGTTGAAGTACATATCGAAGGCTTTTTTCCAGACTGCGTAATCGGCCACTTTATAATAGGTCATGGTTTTGGTGATCGGCGACAGCACCATCCGGCTGATTTTCCAGGCTCCGTTTTCTTTGACCGCCGTATTAGTGTAGGCCCCATCGACCGTGACCCGGTTTCCCTTGACCGCCCGACCATTGATGTGATAGGTGCCGGTAATGATGGCACTGCCGTCGAACTGCGGGCTTACGTTCGCCATCAGAATGGCACTGTTCACGTCAGCGTCGGCAAAACTTTTGGTAAACAACTCCGACACCTCACCGATGCCGGTTTGTTTCGTATCGCCCGATGTTCTGACCACATCGTTGGTGAGCATCGTTTTCAGGGTTGCTACGTCTTCACGGTTGTAGGCATTCTGAAATTGCTTCACCAACTCGCGCATCTCAAGAGCCACCACGTTCATGGCCCATTTGACCTGGCTGATTTTCCACTGCCCGCCGACCTTGCCGATCAGCATCTCGTAGGTACCCGCCGTGGGGTTGAGTTTCGCGCCAGTCTTCCGCAAAAAATCGTAACCACTAACGGTCGTGCCGATTTTCATTTTGCCGTCGGGCTGCGCTTCGGTGCTAACCGCCGTGAAGTCCATGTAGGACCCGGCGGTCTCGCCAAAGTCGCGCACGAAATCGGCATCCACGTCGGCTTTGGTGTTGGCCGTCACGCTGCCATCGGGGTTGACCCAGCCCACGTTGTCAGCGAAGAGGGTCATCAGTTTGGGTCGGTCGCCTTTGTTGTAGGCGTTCTGGTAGGTTTTGACGAAAGCAACGGCTTCGGGATTGGGGGTTTGTGCCTGGGCGATGGTAGCAACAAGCAGCAGTGGGGCCAGCAGACCGGTTTGGATTCGGATGGGCTTCATTGGTTTGCAGAGGTTTGGCTATCAACCGAATAGTTGGTTGTCTGACAAATGTGAAGCAAGCCACAACCCGCCCCAAACCGGTCAGGACGAACGAGGGGTTTTTTTGTCCGAAGGAGGTGATTTAGTTTTCCGTTGAGCGAACGGTCAATACCAATTGAGCAAACGCATTGAAACAGCGTTTCACCAGCGTACCGGTATATAGAAAATCTCCGCAGGGTATCGTCCAGCCTGAAAGCTGATAATATCCTGCGGAGACTTCTATATACCGGTAATCTTAACAATCAGCCACTACGTTCCAGGTATCGGCGTTGCACAGGGTGACGTCTTCTATCTGGCAATCCGATTCATCTTCGGCCACCAGTCTAACGTCCCATTTACCGCAGTCCACCTCAACCTCAATGGTGGCACCAGGCTTCAGAATCTCGTTTTCTCCCAGCAGATCCTCACCCCAGTGTTCCTCTTCATCGGGCGAGAGGTAGATGTTGTCAATACCAAACTTGGTGGTGTTTTTGATGGTAATCGTTTTTTTGTTGCTTTGGCGAGTAGCCGGCAAATTGATGCTGGCGGTAGAACAGACAAGGGTCGTCAGGGCGATGAGTAACAGGGCCGGACGCTGAATGAGTTTAAACATGATACGCATTGGGTTAAACGTGAAACATAATTAACGGCACCGTCAGGGATACAGGTAGTCTGCAGGAGCGGATTAAGTCTGCAAATGATGTAAAGCGAACGCAGTTAACCTACCCGCGGAGGACGAACGCAGGGTTTTCTTATCCGAAGGAGGTGGTTTATTTTCCCGGCGATTTAACGGTCAGGCCAACGCGGGCTTTTTGAAGCAGAGTTTCACCAGCGTACCGTTCTGGTTTTCGTAAGTCAGCATGCCATCGAGCTGGCGGGTGAGGAGGTCAACGAGCTGCGTACCAAAGCCTGTTCCGGTTGCAGCCTGACCGAGTGGTTTGCCGATGCCATTGTCGCCAATCTGGAGCAGTAAGTTGTTCGTATCCGGCTCGGTCAGGCTGATGGTGAGGGTACCACTTTCCCGGTCCACAAATGCATACTTGAGCGCGTTAGTGAGCAGCTCGTTGGTAATCAACCCAACGGCAATAGCGGTGTCCATATCCAGTTCCAGTTCGGGCATTGGGTAGCTGATCTGAATATGGTTATCCATACCGAACGAATCGAGCGTACTCTGGCCCAGATTGATGAAATAGTCGCGCATCTCAATTACTGCCAGATTGCTGCCCTGATACAGTTTCTGGTGGATGATACCCATCGAGTGGACCCGGTTTTGGCTCGCCCGCATGACTTCCTGCACGTTTGGGTCGCTTATCTGGGCTGCTTGGAGCGCCAGCAGACTCGACACCACTTCGAGGTTGTTTTTGACCCGGTGGTGAATCTCTTTCAGCAGCAGTTCATTTTCGGCGTTTTTGGCTGCCAGTGTAACCTGAGCCGTTTTAAGCTGGGCAACCGTTTTTTCAATCTCCTCGTTTTTACCCTGCAATACCGTATTCGCTTTTTGCTTCTGCCGGTTATTTCTGAACAGGATGAACGCTATTGCAACGAACACCGATAAAAAAACCACTAGTACCACAAACCGGATTTTGGTTTGATAGTTGGCCTTTTCTACTGCTCTTTGCCGGGTCTGTTCCCGCTCTTCAAACGTAATAGACAGCAACCTTTTTATTTTATCCTGGCTGTTTAAACTGTCTTTAGCGGCCACAGCTATTTTAAAATACCGCAGGGCTTCTTTATCGTTTTGTTTTTCATAAAGTTCCGATAGATGCAGGTTACTTTGAAAAATTCCTCTTAAGTAATTGGATATATATGAGTATTTTACGGCTAATTTGGCAAAATAAACCGCAGAGTCATACCTGGCTGTTTGCTGATATAGTCTGGATAATCTATGATAGCCTTCATATAAATCGGAATAGCTCTTCTGCTGGGTAGAAACCTGTATACATTGTTGATAAAAATAAAGCGAACGAGTGGGGTTGTTTTTGGCAAGCATAACGTCGCCCAGGAGATAATAAATAGCGGAAAATGCAGTTTCTTTATCGGTTTTGCCTATGTATAAAGCCTGATTTAAACAAACATTTGCAGAATCTAATTGATTAAGATGATAAAAACATTCGGCTAAATTTGTCAGATAAACTGATTTTGAACTCGCTTTTGGATTAGTCAGCGTGTTATAAATAGCAAAACACTCGCGCATGGCTGCTAATCCCTTTTTCCATTCGCCCTGTTGAATATATAAATCGGCGGTGTTATTAACGATAACTGCTACCCTGTCTCTATCGTTAATACTGGCATTTATAGCTTTAGCTTCATTGTATAATGTTAATGATTTGGCATAATCGCCCAGAAATTTGAAAGCGGCTGCCATCGTTGCCAACGCCCGTGCTTCGCCAGGCGGGTAATTGAGCTTTCGAGATAGTTGGTAAGCCTCATGGCCCAGTAAATAGGTCATCTGGGGCTTCGACTGGCGATACTGGAACCCTAATTCGTTCAGCGTAATAACCCGATTGGTATCGTTGGGCAGGGTAAGTAGCTTACTGGACAAGCTATTAATGAGCGTACTGGATTGAGCCTGGGCACCCAACCCCACCCAACCCGTCCACAAAACCAACAGCAGGATTTTCTTCATTATCCATCGTCTATTTACTCAACGTACGGCTACTCAAATTGTCTGGAGTCGTTTTAGCAATTCGTCGCGGAAGGCATGACTCAGCGGAACAGCCCGGCCCACCACTATTACGTTCTGCTCGGCCACCTCGTCGACATGCGCCAGATTAATAATGTAAGAGCGGTGAATGCGGAGAAACGTTTGCACCGGCAGTTTTTCTTCCATCGTTTTGAGCGGAGAAGCCAGCATGTGCTCCAGGGAGCGGGTGAAAATGCGGCAGTAGTTCCGGTCGGCTTCGATGTACAGAATTTCGTCGATATAAATCTTGACCATTCGGTTTTTGTACCGCACAAAAATTCGGTCGCTTAGTATAGACGGCGACGAATCATCGGGAGTTGGTTCATTTTGGTGGGTAAGGCACATTCGGCTAACCACCAGCTCGATGGCGCGTTGCAGATCGACTTGCCGAAAGGGTTTAGAAATAAACGCATGGGGCTGGGTGGCTTTGGCCCGCTGAAAGGTAGGTTCGTCGGCATTGGCGGTGAGGTATATAATCGGTATAGCCCTGATCTGCTGCATCTGCACGGCTGTTTCAATACCATCCAGCGTGCCTTTGAGGTTAATATCCAACAGCACAATATCGGGTGGGTTATCCTGAACGTGCCGAATGGATTCCTCCCCGCGCGGCACAATACCCGTTACCTCGTAGCCCAGCGAACTGAGTTGCAACGAGATATTGGCCGCAATAATCATGTCATCTTCAACGATCAGCAATCGTATAGGGGTAGTCATCAGAGGGGGTACATAGATGAGCAAAAAAACTTTCCGGAAAGCACGATTAAATGTAACATTTTCGGCAGTAATGGCCATAAATTTAGCCAAAAGTAGGTGCCGGTTTTAGCACAGGGTTGGTGTATTCGGCCAAAGACGCAGGGTATCGTTGCACGGGCTTCGTGATACTGCTGCATCAGCCTGAACAACTAACCTGCTTTATATATGATATGTGGGCGGTGAGGAGGAGCCAATTGGCCTGATTATCACTAACCAGGACGAATCAATCCGGCCTACTATGAGATTTGTCTGAGCTGATCAAATACATTTCTACGCTCGTTTTCTACGCTCGTCGCGCCGGGCTTTTTTCTGCTCGTCCAGAATCTTGCGGGCTTCTTTGTGCTGACTCGATTTGCGGTCAGCTTTGTCAAGTACCTCGTCGAGGTAGGTCTGAGCCAGCCCGTAGTTTTTCTCCTCAATGGCCATTTTCCCCAGCGCCAGCACCGACGATAGGTAATAGCCCGATTTCAGGGCGTCGGTTTGTTTGGCGAACTCGATAGTCTGCTGGTAGTACTTCTTGGCTTCGGTGGGGTTCTTGTAAAACAACTGGTTGGTGTAGCCCAGAATATACCCCGCCGTGCGCCCGCTCACGCCCTCATAACCCGACTGCGACCGGCTGATTTTTTCCAGAATGCTCTTCGCTGATTTTTCGGCTTCGGCCAGTCTTCCCTGCGCAAACGCCGAACGGGCGTAGTATCGCTCAAAAAATGGATTGTCGGGATACTGCTGCCACATGTACTTGGCCATATCGTAAGCCTTGTCGTACTGGTTTTCCATGCTGTATATCTGGAGCAGGAAATACCGGGCCTCCACGCGGGTGTAAAACGCCGAATTCGCCGTTTTTTCCAGCTGTTTGATACCAAGCTGCTTATTGCCCTTTGGAAAAAACAGCAGGATTGGCTTCAGCAGCGGGTAATTTTCGGGAATCCATTGGGCGTAGTAGTTGTACATACCATCGCCAAAGAGTAATTCGGGACTAAAATCGGCGTTGCCCTTACACTTATCGAAGTATTTCAACGCCCGTTTACCCGCAATCGTGGCTTTGGCCCACTGCTTACGCTCAGAGTATAGCCGCCCCTTGAAGGCGTAGGCAGCGGCCAGAAAAAACGCCGGTTCGAGTTTATTGTCATTATTGTCATACATCGTTTCGGCCAATTCAATGGCTTTATCCATGTAGGCATGACACTGCTCATCGTAGCCGGTAATGTCGGTATTAGGGACAATTTTCCACCACTCGGCCAGGCCCAGCATAAAATAGGGCATCGGATGTTTCGGGTAGCGTAACTGAAGCCATCGAAACTCCTTATCGGCTTCGTAGAACTTGTAATTATACATCTGATTGATGGCCTCCGCCGACTCGATCTGAACGCCGGGATGCTTTAGCAAACCATCATATTTATCGTCAAACGCCGACGGATCGTATAGCTGCGCTTGGGCCAGCATTGCCAGCGTAGTCAGCCACATCGTCAACAGGATTTTCTTCATAGTCTATTAACGTAAACCGTTTCAGGTCCGTTTGCATCGGCTTATTTTTCGTTCACGTTGGCCCCTTTCCTACCCCAGCCGTATCTTTGGCCTTCGCCGATGCCGATATGCTGACCATAAAAGACAAAACGTTTGTTCCATTTATCACTGCCGAAACCATTCAGAACCGCGTTTTGGAACTGGCCGCCCAGATCAGTCTCGACTATGCCGGTAAGCAGCCACTCATTGTGGGCGTACTGAACGGGGCCGTGCTGTTTGCCGCCGATCTGTTCCGCAACCTGACCATCCCCTGCGAGATCACGTTCATCCGCGTAGCCTCGTACCAGGCTACCGAATCGAGCGGCAAACTCAAACAGATTCTGGGCCTGAGTGAGTCCGTAACCGACCGCCACCTGATTGTTGTCGAAGACATTGTAGATACTGGCCTAACCATTTGCGAAGTCTGCGACCAGCTCCGGGCGGGTAACCCGGCGTCCATTGCCATCGCTACGTTACTCTTCAAACCAGCCGCCCTCAAAAAAGAAGTGGCCTTAGACTACGTCGGCTTCGAGATAGAAAACCGCTTCGTCCTCGGCTATGGCCTGGATTACGACGGACTGGGCCGGAATACAAAGGATATTCTGGTCTTGCAGTAGGCTGGACACTCCTGTCCGGCCAGGCCCCAACAAGGGGCTAACGATGTAGCTACACTTAGCTTCAGCTACCGTGTTAGCCCCTTGCCGGGGCTGGTCGCACAAGAGTGTGCGACCTACCTGTCCACCTCCCCCATCACCACGTCAATTGACCCGATAATGGCAACCAGATCAGCCAGCATGGCCCCACGCGAGATTTCGTGAATGACCGACAGGTTGTGGAAACTGCACGAGCGGACTTTGCAACGCACCGGTACATCGGCGCGGCCATCGGTGCGGAAGAAAAAACCGAGTTCGCCCTTCGCGCTTTCGGCACGGGCGTAGAAATCACCGGCTTTGGGGCGGATTTTCTTGGGGACGATGGCCTGCGGATCGTAGTCGCGGGTGCGTTTGTAATTACCGGTAAGCTGGTCGAGACACTGGGTAATGATGTGCAGCGATTCGTAGCACTCCAGCACCCGCACGTTGGTTCGGTCCCAGCAGTCGCCCACGGTACCCATCTGCCCCTCGCCAATAGGAATGGAGAACTCCAGTTCAGGATAGACCGAATACCCATCCACCCGGCGCAGGTCGTAGCGTAGTCCCGACCCGCGCAACATGGGTCCCGTGCAGCCGTAGTTGATGGCCACCGGCAGCGGCAGCACGCCCACGTTGGCTGTACGTTTGATAAATATCTCGTTTTCGATAACCAACTGCTGCAATTCTACCAGTTTTGGCTTCAGGTACTGCACAAACTCACGGCACCGCTCTTCGAATCCCACCGGCAAATCGTAGAACAGCCCACCAATCCAGATGTAATTGTAAAGCATTCTGGCCCCACTAACCCACTCCAGCAACCGCTGAATGTGTTCGCGGTCGCGCATGAGCCACAGAAACGGCGTGTACGCACCAACGTCAAGCGCGTAAGTACCGATACCAACAAAGTGCGCGGCAATACGATTGAGTTCGGCCACCAATACCCGGATGTATTCGGTCCGTTTGGGAATGTCATTCTGAATGCCCAGCATGCGCTCTACGCCCATAACATAGGCGTGTTCGGCGTTCATGGCAGCCAGATAATCGAGCCGGTCCACAAACGGAATCGTCTGGTTGAACGGCAGCGCCTGCGCGTGTTTCTCGAAACAGCGGTGCAGGTACCCCACGTGCGGCACCACGTCAACCACAATCTCGCCGTCGGTCACGACTTCAAGCCGTAGTACACCGTGCGTGGAGGGGTGTTGCGGCCCCATGTTCAGGACCATCTCGCCCTCGGCCAGCATCTCCGGCTGATAAACGCTGGGATCTGACGCCCGGAAGTGCCCCGGTGCGTACTCGTATTGAATGGTTTGCGTTGTCATTGGTGCTATAAAGGTCAGCAGCTTCGGCTGAAAAGGCAATGATGTCCGGTTCAGTTTGCGTTAACCGCTTAGAAATCACCCGATATTTTTAAGAATCGGATGTTGGCTGTGTGCCACTCATTGCGTACCTTTGCGCTCCTTATCGAGAAAACGAACTAAACAATGGCAAAGAAAGGCGCCAATAGAATCCAGGTTATTCTGGAATGCACCGAGCAGAAAAACAGCGGTGTACCCGGCATGTCCCGGTACATTACTACCAAGAACCGGAAAAATACGCCCGCCCGCATCGAGCGGAAGAAGTACAATCCGTTCATGAGAAAAGTAACGCTGCACAAAGAAATCAAATAGGTTTTCGGTTCCCGGCTCTCAGCTTATTAGTAGCTGCTGTATCTAAGTACCGACTGCCGTAAACAAACACAGTCATGGCAAAAAAGGTAGTTGCAACCCTGAAAACGAAGGACAACGGTAAGTCTTTCGCCAAAATCATCAAAGCCGTTAAGTCGCCAAAGACCGGTGCTTACACGTTCAAGGAAGAGATGGTTCCCGTTGATGAAGTGCAGAATGCGCTGAAAAGCTAAGTCAGCCCACATCAAACGCATCAGAGTCCCCCAGCCCAGCGGCCCGGCGGGACTTTTTTCGTTGTTATATAGTTTACTGTCCAACGCATCTACCTCCCTGAACTATGGCTTTATTCGGTCTATTCTCGAAAGAAAAAAAAGAAACGCTCGACAAGGGGCTGGAGAGAACGAAAGATAGTTTCTTCTCCAAACTCAGCCGGGCCGTTGTTGGCAAAGACACCGTTGATGAAGACGTACTGGACGAACTCGAAAACGTACTGGTCTCCTCCGACGTGGGCGTCGAGACAACCGTCAAGATTATCCGGCAGATCGAAGCCCGCGTAGCCCGCGATAAGTACGTAGGTACCGATGAACTCGACCGCATCCTGCGCGAGGAAATTGCGGCCCTGATGACCAACAACAAAACTGTGGACGTCAGCGATGACTTTTCACTGCCCGCCGACAAGAAGCCGTACGTCATTATGGTGGTGGGGGTCAACGGTGTGGGTAAAACCACAACCATCGGCAAACTGGCTGCGCAGTTTCACAAGCGGGGCAAAAAAGTAGTTCTCGGCGCAGGCGATACGTTCCGGGCTGCCGCCGTTGATCAGCTCAAACTATGGGGTGAGCGCGTGGGGGTACCCGTCGTCTCACACGGCATGAACACAGACCCCTCTGCCGTTGCCTATGACGCGGTGAAAAAAGCCACCGAAATTGGGGCCGACGTGGTCATCATCGACACCGCCGGTCGGCTGCATACAAAGGTGAACCTCATGAACGAGCTGACTAAAATCAAGCGCGTGATGCAGAAGGTCACGCCCGAAGCCCCCCACGAGGTGCTGCTGGTACTGGATGGCTCGACCGGACAGAACGCGTTTATTCAAGCCACCGAGTTCACGAAAGCCACTGAAGTAACGGCTCTGGCAATTACCAAACTGGACGGAACGGCCAAAGGCGGGGTAGTGATCGGCATTTCGGATCAGTTCAAGATTCCGGTAAAGTACATCGGTGTGGGCGAGAAAATCGACGATTTGCAGACGTTTAACAAAATGGAGTTTGTCGATTCGTTTTTCAAGAAGTAAACCGTCTGGCTACGCGTTTACCGTTGATTTTCGCTATTTTTGGTAAAACTCATTAGCTATGGAAACGAATCAGGTAGAGTTTTTCGAGGAGTACCAGTCAGAAGACATCATCGCACCGGCGCACCGGTCGCTTAATCATTCGAAGCTCATTCATCGTATTAGCGTTGCCCTTGACCCTTACGAGGAAGACTATGACATTTTGCCGGAGCTGGAACTTGAGCTAACAACAGGTAAATGCAAGCCTGACGTAGCCATCTATAAAAATCTTCCTATAGACTGGTTGAATGATGTGATTTATTATAATCAGCCCCCAATTACAGCTATTGAGATTTTGTCGCCCAAACAAGCTTTAACTGACTTGACCGACAAAGCTTATAAGCAGTACTTTCCGGCGGGAATTCAGTCAGTATGGCTTATTCTGCCAACTACCCGAATTGTGCAACTACTGCTACCCGATGGCTCTATCCAAACATGGTCAACCGGCATCATGCAGGATCCGGTGACGGGTATGGAACTTGATTTGGGATATCTCTTCAAATAAAAAACGCGGGCTGCTCGGCCCGCGTTTTTTATTTGAGCGTTATGCTTCCATTCCAATCTATACCAAATCGCGCTCGATGATTTTACCGCTCGCTTTTTCTTTCAGGATTACTTTATTGCGACCATCGTGGGTCATTTCCTGCTTGATGAGGTAATGGTCGGCGTCATACTCGACTAGATCGGGGCTACTGCTGACGCCTTCTTTGCCGCGCCAGACGGGTAGCTGAACGGGTTCCCACTGCTTGGTTTCTGCCGATTTATAGGCGGCATCCAGCACGGCGTTCACGACGTAGCCATCGTAGAAGGTCTCAGCGGGGTCGCGGCCTTCCTCAACCGCCCGGAACATGTCGGTAAACATATGGTTGTAGCCGAGATCATTTACTTCGTCGCCGACCGGAAAGAGCCAGCCCGCGTTACTTTCGGCTTTTTCGGCTACGTAGTCAGATGCCTTGCCGGTGGTGAACATCTCAAAGCCGGTGCGCAGGAAGTTATTGATCCAGATCGTGCCTTCGGTACCCATCACCTCGTCGCGGAGGTCCATGCCACCCCGGAACGTCCAGCTCACTTCAAACTGCCCGATGGCCCCGTTTTCATATTTAACGAGCGCAATGGCGTGATCTTCGGCGTCGATGGGTTTTACCTGCGTAGCGGCCCAACACATCACCTCAACGGGCCGGATGTCTTTCCCAATAAAATTCCGCGAGATTTCAACGCAGTGACAACCGAGGTCGAGTATACAGCCGCCCCCCGCCTGTTCTTTGTCCCAGAACCAGTTGGAGTGTGGCCCAGGGTGTGCCTCGCGGGATTTGGCCCAGAGAATCCGGCCCAGCGCGCCATTCCTGACGGTTTCGAGGGCTTTCAGGAACTTGGGCGCGTAACAGAGGTCTTCGAGATAACCACCAAAAATGCCCGCTTCTTCCACCATGTTCATCATACGCAGGGCTTCTTCGGCGGTGCGGCCCAGGGGTTTGGTACAGATGACGTTTTTTTTGTGCTTGGCGCATAGTTCAACGGCGGGCGCGTGGAGGTTGTTGGGCAGGGCAATGCACACCATCGTCACGTCAGGGTGGGCAATGACCTCTTCCATATTCGTTGAGAGGAACGAACAGCCGTAGTCGTCGGCAAATTTCTGGGCGGTTTCTTCGCGCCGGGCGTAAATGGCAACAACTTTGTCGCGGCTACGCTGTCCGTGCAGCGATTCGGCGTAGAAGCGGCCAATGAAGCCGCCACCGAGCATGGCAATTTTTTGCATGTTTGTGGTTTGTTTTAACACAGAGTTTGGGATACTCTACAGAGTACGCAAACAAAAGCTCTATTTGCACCCCATAGAACGCAATGGCGTCTCAATCGCTTATCGCTTAATCATAAAAGTACATACCTCCGAAATCTCATGCCTGATCTGTTCGACATTGATGCTATTTTCTTTACGGTTTGGGGGTATGGCATGAGTTATCTGGAGTTTTTCGGCGTAGTGAGTGGGGGTGTGGCGGTGTGGCTATCGGCACGGGGCAATGTCTGGAGCTGGATTATCGGGGCTGTTAGCGTAGTACTTTTTTTCTTCCTGTTTTTTCAGATTCAGCTGTATCCCGATATGTTTTTGCAGGTATTTTTTCTCATAACGAATATTCAGGGCTGGTACCAATGGACGCACCCCAAGCCGGGCGAAGAAAACGCTCAATCAGAATTACGCATCAGTCGGATACCAACGGGGCAACTCATGCTTTGGACAAGTATTTGTCTATTGGCTACGGCTGTGCTGGGAACGTTCGCACTCAATTTGCATACGTGGTTTCCGGTACTATTCAGTCAACCGAGCGCGTTTCCGTACGTCGATTCGTTTACGACCGTGATGAGCATTGCTGCTACGTTTCTGATGATCGAAAAGCGTGTGGAATGCTGGTACGTCTGGCTACTCATCGACTCAATTTTAACCTATATCTATTTCATGAAGGGGGTCAAGCTTGTATCGGCAGAGTATTTTTTGTTTTGCTTCGTGGCACTCTACGGAGCCTGGAACTGGACACGACAATACCGGGAGAATTCGGTGCAAACAACATGACTACAGGCCTGGTTTTCGGTAAGTTTATGCCCGTGCATCTGGGTCATCTGGCCCTGATTGACTTTGCACGCCACCAATGCGACCAGCTCATTGTGTCGATGACCATTTCGCCCGATGATGTGATTCTACCAGAACTCCGGCTTCGCTGGCTGACGGAGTTGCTGGCACCTCATCCGACTATTGAGGTGGTGGCAGAAACAAATGAGTTTCACGACCCGACATTGTCTTTGTGGGAGGCCACCAAGTTATGGGCCGCCTTTATTAAGCGACGTTTCCCAACCGTAAGCGTGTTCTTTTCGTCGGAGGGTTATGCCGTTCCGTTAGCGCATCATTCTGGTTTACAGTACGTTGCTTTTGATCCTCCCCGCCAGCGGGTTCCTGTTTCGGCTACCCTGATTCGGCAGCAACCAGCCATGTACTGGAATTTCATCCCTGAACCCGTACGGCCTTATTTCGTCAAAAAAATATGCCTGTACGGTCCTGAAAGCGTTGGCAAAACGACACTGGCCCGTCAGTTATCTACCGACTATCAAACGATTTTCGTACCCGAGGTTGCCCGCACTATGATTACGGGCAACAACTTCAGCGAGGAGGATTTTATCCGTATTGGCTATGCACAAACGGAGGCCGTTCAGCAGGCCACGCGACAAGCAAACCGGGTTTTATTTTGTGATACCGACGTCATTACAACTCAAATCTACGCGAGCATTTACCTACCCAAAATCCCTCCCGTTTTGTACAAACTGGAGCATCAGGTAAGTTATGACACTTATGTGCTGTTGGATATTGACGTTCTCTGGGTTGCTGATTCGCTTCGTGATCAAGGCCACCGGCGGCCCGAAATGCTGGATCGTTTCCGGCACGAACTTGACCGGCGTAGCTTACCTTACCATTTCGTAAGCGGGCCTTACTCAGCCCGGTTAAACACGATCAGACAGGTGACTGACAGGCAACTCAGTGTAATCTGACAGAATTGACTAAAATAGGATGTTTTTAAGATACGCAAGTATAAAACGAAACACATTAATTAGTACATTATAAAGAATATTCGTTCATAAGCGCCTGATAGTTATTGTATTAACAATTTTGCATTATAATTTTGCGGTAAATCAAACAAGAACCAACTATGGCAGTTGCCAAACAATTTCTTAAAAGTAAGCCCATCGCGAAGGTAACGTTCGAATTACCCGCCGGTGCCGTAGACGGTGCCAAGCAGGTTGCTTTAGCCGGTGAGTTTAATAACTGGGATGCTACATCTCACCTGATGAAGAAGCAGAAAGACGGTTCGTATAAAGCAATCGTAGAACTGCCCGTTGGTAGCGAGTATCAGTATCGCTACGTGCTGGATGGTGCAAAATGGGAAAATGATTGGGCTGCTGATAAATACGTAGCCAGCGGTGTAGCAGGCGAAGAGAATTCGGTCGTTGTACTGTAATTATCATACACGAAATGGGAAAGTGGTAGCAGAAAAGTTTAGACTTTCCTGCTACCACTTTTTGCGTCACTAACTCTCTACTGCACCCGTTGGCGACGTTGCGTCATCGACGGGCTGAAATTGAGACGCCTAAACGGCCCGCCTGTACATCACATCGCGAAGTTATCAGAATCGAGATAGGCTTTAATTACGGACAGTTCGCCGTCTTTGCCCTTGATAGAGTTACCATGTTCCATGCCGAGAACAAATTCACGCTTGTCGGCTTTGGCTTTCTGGTAAATGTGCTTAAAAATATTTTTGTAGTTGATTTCGCCTGTTGTGGGTTCATTACGCCCCGGATTATCACCAATCTGGAAGTAAGCAATCTCGTTCCAGGCCCAGTTAATATGCGGAATGATGTGTCCCTCGTTTTTCTGCATATGGTAAATGTCGTACAGAATCTTGCACGATGGGCTGTTGACCCCCCGGCATATTTCGTAGGTCTGATCGGAGGTGCGCAAGAATAAATCGGGGGTATCGCTAAGGGCTTCAAGCACCATAACCAGGCCTGCCGGTTCGAGGATTTCGGCACCCCGGCGGAGGGCGTCGATTACGTTGCCGGTTTGAATACCAATGGGCAGATTCCGGGCAAAATCGCCGGGTACTACGGTGGCCCACTTGGCATTGACCCGCTTCGCTGTCTCTACCGCACCCCGGCACCCTTTCAGGAAAATATCAATGTATTCGGGCTTTCCGGCAGTCAGGGTATTTTGGCCGTTGCCACCTTTGTCAACCACGAACACGCCCATCGTCATGCCGAGCCGGGTCATTTCGTCGCCCATTTTCTGCTGCATTTCGGGGGTTCGGCCCATCATACCGTTGTCTTCCATAGCCGTAAAGCCCATGTCGGCCATGAACTTGATCTGGTCGATGGGATCGTCGCCCGCGCTGTTCTTAAACATGCCGAGGTGCGGGGCGTATTTGAGTTTGAAGCTATTCTTCGGCGGCTTTCCGGTCTGCGAAGTTCCGTTTTCGGCGGCAACCTGGCTCGAAATAGCCGCTCCGGCCAGGGTCAGTCCTTTCACAAAATCACGTCGTTGCATATAGAAAATGGAGTAAGGGTTGAATTCTGAACCAGGATTGTTTAGCTTTTCTTTTTCAGCGAATCGAGATACGCCACGAGATTGACCAGTTCCTGTGTACTCATGGCGTCGGTCAGGCCAGATGGCATCATAGACGAATCCATCTTTTTCATCGACTTTACGTCGGCCGTTTTGTAATTCTGCACGACACCACCAGGAAACTTCATCATCAGATCCGTCTCGGTTTTACTTGATACAATTCCAGTCATGGTGCTGCCGTCTTTGAACTTCACCTCCCACCCTTCATAACCAAAACTGATACCGGCATCGGGATGTAAAATGGCGAGGTACTGGCCTTCCTTTGGCAGTTTGGAGCCAATCTCTGACAGTTTCGGCCCAAAATCCATGCCTTCGCCATTGACCTGATGGCACACCGAGCAGTTGGTTTTGAATACTGTAATACCCTTCGATGCGTCGCCATTCATGGCCAGCAGTTCGGTCATGGGCGGGAGTTTTTTCGTATCCCCAGCCACGCCACCGTCAATAAAGGCAGCGGCATCGGTACGGATTTTTTTGCGCCATGCACCCGATACGCCCTGCACAGCAACGGCTTTGTAATCACCCTTGATATCGCCTGATTTGAGTAGGGCAATAGTCATGTCCTGCCCGTCTTCGCTGCTACCCATGGCGCGGACGGCCTCCCGGCGCAGGGCCACGGGGCGTTTCTCGTCCAGGGCCACGGTCTTCAGCATCTCAAGTGATTCTTTACTGCCAATGCGCCGAACAGCCAGAATCATATTTTGAGCCGCTTCAGTATCGTTTCCGTCAATAACGGCCCAGGCCATTGAGCCACCCTTCTGCTTGAGCAATTGCCGGGCCGCGTCGCCCCCTACGTTTTCGAGCGGTTTAGCCACGGCCAGATCACGCAACCGGGCATTTTCAGAAACGGGTTCATAGCGCGATACCAGTTCGATGTACTCGGCGGTACCGTGTTTCTTATCCATCAGGTTTTTCAACGCCTGTTGCGCAACGGGCGAGGTCTTCACAAACGCCGGATCGAGGTGGCGCAGGGCCAGTTCTGTTACGTCTGGCGAGCCGGTGTTGGCCTGCAGGATGGTCAGCAGCGCGTTTGATTTTTCGGTTGCGCCGGGGTTGAAATCGAACGCCCGGAAATAGCGCAGCCGCTGGTTCAGATCAACGGTTTTGTCGCCCGCCAGTTTGGCCAGCATCGGTACGGATTCTGCCGTTCGTGCCCGCCAGACAACGTCACGCCCACCTGCGTTGGCGATCGGATCATTGGTCATCTGTTTCAGCCAGGCTGCGTAGTAGCTGTCCCACTGCCCATTGGCACCAATACCGAGGGCTTCCAGGTACCAGCGGTCTTTGCCATCATGTTTATCGGCCAACTGCGCCCATAGTCCGGGGGCTTCAGTGCTTTTGTTCCGATGCAGCGCAATGGCACACTCGCGCAGCACCTGTTTGTCACTATCATTGGCAAGCTGTTTTACGGCGGCAATTGTGGCGTCGGTACCCATCTGCCGCGATGCCCGCAGGGCCGTAATACGCAGGTTCGGATCGGTTTCTTTCAGGGCCGCCATTACGTATTTCTGGCCTTTGTTATCAGGGAGTTTGCTCAGCAGCCACAGGGCGCGGGCTTTCTGGCGTGGGTCGGTCGTAGTTTTATAAAATTTGGATAGTGGCTTCTCCGCCTTCGTGCCCATCTCATGCAATGCCTGCCAGCCCGCGTACCGAATGTTCATGTTCGGATTTTGCAGGGCGTCAATGGCTCCGCCGGTCGTCGTTACGTCAACCTTTGGCATTTTGTAAGGTGATTGGGGCGGGGCCACGCGATAGATGCGGCCTTTGTTCTGGTCGCCCGCCTGATGCCCCCCTACGCCGGGATCGTACCAATCGGCAATAATCAGCGAACCATCGGGAGCCACGCATACGTCGGCAGGCCGGAACCACTGATCCCGAACTCCTTCCAGAAGATTTACGATACTGGCTTTGTAACCCGCGCCATCGGGCTGCACCGGATACGAACGCACTACGTTCGGTCCGGCATCGCAGTGAATAACCTGATTCTGAAAGATTTCAGGCAAGAGCTTACCCTCATACACGATAATACCCGTTGGCGACCCGGCTCCGGTTTGCAGCAGGTTTGGAATACTGCCGGGGTCGTTGAGGTGCCAGTGTCGTAGTGGAATTTCGGCTTCGAGGTTGGTGCGGTTGGCCCGCCAGCCCGCACCGGTCAGCTCGTCGGTGTAGCCGTAGTTACCGTATTCCATGACGTAGTTGATCCGAACACCCTTGTTTCCGTCGTCGTCATTGTCACTCTGCCAGAGCGTACCATATGAATCAACGGCCACTTCGTAGTTGTTCCGAAAGTTCTGGCCCAGCATCTCTACGTTTGTGCCACCCGGATCGCAGCGGAAGACCATACCCTGTTTGAAATTCTGGGGATTGACAGCTTTTCCCGTTACGATGTCAATAACCGGCTTACCGTCTTTATCCATCAACTGTTTACCCTCATTGCCGAAGTTGAAGTACCATTTCCCATCTGGCCCGAACACGAACGTATGCATGCCGTGGTCGTGCTGTTCGCCCCCAACGCCAGAGAAAAGCAGTTCTTTGCGGTCGGCTTTATCGTCACCATTATCGTCGGTCAGGATCCAGACGTTAGGGCTGTCAGAAACGATAACCTGATTGCCTTTCACCCAGATACCGAGGGGCGATTCAATGCTGGGGTCCTGGTAGAACACCTTGCTGACGTCAGCTTTCCCATCGCCATCGGTATCTTCCAGAATCACGATGCGGTCGCCATCTTTGTGGGTTGGGTTGCCGTTAATAGCGGGCCGGTAGTTGTAGGCTTCACAGACCCACACACGCCCGCGTTCGTCCACGTCGATGTCTGTAGGATTGGTGAGCATGGGTTCGGCGGCAAAAAGCGTGGCTTCCAGGCCATCGGCCACTTTCAGACTACCTACCGCGTATTTCGGATCGTGCTTATCGTCGTCGGTCAGTTGAGCAAAGAGCCGGGTCAGGTAGTTTTCCGACGCGCCGTTGAGGTTGGTATTCTGGTACGCGCCAATAAGCAACCCGCCCGTAAGCAGACCAGCCACCGACAGCGCGAGTGACCGGCGCAACCGTATTGATGTTGGCAGAGATGAGTTGTTCATACAGAAAATAGAGTTGAGAATGTATTGTACTTATACCCGTAAATATAGTCAGAAACGGAGTGTTAGCGGGCTAACATGTTGTATATCTGTTTTGTGCAGATAAAGACGGGCGGGGCAAAAAAATACCGTCAGCCGGGTAGAGCTGACGGTATTTTTTATTTGTCATGCCGACGACAGGAGGAATCTCAATGTAATTGGTAAGCCTATCACTACATTGAGATTCCTCCTGTCGTCGGAATGACAAATAGCGCGAAATGACAAAAACCTACAAGTGAATCGCTTCGCCGTAGGCGGCTTCGGTAGCGTCTTTGATGGCTTCCGACATGGTTGGGTGCGGGTGCACCGTGTGGAGAATTTCCTGGCCGGTCGTTTCCAGTTTGCGGGCTGCAACAACCTCAGCAATCATCTCGGTGACGTTCGTGCCGATAAGGTGTGCCCCCAGAAACTCGCCGTATTTGGCGTCGAAAATTACTTTTACGAACCCTTCCGGCACACCAGCGGCTTTGGCCTTGCCCGACGCCGTAAAGGGAAACTTACCCACTTTTAACTCATAACCAGCTTCGCGGGCGGCTTTCTCGGTGTACCCCACCGATGCAATTTCGGGGATGCAGTACGTACAGCCGGGAATGTTGTTGTAGTTCAGTGGCTCAACGTGCGGCAGACCGGCAATCTTCTCAATGCAGATAATGCCCTCTGCCGACGCTACGTGCGCCAAGGCCTGCCCTTTCGTACAATCGCCGATGGCGTAGTAACCTTCAACGTTGGTGCGGTAATAATCGTCAGTTACGATCTTGCCTCGTTCGGTGCTGATGCCAACGTCTTCGAGGCCAATGTTTTCGATATTCGCGGTGACGCCCGCTGCCGAGAGTACAATGTCCGCGTCAAACGTCTTCTCACCCTCCGGGGTTTTGGCCGTTACCACGCAGCCTTTACCGCTCGTATCGACCTTCGTTACTTCCGAACTGGTGAATAACTGAATACCCAGTTTCTTGTACTGCTTGGCCAGTTCTTTCGAAATGTCCTCGTCTTCGACCGGTACTATGTTGGGCATGAACTCAATGATCGTCACCTTCGTACCCATGCTGGCATAAACGTATGCAAACTCGACGCCGATAGCTCCCGAACCGATCACGACCATCGAATCGGGCCGTTTTTCGAGGGTCATGGCTTTGCGGTATTCAATCACCTTTTCGCCGTCGATTTTAACGGCGGGCAGTTCGCGGGCGCGCCCACCGGTGGCAATGATGATGTGTTTGGCCTCGTAGTCGGTGGTTTTACCGTCGGCGGCAGTTACGGCTACTTTCTTACCGGGTTTTACGTTGCCGGTACCGTCGATGACGTCGATTTTATTCTTCTTCATCAGGAACTGTACGCCCTTGCTCATGCTATTGGCCACGCCCCGGCTCCGCTTAATAACGGCTCCGAAATCGGCTTCGGCCTCACCCTGTATGGTAATGCCATAGTCTTTGGCATGTTTGATATACTCAAACACCTGCGCCGATTTCAATAACGCCTTTGTAGGAATACAGCCCCAGTTGAGGCAGATGCCGCCGAGGCTTTCGCGCTCGACAACGGCGGTTTTCAAACCCAACTGCGAGGCCCGGATCGCGGCAACATATCCGCCCGGTCCGCTGCCAACCACGATTACATCGTACTGTGAAGCCATTTTATGAATGAAAAATGAATAATAGAGAATGAATGATACCTGCCACGCGTAAGCTATTCAGGCCATTTTCAGAACGCAAAGGTAGGGCGAAAAGTTGGTACAGGCCGGGCAGGTGGATGGAACAACACCCCCGTGTGTTTTTAGCGTAACTTTGCAATTGGTTTGTTGTTACGCAGAGATTCACGGAGGGAAACAGAGATTCGCAGAGAATAGATAAATGCTCCGCGTATCTCATTTTTCTCCCCGCATCTCTGCGTAACAACTCTTTTTCTCAAAACAAACGACAAGTTCATGACAACTGACCAGTTGACCGACTTGAGGGCCAGAGTAGAGGCCCTGAGGAGGTATCTTTGACTACGATGCCAAAAAAGAACAATTAGCTGACCTCGAACAACAGACCTTCCAGCCCGAATTCTGGACCGACTCTGCCCGTGCCGAGGGCGTGATGAAACAGGTTCGCGTCCTTAAAGGCTGGACCGGTGGCTACGAAAAACTCAATAGCCAGTTCGGCGACCTCGAAACGCTGTTTGAATTCTATGAAGCGGGCGACGTTGATGAAACCGAAGTTGACGCCGAAGGGCTGAAAGTAGCTGACACGCTCGACGACCTTGAACTCAAGAAAATGCTCGGCAACGAAGAGGACCAGCTCAGTGCCGTGCTGGAAATCAACGCGGGCGCGGGCGGTACCGAAAGCCAGGACTGGGCCGATATGCTCTACCGGATGTACATGCGCTGGGCCGAAAAACATGGCTACGCCCTCAAACAGGTCGATTATCAGGCAGGCGATACGGCGGGCATCAAATCGGCCACAATTGAAGTGGATGGCGCACTCGCCTACGGTTTTTTAAAATCGGAGAACGGCGTGCACCGGCTCGTGCGCATCTCGCCGTTCGACTCCAACGCCCGGCGGCATACGTCATTCG
This sequence comes from Spirosoma sp., assembly GCA_014377625.1. Classification (GTDB taxonomy): domain Bacteria; phylum Bacteroidota; class Bacteroidia; order Cytophagales; family Spirosomataceae; genus Spirosoma. Next base: position 26,623 of record JACMPG010000341.1, read on the forward strand.
CGTCGGTATTTGCCTATCCGCTGGTTGACGATACCATTACGATTGAGGTGAACCCGGCTGATATCCGGTGGGATACGTTCCGGTCGGGTGGCGCGGGTGGCCAGAACGTAAACAAGGTCGAAACCGCTGTGCGGCTGCACCACGCACCGTCGGGGCTGGTTATTGAGTGTCAGCAGGAACGCAGTCAGTTAATGAATAAGGAAGTGGCGATGCGCCTGCTCAAGTCCAAACTCTACGAAATTGAGGTCCAGAAGCGCAACGCGGCCCGCGACGAAGTAGAAGCCGGGAAGCAGAAAAATGAGTGGGGGTCACAGATTCGTAGCTACGTCCTGGACGACCGGCGCGTGAAAGATCACCGCACCGGCCACCAAACGTCCAACACCGACGCCGTGCTGGATGGCGACATCGACCCATTTATCAAAGCGTTTCTGCTGGGGCAGGAATAGGTGTAGGTTGGATAATATCTGAACCAATGTCTGAATCAGGATTTTTCAGGATTGAAAAGATTCCCAAGATTTGCTGACACGTTGCACTTCCCGTAAATCTTCTTAATCTTGAAAAATCCTGGTTCAGACATTCCCGGTTCAGACAGACTGACGTATCTGGCCCTCGGCGACTCGTACACCATTGGCGAAAGCGTGTTGGTCAATGACCGGTGGCCGGTGCAACTCGCGGGTTTACTGCGCCAGATTAACATAAACGTAACGGACCCCGACATCATTGCCTGCACCGGCTGGACAACCGCCGAATTGCAGGATGCTATCTCGAAAAGCGACAATCAGAAAAAGTACAATCTGGTGTCACTGCTGATTGGCGTCAACAACCAGTACCGGGGCCAGCCCCTGCCCATCTACCGAACCGAATTTCGGGGATTACTGCAAACCGCCATTGCCTTTGCCGATGGGAAAGCCGGGCACGTTGTTGTGCTGTCCATTCCCGACTGGGGTTACTCGCCATTTGCGCAGGGTCGGGACAAAGCCATGATTTCCAAAGAAATTGACCAGTTCAACGCCATTGCGCAGGATGAGTGCCAGCGGGCAAACGTCGCGTTTATAAATATTACCCCTACCACCCGCCAGTTTACAGGCAATACGGAGTTTGTCAGTGATGACCTGCACTATTCGGGGCTGCACATGCGCCGGTGGGCCGAGCAGGCATTGCCAATTATTAAGCCGCTACTGGCACCGTAATGGTCGTTGGTTTGGCTCCGAACTTGCCTTTGTAATGCGTTATGGTACGGCCAATCAGGACCCCGCCAATGAGGGCCGGAGCTACCCAGCTTATCGCCCCCATCCAACCAGGAGCATTATCAGGCAGCATTCGGTACACGTTATTGACCAGGAACGCGGTAAACGTAGCGATGTACGAGCCGCCCATCCGGGCAATATGATGATAGAACCAACGCATTTTCTCCGGCTTCGTGCCAAACGATTTATGATCGTGCCACGCGTTTCGGAAGGTTAGAAAGCCAAACACAACAAACAAAAACGCGAAGACCGACAGGCCGCCTGTCAGGAGATACGTACCAAATACCGCCATGGCAACGCTAACGACCAGCGTACCGTACGTCAGCCATTTATCGACCCGGGCGGGGCCAGATTTCTTTTGTTTAGTAGCCCGCCAGCCGGTCATACACAGGTAAAAACTGAATATAGCAATACCTGTCAGGAACAGACGCAGCATCTTGAATGGCTGCAATCCGCACAGTAGCAGAGCCGTTACCGCTACCGTAATCATGCAATAGACATACACCAACCCAGCACGATTATGCAACCGGCCACCTTTTTGGGCAAACATCGGAATTAAACCTACAATTAGCGCGGTGAAGCCAGCGGAGACGTGGATGATGAGGAGAGCAAGAATCAGCGTTTTCATGGCCGTATTTGGTTGTGTTTGACTGATGCAAACGTACCGCAATGGCGTGACCTGCTGCAACGTTAAGGGCCAAACGGCATGGTTTGGGGCGTTTGACAAACAAAATCGGTGTTCGGGAAGCGGGCTGGGGTGGTTTACAAACCTTTCAGTTCAGCAACCAGCGTATCGTTGTACTGCCGCGACACGGGTACCGTGAAGTTTCCGTCTGACAAGTGCAGTTTATAGCCCTGCGCATTACCCGTTACGCGCTCAACCCGGTCGAGGTTAACGAGGTACGACCGGTGGCAGCGAACGATGTGCGGCTGATCGATTTGCCCGGCCAGGCGGCTCAGGCTGCTGCGTAGTAACGGTTTGCTGACTTTGTTGCCCTGCTGATACACGACCGTACAGTAATTGTCACTCGATTCGATGTATAGCAGGTCGGTGATGTTCAGCGTCAGCGTATCTTTTTCGTTGTCAGCTACCAGTTTTATTGGTTTTTCAGTCAAATCTATCGAGTGGGTTTCAGCGGGTAAATCAGTGGTCATTCCTGGTGCTGACGAATACGCCGGAAACTGGGCAGCTGACTGACTATACTTTTTAAGTTGCCGAATGTAGTTGAACAGCACGGCTCCGGCGGTTGGGAATACCCCCAGCAGGAACGTAACGAGAATCATGCTCAGCCAACCAACTACACCGGAGCCTCCTTCCTGATGCACCAGCCACTCCAGATACAGCCGGTTGGCAATGGCAATGAGCAGGATATTAGTGGTGACAAACAGAATCTCACGGCCAACCGTCCAGCATTCGTCGGAGAACTGTCGTGGGAAGAGACGTACCCAGACAGTAAAAGTAAACGCCGTAATCACAAACGCGATCAGCCCAAAGCCCAGAATTTTCAGCGTTTTGTTGGGCGTTTCCCAAAGGGCTAACCCAAAAGGCTGAAACACCAGCAAAAATAACCCGATGAACAACCCAATAATAGCCGCCTGCCGCAGTTGCCGACCGGGCGAATCATGGCATGGATAGGGTTGGTTGAGCAGATCGAACATACCCGTTAGAATAGCCGCCAGCTACTGATTTGCTCGATGAAACTGGGCAGCACCGCCGGATAGACCAGAATCATGAACAGAACACCAAACACGGCCCCGTAAAAGTGCGCATCGTGGTTCACCCTCCCCCCCCCACGCCGACCTTCGTAGTAGGAATACGCCAGATACAGCCCACCGAAAATGAAACCGGGAATGCCAATGGGAATAAAGAACAGGTAGATCTTGTTGAGGGGCGCAATCAGGATAGATGCAAACAAAATAGCCGATACGCCCCCCGACGCACCCAGCGAGTTATAGCCCGGATTGTGGCGGTGCTTCAGAAACGATGGAATATCTGACACGATAATGGCCACCAGATAAAAACCGATCAGATAGATAGGAGCACTCGCACCAAACAGCATCCCGAATATCTGCTCAATCAAGCTGCCAAAAAAGTACAGCGTCAACATATTGAAGATCAGATGTCCCCAGTCGGCATGGAGGAATCCCGATGTCAGCAGCCGGTAGTATTCACCCCGGTTAGCGGTCTGATACGGGTTCAGAATCCAACGGCTCATCAGCGATTGGTTTTGCCAGGCGGCAATACTGATACCAGCCGTAATGACGATTAGAATTGTGGTTGTACTCATGGATTGATTAGCTTTCGCGTTCGACTAACTGGCGGGCAAAATCGCCCAAAACCGCTTTTCGGGCGGGTTCGGCTACTACCTGCTCCAGATTGGCGAATCCACGTTCAAAATATTCATTGATGCGGCTCCGGGTAATTTGTCGGATACCCAGCTGGTCATAAATAGTCGTCACAGCGGCTACTTTTTCGGCTTTGTTGAAGTTGGTGCGGGCCAGCCAGCCGGTGAGTTCATCGCGGATGGGGCCTGTGGCTTTTTCAAGGGCTTCGATAAGCAGGAAGGTTTTTTTGTTGGCAATGATGTCACCTCCTACCTGCTTACCAAACTTGGCCGGGTCGCCATATACATCGAGCAGGTCGTCTTTGAGTTGAAACCCGATACCGATGTTCACGCCACTCTCGTACAGATGCCGGTTAGTTTCGGCGTCGGCTCCGGCAATCAGTCCACCCAGTTCAAGGGCATAACCCAGCAGCACCGAGGTCTTGAGCCGAATCATCTCAACATATTCAGCTTCGGTTACGTCCCAGCGGGTCTCAAAGTTCATATCCATCTGCTGTCCTTCACACACCTCGGCGGCAGTCCGGCTGAAACGCGCCAATATGGATTTCAGCTTATCTACGTCTACATCGAGCAGCAGGTCATATGCATTCACCAGCATCACATCGCCCGATAGAATTGCAATGTTGTCATTCCATTTTTCATGCACAGTTGGTTTCCCCCGGCGCAGCGGTGCCCGGTCCATAATGTCGTCGTGCATCAGGGTAAAATTGTGAAATACTTCCACGCCCAGGGCAGGACGAACGGCACGCTGCCAGTTATCGGTAAAGAGGTACGTGGACATCAGCGTCAGCAGCGGGCGCATCCGCTTGCCGCCGAGACTCATAATGTACCGAATAGGATCGTAGAGTTCGGGTGGGTGCTGCCCGTAGTCGGTGCGTTGGAGTTCAGTCTGGATCGCGTCAATAAAAACAGCGGGATTCATGAGGCTGGGTTTTGGCTCAAAAATAAGGCAGAAAGCCCCAAAACCCTAACCAGCTCTGGTCCGTTCAGCGGCCAAACACTCTTTTATATCGACGCAACTGCGGGGTCGACAGTACGTAGACCAGGCGGGCTGCTACGATAAAATATCCATCGTTTTTGGTGCTATTACCCCGTTGCTCGCCGGGTCTGTTGAGCGGCAAACCAATTTCACCCCGCCGGTCTGCCAGCACGGCTTCAAATGGGTCTTTACCAGTCTGGTCAGCATAAACCGTACTGACATCGTCTAAATAATCGCTGTTGACGTGCGTATACGTACCTTCGAGATGTAGCCTGGTACGGTCTCCTACAGCCAGCGGAACACCAATCCCGTACCGAACAATGAGCGGAAGCCGATTGTAGTCTACGCCTTCGGTGCGCATCGGTGCCAGACTATATAGACCCCCTGCGTAAAATGCCCTCGGCGTCATATACGTCAGCCCAACGCCCACCAGCGCGTACGGAATGCTTGCCCGATGAGCATCATCGACCCGCCATAGGTCAACCTGTACGCCCGCCCAGCTATCAGGATTCAGGCTAATAAAAGACAGGTTATTATAGAAGTTTCGGGTGTATTTCTGATCACCGCGAATCAGGTAAAGCTGCCCCTCGGCCCGGAGTGATACCTGGTAAGAAAGCCGGTACGAAACAGCCAGATTTGCGGCAATCCCAGCCTGAAAGTGCCCCAAATCGCCCGGCTCGTTCAGGTCACCGGTATAGCGCGTTACGCCCAGCCCGGTGCTCAGCAACCATGTGCCGGGTTTGTCTTCCCAATACCGCGACCGCTGCGCTATTGTCGTGCTGGAAATGAACAGGAAAAGAAATAAGAAAGCTAAGGACTGAACAGCTCGCAAGGCAATAATTAGTTACGTAATGGGTCTTAATGAGACGCAGATTGCGCCGATGGTAACGTAAATACAGACTTAATAACCCGTTACAGTTCACCAATGTCCTCGTTCCATAGCTGCGGCTTATCAGCAATGAACTGCTCCATCATTTGCACGCACTCGGGCAGGTCGAGGTCAATGACTTCTACACCGTGCTGTTCCATAAATTCGCGCGCGCCACTGAATGTCCGCGACTCACCCACAATGACCTTCGGAATTTTGAATTGCACAATCGTACCGGCGCACATATAGCACGGCATCAGCGTAGAGTAGATAACCGTATCGCGAAACGAGCCAACGCGACCCGCGTTGTTGAGGCAGTCCATCTCGCCATGCAGAATCGGGTTGTTCTCCTGCACCCGCTTGTTATGCCCCGATGCCACCAGCTCGCCATTTTTCACGAGCGACGAGCCAATGGGAATACCACCTTCGGCAAGGCTTTTCCGGGCCTGATTGATGGCCTCCTGCATGAATGGGTCTGATATATCCATGTCAGCCGAGTTTTTCGCGGAGCAGTTGAAGAATCAAGTCCTGACCTACTTTCAGTGCTTCCTGACCCGTTTTCAGCTCATCTATCTGTTTTTGAGTCAATGCAGCTAAATCGGTAATCTGTTGCTCAGTCCGAGCCGATAAATCCACAAACTGCTGGTCTGTTCTCTCAGATAAACCAGCAAGATGTTGCTCAGTCCGGGACGATAAATCCACAAATTGCTGGTCTGTTCTCTCAGATAAACCAGCAAGCTGTTGCTCAGTCCGAGCCGATAAATCCACAAACTGCTGGTCTGTTCTCTCAGATAAACCAGCAAGCTGTTGCTTAATTTCCTGAACTTCGGCATTTGTATTCACAGCGAAGTCAAGAATTTTCCCCTGCCCCTCAATAAGACGGTCAATTTTCTGAAGTGAATCAGCCATCAATGGCTCCAACTGGTCAAGTCTGCGGTCTGGTGTCATGTAGGCAAAGCTAAGAAAATTTCAGATTTTCAGTTAGTTGTCCCGGGTCATCACCGCTTACCACGCCCACCGCGCCGGTTCTGGCCTTTGGCGGCTGGCTCTTTGCTGCGGTCCGAACCTGACTTACTCCGCGATGACGATCGTACTTCGGTGCGGCCGTTTGACCGGTTACTTTTGAAATCGCTGGCTTTGGCGCGGCTGGTGCTGCCACCCACGAGGGCGAAGTCCATGCTTCGGCGGGCGAGGTTGGTTTCTTTCACGCGGACTTCCACGACATCGCCGAAGGTGTACATCTTTTTGGTGCGCTGCCCAATGATCCGGTAGTTCTCCTTATCAAACTCGTAAAAATCGTCGCTCAGATCCTGCATCCGCACGAGACCCTCGCAACTATTCTCAGTGATTTCCACAAAGATGCCGAACTCCGTAACGCCCGAAATAACCCCGGCAAATATGCGGTTGGGGTCCATCAGACTCATATACTCGACCTGCTTGTATTTGATGCTGGCGCGTTCGGCGTCGGAAGCCATTTTTTCGCGGGCCGACGCGTGTTTACACTGCTCCTCCACTGGCTCGCGCTCCACGGGTTTGCCCTTGTCTAAGTAATGCTGCAACAACCGGTGCGCCATCATGTCGGGGTAGCGACGGATGGGTGAAGTGAAGTGCGAATACCGCTCAAAGGCAAGACCAAAGTGGCCCAGATCTTCGGTACTATACCGCGCCTTCGACATGGTACGGACCGCCAGTTGCGACAACATACCCGCTTCGGGTTTCCCCTCAATGCTATGCATGAAGTTATTCATCGAACTGGACAGATGTTCCTCATCCGTCTTGAGTTTAAAACCCAGCTTACTGGCAAATTCGGCGAACTGAGCAAGTCGGTCGCGGTCCGGCTCTTCGTGAACCCGATACACCATGACGTTTTCCTGTCCCCGTTTGCTGAGCGAATGCACAAACTCGGCCACGCGCCGGTTGGCCATCAGCATGAACTCTTCGATGAGTTTGTTAGTGTCCTGCCGCAACTTGGTATAGACCGACAGCGGAGTGCCGTTCTCGTCCAGATTGAACCGAATTTCGTTTGTTTCAAAGTTAATGGCTCCGTTTTTAAATCGTTCGGTACGCAGTCTATAGGCCAGTTCGTTTAGCAGTTGCAGTTCGGTCAGGAAATCGCCCCGGTTGTTGTTCAGGATATCCTGCGCTTCTTCGTAGCTGAACCGGCGGTCGGAGTGGGTGATGGTGCGGCCAAACCACTCCTTCACAATCTGGGCGTCGGGCGTGAGTTCAAACACCGCTGAGAAGGTCAGCTTGTCTTCGTTGGGCCGGAGTGAACACAGACCGTTCGAGAGTTTTTCAGGCAGCATCGGCACCACGCGGTCCACAAGATAGACCGACGTAGCGCGTTTGAACGCTTCTTCTTCGAGCAGCGTACCGGGCGTAACGTAGTGCGTGACGTCGGCAATGTGGACGCCGATTTCGTAATTACCATTATCCAGTATCGCTACCGACAGCGCATCGTCAAAATCCTTCGCATCAACGGGGTCAATGGTAAACGTGGTCGTTTCGCGCATGTCGCGCCGTTTGGCCATGTCTTTCTTGCCAATTTTGGTCGGGATAGCTTCGGCTTCGGCTTCCACGGCTTTGGGAAAGTCAATAGGCAAACCAAACTCGGCCAGGATAGCGTGCATCTCGGTGTTGTTCTCCCCCGCCTTGCCCAGTACGGTTATCACCTCGCCCTCAAACCGCTGTTTGCGGCTGCCTGGCTCCGGGAATTTCGTGATGCGGACAATGACTTTTTCATCGTCATTAGCTTCACCAAGTTTCTCTTTCGGGATAAAAATATCGTCGTAAATCTTGCGGCTGTCGGCCACCACAAACCCGTAGTTTGGTGACACTTCAATGCTGCCAACAAGTTCGCTGCGGCCCCGCTCCAGAATGCCAGTCACTTTTCCCTCGATACGCCGACGTGCCTGCCCCCCCCCCGATCCGCTACGCGAATCGGCAAAAGCAACAACCTGAACCCGGTCGCCATCAACAGCGCCGTTCAGATCGTCGGTCGAGACCCAGATATCGTCGTTACGGTCGCCCCGCGTGCCGAGTGGCGAAACCGGGATGACGAACGCAAAACGGGCATTTACGTGATCGACCATACCTTCGGTGGCGTTAATGTCAGCGTCGGCGCGGTAGGTTTTGTCAGACTGCTGACTGATGCTACCCTCTTCGGCGAGTTCGTCCAGCAAGCCACGCATCAGGAAAATGGTGCGCCGGTCCCAAATGCCAAAATGCTCCAGAATGGCCTCCTGCGAAAACGTTTTCTTATCGTTGATCTGAAGGAAAGACAGCAAATCAGCTTTCAATTCGTCCAGATACGTATCGTTTTGGGGAACCGGGCGGATTGGTTTATCAACGCCCTGTTCGCGGGGTCGGGCCGGACCGGGCCGGGTACTAACCGCTTTGACCGGTTTAGACCTGGGCGTATTGGCCTGGCCTGACGAGGCCCGGCCTGACGCGGCCCGATCAGATGTCGGCTTATCTGTTGCGGCCTTGTTATATTTATTAGTTTTTGGATTTTGATTCTTCATTTGTGGTCACGGACGTCAGCCCATGATAAGTAAAAGGTGGGCTTTGTTGCTGACAGATTACTCGTGCAAAATCCCTTCCAGACCCAGTGCGGGTATCTGAATAAGATTTGCTTCGACGATGCTGTCGGGAACAAAGATGAATTTTTTATCGAATATCTGATTATCAATGTAATAGCTAACCCAATATTCATTATTAAGGTGAAATACGTCGGGCAGAATCGTTTCCACAACCTCATATGCCCCGGCGGATACATCGGCAAAAAAGTGCCGCAGAGTAGAGGTTTTCTGTTCTTCGGCGTCTTTTTCGCCGTATCCTTTCGAAGTTACGAACACCGTATGAATCGGCATGTTGTTCTGGTTAATCAGAAACACCTGCCAGTCATAATCGCCCAGCAGGTTTTCTTTGCGGGCAATGGCAATCTGTACACCCTCAACAGGCAAAAAGTCGATATCTTTCTTCATTTCTTAGGTTTTAACACAGAGGAATAGAGCGGTCCGACAGGTCGGTATTACGGAGAACAGAGAGATATAAATTTGAATTGAAGAACTCTGTTTCCTCCGCGAAAAACTCCCTCCCTCTGTCGCATCGGCGCACCGGTTAAATAGTCATCTCAAATAATTCTGCCAGATGTGTCTGCACCCGGCCTGCTACTTCGTTAACCGGAATTTCACGGCCCAGTTCGACGGCCATCGACGTAACGGCTTTGTCGGCAATACCGCAGGGAACGATGTGGCCAAAATACGACAAATCGGTGTTGACGTTCAGCGCGAAGCCGTGCATCGTTACCCAACGGCTGGCTTTTACACCCATCGCACAGATTTTGCGGGGGCGTAGGGCCGGATCTTCAGCACTACCGTCAAAATCAAGCCAGACACCCGTAAGCCGGTCGCTGCCGATACCTTCGATGCGCCCCGCCCGCAGGCCGTAGTCGGCCAGGGTCAGGATAATGCTCTCCTCTAACAACCGCATATAGCGATGAATGTCCGTAAAAAAGTTGTCTAAATCCAGAATTGGGTAGCCCACCAACTGACCGGGACCGTGATACGTGATGTCGCCCCCGCGCCGGATTTTGAAAAACGTAGCCCCGTACTGCTCGCGCAAGTCGTCTTCGCCGATGAGCAGGTTAGCCATGCTCCCGCTGGTACCGAGGGTATAGACATGGGGGTGTTCGCAAAAAATCAGGTAGTTGGGCGTAGGCTGTTGCTGTGGGGCAGGCCGGTCGCGGTTATGGAGTTTCTGCGCCGTAATCTGAGCAGACAATCGTTCCTGTTCGGTCCAGGCGGTCTGATACTCAACGAGCCCGAGGTGCCGGACATCAACTTGCTTATTGATAATACTATTCATTCTTTTACGCCGGAAGTCACCTTCTGGTCAGGTAAATAACACACAAAACCACGTCTTTCGTTCGATTACTCCACCGTACCCAATTCTCTACTCATGGCACAACACAATGATACCGGCAGACAGGGAGAGGCCGAAGCCGCCCGCTACCTTCGCGAAAAAGGCTATCAGATTCTGACTACCAATTACCGCTACCAGCACGCCGAAATCGATATTGTGGCGCAAAACGGCAAACTGCTGCTGTTTGTAGAGGTCAAAACCCGTACCAATGTCAGCTTCGGCAACCCCGAAGAATTCGTGAACTACGCAAAGGCTAAACTGGTCATGAAGGCCGCTGAACATTATATTTTTGCCCATAACTGGCAGCATGACGTCCGTTTCGACATTGTAGCCGTAATTATAAACGGAAATGAGATACGGGTCAAACATGTCGAGGATGCGTTTTGCTGACTGTCGGCAAATTGACTAACTGATTTGTTTTTACCTGCCGTGGCAAATTAATCATCGGTTATTTACGTTTATACCGGTATAAATCAACAATCTACATGAAACTGAACCGAGTGTGGCCATCAACGCTGCTGCTGGCTATTTTGGGGACGTCGTTCCTGACTTCCTGCAAAAAAACCCCCGACGTTACGCCATTGACCAACCCGGCTATTCTGTCCAGCACCGCCGTTAGTGGCGTGGTTACGGATCAGGAAGTGAACGACTGGATTCTGGCCAATATGCAGTACTACTACCTCTGGAACGATAAGCTCCCGGCCAGTCCAGATAAAACTCAGACGCCCGACAATTACTTCCTGTCGCTGCTCTACGACCGTAACAACACGGCAAACTCGGACCGGGACCGTTTCTCCTGGATTCAGAAAAGTGCGGACGAGCTGAAGGCATCGCTGAGTGGCGAAAGCAAAACAACGGGTATGAACTACAAGCTGTACTACACGGATGCCAGCAGAACGAACGTGGTTGGCTCGGTTCTGTACGTATTGTCTGGCTCACCGGCGGCCCAGGCGGGCGTAAAGCGGGGCGATATCTTCACCAAAGTGAATGGGCAGACCCTCACCGGCTCTAATTACGGCACTCTGCTCAACGGCACATCAGATGCGTATACGTTTACGTTTGCTACATCAGCCAACGGCACACTCGTTGAGGATGCACAGGCCAAAACTGTATCGGCCATTGTTTTTCAGGAGAACCCCATCCTGCTCGACACGACCTACACTATTGGCAGCAAAAAAATTGGGTATCTGGTTTATAATCAGTTTGTACCCAAACCCAACGGCGGCACAGTAAACACCTACGATCAGAAATTGCAGAGTATCTTCGGAAAATTCCGAAGTCAGGGCGTCAACGAACTGGTGCTTGACCTGCGCTACAACCGGGGTGGCTACGTCAGTTCATCGACCATACTGTCCAGCCTGATCTGCAAAAATATCGACCCTTCCAAAGTGTATTACGCTCAGAAATGGAACGCCACCTATTCGGCTGATGCCGATAAAAAGTACGGCGCGGGTAAATGGGGAAATCAGAACTTTGTGGCCTATCCCGAAAATGTGGGCGGAAACATCAACCGGGTATTTGTACTGACCACGGGCAGCACCGCATCGGCCAGCGAACTGGTCATTAATGGATTGCGTCCGTTCATGACCGTTACCACCATTGGCACAACCACCGTAGGTAAAAACGTGGGCTCGATCACAATTTCGGATGATAAAGGGCGAATCAAGTGGGGTATGCAGCCGCTCACCTTTAAGTCTGCCAATGCCGAAGGCTTCTCGGATTACCCGGATGGCTTTAAACCGGCGGTCGAAGTTAAAGAGCCGACTTTCGGGATGAAAGCCTTCGGCGATTTGAGCGAGTTATTACTCAATGAAGCCGTGTTTCAGATGACCGGTTCGCGCATGGCCCGCCGGGCTGCACCGGCCACTACTCCGCTGACAGAAGTAGCCTCATCGCTCGATGACAAAGCGGGGGGCGGCAATATGTTTATCGAACAACCCCGCTGATTGTCGTCAGACTGAAATAGGTATTGTATTCTGGGAAGGGCGGTCTGGCAACGGGCCGCCTTTTGCGTTCAGTACGTTGTAACGCCAGTTTCTGTCATTCCGACGAAGGAAGAATCTTGGGTTGGGTCAGGTTTCTCTACTGTTGCTCTGAAGATTCCTCCTTCGTCGGAATGACAAAAAACAACCCATTGATAACGAACGTTGACCAGAATAGACCTTTTGGTGTTTTGTATCTTTACGTCGCGCAAAGGAATACGACCACAACCACCCATCAACATGTACGAGAAGAACGTAGGTACCAAGCAGAAGGCATTACGTATCAACTTAGACCGAAAAATCTACGGGTCATTTGCCGAGATCGGCGCGGGACAGGAAACAGCCGCCATGTTTTTCAAAGTGGGCGGCTCGTCGGGTACCATTGCCAAAACGATGTCGGCTTACGATATGACGTTCAGCGATTCAATCTACGGGGTCGAAGAAAGTGGTCGGTACGTGGTAGAATCGAGGCTGGTGAAAATGCTGAAGAAAGAGTACAGCCTTCTGGAGAAGCGTCTGGCTGACAAGCGCGGCCCCGACACTACGTTCTTTGCCTTTGCCAACACGGTCTCCGCGCTCAATTTCCAAAAAACCAACGAAGCCCACGGCTGGGTTGGCTGCCGGTTTCAGCTAAGCCCCCAAACCGGCTACAACGACGTAATTATTCACGTCCGAATGCTCGACGACGAAAACGTGCTGCAACAGCAGGCCATTGGCGTCATTGGTGTAAACCTGATTTACGGCTGCTACTATTACGCTAAATCGCCCGAAACGCTGGTTCTGTCGCTCATGGACGACCTGACGCCGGAGCGGATTCAAATTGACATGATCCGGTTCAGCGGTCCCGACTTTGCCGACGTTGACAACCGGCTGATGAGTCTGCACCTGGTACGCAACGGCTTTACCGACGCGGCCCTGTTCGGTCCAGACGGACAGGTAATGCAACCCTCCGAGGCTTTGTACAAAAAGCACATTCTGGTTATGCGCGGGCGGCTGCGTCCCCTCACCAACGTGCAGCTGGACATGATCCAGAACGGGCTGAAGCAATTTCAGGCCGAACCCGACGTGGATGTCAGCCGCGTTGTGTCTATGGCCGAGCTGACCCTGCACAACCTAAAGGCAAGCGATCAGGGCATTGATGAGAAAGACTTCCTGGACCGGGTCGATATTCTGTGTTCGATGGGCCAGACCGTAATGATTTCCAACTACCTGGAATACTACAAACTCGTAGCGTATCTGGCTAAACTCACGCGGCTCAAGATTGGGCTGATTGTGGGGATACCCAATTTAGAGTACATTTTTGAGGAAGGCCATTACGAGTTTCTGCCGGGTGGTATTCTGGAGTCGTTCGCTACGTTGTTCAGCAAAAAGGTGAAGTTGTTCGTGTACCCCACCCTGCGCAACAACGCCATTTATACCTGCAACGACTTCCAGCTACCCCCCACGCTGGAGCCATTGTACCAGTATCTGGTCAGGAACGATAAGATCGAAGACATCCGTAACTACAACGAAACCAACCTGCATATCTCGACCGATCATGTGCTGGAGATGATTCAGCGGGGCGAAGACGGCTGGGAAGCGATGGTACCTGATATAGTAGCCCAGTGCATTAAGGACAATTGCCTGTTCGGTTATCCCTGCGAGGTTGAATACGTTCCAATTGGGCAACAGGTTAGGCGGCAGGCCGGACTATCAGGTTGACCTACGCGATATGGGCAGCTCTGATCTGCATTTCCCGTGCCAGAATAATAATCAATACACCGAGTATGATGGGGAAAATACCTGCGTACTGAAGCGACTCGTAAAAGCCTTCGGGGTATTGAAGCAGCATAAATGCCAGACCACCTGCCGTAAGTACGTTCAGAAAGTGAACAACGCTGGTACCGCTTACCCAGCCCGGACCCCGCGCGGCCATAAAGGCATACATAGCCTGCACCGATTGCAGAAACGCGTACATCACGGCCCACATACCCAGCACATCCACAAGCCCCCCAATGGTACCCTGAGAATACACGAACATGGCCACGCCAAAAGCCAGATCGGTTACACCGTGTAGAACACCCCAGACGTTGTTTTTCAGATCGCGCAGATTAGCGAACGAAAAAATAAGCTGACAGCCACCCGCCAGCAACGCCAACACGCCAATGATAATACCTGACGTAAACGAATAAGTATTGGCGAAGACGAACATAATCAGGCCAATGACGATGTAGAGGACACCCCGTATATACAGCAGTGGGGAAAGGTTTAAAGAGCTTTTATTGTGTGCCATAGCGTTGAGCAGACGGTAGAATGACCATATCTGTATGTACTTAACTGCCTGAAAAACGGGATTGTTTTTTTGGACCGATCCAAAAAAAGTAAGCCCTGCTCAATCAAGAACAGGGCTTTTGCAATGTATTACAATGGAGCGGAAGACGAGGTTCGAACTCGCGACCTGCAGCTTGGGAAGCTGACAACATACGCGCCAATGGTTTTCAATGAATAGTAAAGTATTGTGTAAATCAGCAATTTAACTAAATTCATTGTTGGTTAATTTTGGTTGTTTTTGGGTGTTTATCTATATTTGTTGTACCTAACGTTGTACCTAAAACGTGGGTACAACAAATGGCACGGACGACCGAGTTTAAAGAGGGGAAAGCCACAGTACGAGCGATTTACCGCACTGTCAAGACGTTGGCTGATGAGAGCCACCCGTTCTGGATTCGCATTACGAAGGGCCGAGAAAGTAAGTTCATTGCCACCGGCCTAAGCCTACACCCCAAATTCTGGAATGACAAATATACCAATTACCGCGAAGCCATCCGTAAAACGTACCCGTTCCGGGCTAACCTTATCAATACGCTGGAGCAATGGGAAACCAAGTATAGCAGTGCTGCCGAGACGTTAGCCGATACCGATGAGGTACACAACGCCCGCGCTATCGCTTCGCAGGTTAGCAGTGAGCGACAGGCTACCCGCAAGTTCCGGCTATTGGAATACTTCGATGAGTTAATCAGCCAGTTTGAGAAAGCGGGCAAGGTTGGCAACCGCAAAGTTTACCGCGATATACAGAACAACTTGCGCCGGTTTTTGGGCGAAGGTCAGGACGTGGCCTTTAGTGCTATTACGGTCAAGTTCTGCAACGAATGGGAGACGAAGATGCGGGCCGAGGGACTGACAGAGATAACGCTATCGGTGAAGTTCCGCACCCTACGCGCCGTACTGAATAAAGCCATTGCCAACGGCTACGCGAAACCGACGAACTACCC
>JACMPG010000342.1 GCA_014377625.1 Spirosoma sp.
CCGGAGCCGGTAAAGACGGTAGCGTTGATGAAACGATTCATGCCCAAAACTACCCGAAATTTCGTTGTTTTGCGGCATAATCTGTTCTGCTTAACTTCCTGATTCGTTGAAATCCGTCCGCTTAACGCCCTCCGCCAATCCTGTGTACGCCACGATTCCGCTGGCGTCGTCCAAAAGCGAAAGTAACCGCGCCCTCATCATCGACGCCCTGACCGGCTTCCAGTGTACGCTCCAGAACCTCGCTGCCGCCCGCGATACGCAGACTATGATTCGGTTGCTGAAGTTGCCGGACGGGAACGCCGGGGGTGCGGCCTCCCGATCGTCCGTTGCCGATGTGCTGGATGCGGGTACAACCATGCGGTTTCTGACGGCGTATTTTGCGGTAACCAATCAGCAGAAAGTCATGACCGGCACCCCGCGCATGTGCGAACGACCCATCGGCATTCTGGTCGATGCGCTGCGGACGCTCGGCGCCGATATCACGTATCTGCAAAAGGAAGGCTACCCGCCCCTGCAACTCAACGGCTTTGCACCCTCAACAACCAACCAGCTCCCTATGCGGGGCGACGTAAGCAGTCAGTACGTATCGGCCCTTTTGATGGTTGCCCCTAAACTGCCCACCGGTCTGGAAATCACGCTGACAGGGCCGGTTGGGTCGCGTCCGTACATCGAAATGACCATCGAGCAGATGCGCCATTTCGGAGCCGACGTAACAACAGACTGGGACGCCAAAACGATTACCGTTGCGCCAGAACCGTACCAGCCCACCACCTACGCTATCGAGTCGGACTGGTCGGGGGCGAGTTACTGGTACAGCGTGCTGGCCCTGGCCAACGACCCAAACGCCGAACTCGAACTGCTGGGTCTGAAACCAACATCGTTGCAGGGCGATAGCGCCATTGTTGACATTATGCGGGCAATGGGTGTAGAAAGCCGCTTCACTGACCGGGGCGTTACGCTCACCAAACGACCCGCTCATCCCGCCCTGCACTGGGATTTTACCGACTGCCCCGACCTTGCGCAGACCGTGGCCGTGTGCGCGGCCATGACCGGCACCGTCCTGACATTAACGGGCATTGAAAGTCTGAAAATTAAGGAGACCGACCGCGTACTGGCCCTGCAAACCGAACTCCGGAAACTGGGTGCCGAACTGATCGAAATCGAACCGGACCATCGCTACGAAGTCCACCAGGTGCCCGGCGCAACGAGGGAGACCATACCCGTTATCGACACCTACGACGACCACCGCATGGCAATGGCGTTTGCGCCGGTGGCGATGCGCCGGGAAATCGTGATCGACGAGCCGGGCGTAGTGGCTAAATCATACCCCAGTTTCTGGGATGACTTGGCGCGGGTAGCAACGGTTGGGTTTACGGCCTGATATTTTCGTAATTCGTCAGTTTGGTTGCGCGTTTCGTCAGCAACGGGGTGGAGTTAGTGCCGGACCTTTGTGGTGTTCCCAAACAGATATTACATGAACACGACATCAGGAAAACAACCCCATACGCTCGTGCTGGGCAGTACCGGCAGCATCGGCTATGCCGTAGCGGCCAATCTGCTGGCCCGGCAGTTGCCCGTAACCATTCTGGTGCGCAACCGCGCCAAAGCCGACGCGCTGTTCCCGAACCAGTCAACGCTGACTATCGTGGAAGGCGACGCTCAGGATGCTGCGCTGCTGAACCGGATTGCCGCCGACAAAACCCATATTTTCCACGGCGTCAATTATCCGTACAACGAGTGGTTTGGTAACATGGACACCGTGACGCAGAAAGTCATTGACGCGGCCAGCATCAACAAAGCCACCATCGTTTTTCCCGGCAACGTCTACAACTTCGGTAACGCTGCCGAACCCATCCGGGAGGATAGCGTGCCGAATCCCAACACCCGTAAAGGTAAGCTGCGCGTTGACCTCGAAGCCATGTTGGAGCGGGCCGCCAACGCTGGAACCTGCCAGGTGCTGACCATTCGTTTACCCGATTTCTGGGGGCCAAACGTCCTGAACGAGGGCGTAAAACCTATTTTCGTGAACGCTCTGACCGGTAAAGCCATGCCCTGGCTCATTAACATCGATATTCCTCACCAGGCTGTCTACACACCCGATGCCGCCGAAATCATTGTCCGGCTGATGCTCCGCGATCCCGAAAAGCCCTGTGAAGTCTGGAATTACGGCGGCAGTACGGTCCCGTCTATGCGATCATGGTTTGGGCAAATCAGCGCGATAACCGGCAAACCGCTCAAAACGCAGGTGTACAGCCGGTTCATCATCAGTGTACTGGGCCTGTTCCTGCCGGTATTGCGCGAGGTTAAGGAGATGGTGTACCTCTATGAAAATACTGTGCTGCTCGATGACACGAAGGTGCGTATTGCCTTCCCCGACTTCCGACCAACGCCGGTGCGCGAAGCCCTGACCGAAACGCTGACCTGGTTTGCCAAACACGAGTTGAAGCAATCGTTCACACCCGTTGGCGAACCCGTTCTTTCCTGACCGAATGACTATCGCTAACTTTTCTGTTCGTGAGCATAAATTAAATCTTACCCTGTCAAAGCCATGAAAACAACATTAAAACTTGAAGAGCTAACCCTTTTTCTGGGTAGTATCTATCTATTCTCCCGCCTGAATTTCGCCTGGTGGTGGTTCCCGGCTTTACTGTTACTGCCCGACCTGAGCATGGTTGGCTATTTGGTCAACCCGGCGGTGGGCGCGGTGATGTATAACGTAGCACATCACAAAGGTCTGGCCATCCTGATAGGTCTGTGGGGCTTATACACTGGTAATCAATACCTGATGCTGGCGGGTGTAATCCTGCTGGCCCATTCGAGCATGGACCGGGTTGTTGGGTACGGACTGAAATACCCCGACAGTTTCAAGCACACGAGTTTAGGAACGATGTAACAGGTGGTCATTACGCGGCTAAGCTCCGGTACGCACCGGGGGTTTGACCGGTCCATTTTTTGAACGACCGAAAAAAGACGCTTGGCTCGGCAAACCCCAGCAGATAGGCAATGTCGGTCGTGCTAAGATAAGGCTCACGCAGGTGCTGCTCGGCCAGGGTTTTGCGTACATTATCCAGTAGCTGCTGGTAGGTTGTGTTTTCATCACGGAGGTGCAGTTGCAGGGTGCGGACACCCAGGTTGAGCCGGTCGGCAACGGCGGTGAGCGTGGGTTCTTCGCCTTTCATCAGTTGCACCATTTCGCCCCGGACGCGGCTGCTCAGGGTGGGCGTTTTTAGCCGGGCCAGCAACTCGTCGGCGTGTTTCTCGAATATGGCGAACAGGCCGGGGCTGGCATTCAGCACGGGCGTATCGAGCAACCCCGCGTCTAACACCATCGCCGTCTGGTCGGCCCCAAAAAACAGTCGGGCGGGGGCAAATACCCGTTCGTGTTCGCTGGTGTCGGTGGGTTTGGGGTACGCAAACCGGATTTCCCGCGCCGAAATATGCAATCCCGCCATAGCCCGGATGGCCGACTGATAGATAGACAACTCGGAGTTGATGACGTATTCGGGATAGATAATGTCGGGGCTGGTGATGGTTATCAACAGCGCAAACTCATTGCCCGTACGTTGCCCGGTGGTGCGGGAGCCATCGCAGACAATATCCTGATAATGAAAGAGTTTATCGAACGCTTTGCCAAGCGTGGGGCTGTGCATCATGACGTAGGCCAGGACGCCCACCGCCACCGGGTTCATCATCTCGCCGAGTTTCAGGGCAATGTGTTCGTCGCCGGTGGCCGTGATGATTTCGCGCCAGAGCTGCTGAATCTGCCGGATGCTGATGCGCCCGTCGGGGTCGGTAAGCTGGTTGGGGCTGATCCCGACGGCGCGGGCCATGGCGTCTGGATCAGCTCCGCGTTGCCGGGCGGCAAAGAGAATCAGGTTGGCCGAGGCAACAGACAGCGTATGGGCGGGGCGGGGGAGTGGGGTCATGTGGTTGCCAGTTCGTTGTGCAAGTTCCTGAAATAATCAGCCGCCCGCAACAACCGGCTGCCGTACCACGAAAACACCTCGCCATCCACCACCCGCACCCGCGCAAACGGGCAAACGGCCCGCAACTCTGCCACGTGCTTCTCCGCAAACGGATACGGTTCCGACGACAGAAAAATCAGATCGGGCCTGGTCCGCAGTAACTCGTCTGGCGAAACCTCCGGGTAACGCGTCTGCCCGGCAAAGGCATTGCGAAATCCCGCTGCGGTAAGCATGGCGTCGATAAACGTATCGCCAGCCGCCACCATGTACGGTTTCCGCCAGATGAAGTAGGCAACGGATAACGTCGGGGCGGCAGGGGTAGGGAGGAGCGAGAAGGAATGCTCGATCTGTTGTGCCATGTCGTTGGCCTGCGGGGCTTTCCCGACGCACTGGCCAACGTCCTGAATCATGGTCAGCGCGTCGGGCAGGGTCGTTACGTCAGTGATGTGGACGGGGTAGTGGCGTTGGAGTTCCTCGATTTGGTCGCGGGTGTTTTCTTCTTTGTTGGCGATGATCAGATCGGGGCGAAGTGCGCGAATCCGGTCGAGGTGCAGGGTTTTGGTGCCGCCCACAATGGTCTTATCCCGGACTTTATCGACGGGATAAATGCAGAATTTCGTAACGCCGATAATTTCCCGATCCAGGCCGAGGTCGAAAAGCAGTTCGGTTTGCGAGGGAACGAGGGAGACGATGCGCTGAGGTGTCATGGGAGTGAAGAGTACAGCAATGAAGCCCGGACCGGTGCGTCGGAGCGATCCACGTCCGGTAGCGGCAAGGCTAAGAAAACGCACTACATAGTCAGCCTTGTGGCTACCGGACAAGCGTGTCCGGGCTACATTGCCGCTGGTCAACCAAAGAAATATGTAAGCCTAAAAGGTTTAGTGTCAGCAGGGCTTTGTGCAGTAAGTTCGCTTAAAAATAAACAGGTTCGCGGGGGAATCGCCAGATTAATTCGTACAAAGATGGACGCGGGCATTCCATCGCTAAAATCCGCCATTCCGTCTTTATTTAACCGGGTTCGCCCATACTTTAGATCAGGATTGAATTTTTTGTGCAACGTTTACATCGCAAACCCCTCATTCGGCCATGAAATACGCCCTGCTAACCACCCTCGCTACCGTAGCTATTACCGCGCTATTGTACGGCCAAACGCCCACGTCGGGCAAGATTACCTACGAAGCCATGCGCCAGATCGACCCATCGCAGATGCGCATGGTGGTGAACGGGCAGGAAGTGCGTCCCGGCAGCCCCGACGCTCCGGAGGGTATGCCGGATGTGATCTCGTTCACCCAAAAACTCGTTTTTTCGGGTACGATGGCGAAAGAAGAGCGCGACCGCCAGCCAAACATCACGATACGCCAAACCCGCGATGGGGCACCCGGCGGCCCCGGTGCAGCCGACAGACGCGAACGACGGATGAACGGACCGTTTGAGCAGCAAACGTATCTGGACCTGGCCAACCGCAAGCGCATCGACATTCTCACAATTCGGAAAGATTCGGCCAGTCAGACCTACCGCGCCGACAAGGGAATGCCCACGGCTACAGACTGGACAACGACCGGCAAGACCAAAAAAATTGCGGGTTACACCTGCCAGAAAGCCACCGCTCTGCGCCGGAAACAAACCTATACTATCTGGTACACAACCGAACTGCCCTTTACCTACTCGCCCATTGCCGACCTGACGCCCCCCACCGGCGTGGTACTCCAGATCGAATCGGACAGCGAATCGTTCAAAGCAACGGGCGTTTCGAGCGAAGCCATCGCCGGAAATACCGTACAGCCTCCTGCCGACGCTAAAGTCATTTCGGACGAGGAAATGCAGGACATGCGTAAGAAAGGCATGGCCGATTTCCGGCAGCGTATGATGCAGAACGGCGGCTGGCCCGGTAGAGAAAGGAATTGATTTTTCCTGTCATGCTGACGAAGGAAGCATCTTCGCTACCAGCATAATTGTTCACCTCCGAAGATGCTTCCTTCCAGCCCGGCATTCCGGTCAGCATGACAAAAAAGAGCACCATGCGTTTTTTGTTTATTCTACTTTTGAGTGGTCTGTCTTTGCAGGCCGCTTTCGGTCAAGGTCTGCGGGCAACATCCGTTGTGGGAACGGTCGTGGATTCGCTGAAGCCGCTGCTGGAAGCGTCGGTGTCGCTGCTGTCGGCGCGGGATTCGTCGCTGGTGTCGTTTGGTATTACCAATGGCGATGGGGCATTTGTATTTTCGAACGTAGCGGAGGGGCAGTATCGGGTACTGGTATCGTTTGTGGGGTATCGAAGCCGGGCTAAACGGGTTTCCGTCCTGAAAACTAACCCCGACGGCGGCCTGACCCTTACCAACGTCGGCATCATTACGCTGGTGGCGCAGTCGCAAACGCTGACCGAAGTACAGGTACAGGGCGAAGCGGCCCCCATTTCCGTAAAAGGCGACACGCTGGAGTTCAACGCCGGCTCGTTCAAGACCCGGCCCAATGCGCAGGTTGAGGACTTACTCAAGAAATTGCCGGGTGTAGAAGTGGACCGCGACGGTGGCATAAAAGCGCAGGGGCAGACCGTTACCAAGGTGCTGGTGGATGGCAAACCGTTCTTTGGCAGTGACCCTAAAATGGCCACCCGAAACCTCCCCGCCGACATCATTGACAAGGTGCAGCTTTTCGATCAGGCTTCTGAGCAATCGGCCTTTTCGGGCGTGGACGACGGCGACCGGGAGAAAACCATTAACATCACCACCAAAAAAGACAAGCGCAAAGGTTCGTTTGGCCAGCAAACTATTGGGGCCGGGCCAAAACCGGGCGACCGGAACGCCGGACCGGACCCCCGCTATTCAGGCCGGGCAAGTCTGAACCGGTTCAATAACGGGCAGCAGATTTCGGTACTGGGCATGGCCAACAATATCAATCAGCAGGGCTTCACGGCGCAGGATTTAGGGCTGGGCAACAACTTTGGTGGAGCCGGGCAGGGGCAGGGCGGTGGTGGCCGCGGCAGTGGTGGCAACGTGGTACAGGGCGGGGCGGGTGGCGGTAACGTTGGCGGGCAGAATCAGGTGGGCAGCAACGCCATCACCACGTCCTGGGCGGCTGGCCTGAATTTTCGCGACAGCTTTGGCAAGAAAGTCGATATGGTGGCCAGCTATAACGCCAGCAACACCAACACGCTTACCAACCAAACCAGCCGCCGACTAAACGTCTTGCCGAGTGTGGGGGCGTCGAGCGTTCCGGCCCGCATCGACTCGTCGCTGGTTAGAAACCAGACCAACGGCTCTACCAACACCAACACCAATCAACGCGTAAACCTCCGGCTCGATTACCGGCTCGACAGCCTGACCACCATCCGGGTCATTCCGACGCTGTCGTGGCTCAATTCTGCCTATCAGAACCAGAGTCAGGCGCAAACTATTACCAACGAGGGGGTTCTGGCCAACTCCAGCCAAACAAACTACACCTCGGGCGGTAACGGATTCACGGGCAATAACTCGCTGCTGTTGTTTCGTAAATTTCAGAAGCGCGGGCGCACGTTTTCGGTAAACTGGAACGTAGCCCTCAACAATCAGGACAATACAGGCATCAACCAGTCGGTAAACCAGTATGCCAGAAATACAGCCCCCGGCTCTTTCACTACCGGCTCGGGCACAATCAGTACCGACAGCACTACCGGACTGGTTACGCAGCGCATTAATCAGCAGAACAGTCAGCAAACGAACTCGATGACCAATACCATCAACGTGAGTTATGCCGAGCCGCTTTCGCTCCGGCAAACGCTGGAATTTCATTACAACCTTACCAATAACCACAATACCTCAGATCGGGTTGTCAATGACTTTAACGAAGCAACCAGTCAGTACAGCAGGCCTAACGTTAACCTGACGAATAACTTCGTGAATGATTTTATCACGAACCGGGCGGGTATGACCTGGCAAACCAAACGCCTGAAATACACCTACGCCCTCGGCGTTGATGGGCAGCAGTCCCGCCTGAATTCCGATAATCTGACCCGCGATACGAACCTGAACCGGACGTTTACCAACCTGTTGCCCAACGCCCTGTTTACCTATAATTTCGAGAAAAACCGGCGGCTAAGGGTCAACTACCGCACCCGCATCAACGCGCCCTCGGTGAACCAGTTGCAGCCCGTTGCCAACAATACCAATCCGCTCAATATCCAGCTCGGCAATCCTGACCTGAAACCCGAATACGGCCATACCCTTTCGCTGAACTACAACCAGTTTCAGCCTACCACCTTCCGTAATATGTTTCTGTTTTTAAACATAAGCCGGACGGATAACAAAATTGTGAATGCCACGGTGTTTACCCCCGCTGGGGCGCAAACCACCCGGCCCACGAATACCAACGGGTACTATACTGCCAATGGCTCGTTTGTGCTGGGGCGGCCCCTCAAACTGGGTGCGCAGAAAACCAACCTGAACCTGACCACTAACCTGACCTATAACACCGGAACGAGTTTTGTGAACAACCAGCCGAACCGGGTTCAAAACTACCTGATTGGACAGGGCGCGACCATCAGTTCAAACTTCACTGAGAAACTGGACCTGAACCTGTCGGGTAACATCAATTACCAGTCGGCGCAGTATTCGTTGCAGCCGAAGCAGAACACTACGTTTCTAAATCAGACCGTAACGCTGGATGTGTATTACCAGCTTCCGCTCAAGTTCACGTTTTCTACCAATGTCTATTACAACCACTATGGCGGTAGTTCGGCCAGTTTCAACCAGTCGTACACGCTCTGGAACGCTGCGCTGGCCCGTCAGTTATTTAAGCAGAATCAGGGTGAGCTGCGGATTCAGGCGTTCGATTTGCTGAACCAGAATCAAAGCATCGTCAGGAACGTAACCGATACCTACACGGAGGAAGTCAGAAGCCAGGTATTGAACCGGTACTTTATGGTGATTTTCGTGTACAACCTGCGCCGATTCAATTCGGGTGTTATGCCCCCCCGCGACCCATTTGAGCAGCGCGACCGGGGCAACGGACGCAGGCAGGGGGGCGGAGGCTATCGGCAGAATGAGTAGCGAAGCCGGTAAAGGGGCTTATTCAAAAAAATGACAGCTATGAAAACTACTGCCCTGTTTGCCACCCTGATGGTAGCCGGCCTGAGCGCGTCGGCGCAAACGCCCGTTGTACTACCTGCCGAGATGCAGATCAAACTGGCCACCATGGCCGCTCCTGATGATAAACGCGATGGGGCTATGGTCTATGGCTACTCCGGTAAAGACGAGTTTACGATCCTGCGCAAAGGCACCAATGAATTCGTTTGTCTCGCCGACGACCCTGCCCAGAAAGGATTTAATGTGTCATGCTATCACCGCGATCTGGAGCCGTTTATGGCGCGGGGGCGGGCGTTGAGAAAGGAAGGTAAAAAGGCCGGGGAAATTCCGGAAATCCGCGAAAAGGAAGTAAAGGCTAAAAAGCTGAAAATGCCCGACCATCCGTCGTCTCTGTATGTATATTCGGCCCGGGATGAGGACTACGATGCCAGTACTGGCACGGTCAAAAACGGCTACCTGCGCTCGGTAGTGTACATTCCCTATGCTACTGCCGAAAGCACCGGCCTGCCCCTCAAACCAGCCGCGCCCGGTATGCCCTGGATTATGGACCCCGGCACCCACCGCGCTCACATCATGATTAACCCGCCCGCCCCCGCCAGTAAGTGATGTCTCAGCGTTTTCCGGCTCAGCATTATATCGACGGGGTTCTGGCTGGCAACCGACTTGTACTGAGCCGGGCCATTACGCTCGCCGAAAGCCAGTTAGCTCAGGATCAGGTCCTGGCGCGGCAGGTGCTGGAGGGTGTTCTGCCGCAGACCGGCAACTCCGTTCGGGTGGGTATAACGGGCGTTCCGGGCGTGGGTAAAAGTCAGTTTATCGAAGCCTTCGGTACGTACCTGACCGGGCTGGGGCATCGGCTGGCTGTGCTGGCCGTGGATCCCAGCAGCCAGCGGTCGGGCGGGAGTTTACTGGGCGACAAAACCCGGATGGACGCCCTCTCCATGAATCCCGATGCGTATATCCGGCCTTCGCCGGCGGGCAGTACGCTCGGGGGCGTAGCGCACCGCACCCGCGAAACGATTTTGCTCTGCGAAGCCGCTGGCTTCGACGTAGTACTAATCGAGACGGTAGGGGTGGGGCAGTCCGAAACAATGGTGCATGACATGGTCGATTTTTTTCTGCTGCTCATGCTGGCCGGTGCGGGCGACGAACTCCAGGGTATGAAACGCGGTATTATGGAACTGGCCGACGCCCTCTGCATCACCAAAGCCGACGGCAACAACCAAACCGCTGTTAGTCGCGCCCGCGTGGAGTACCAGAACGCGCTGCACCTGTTTCCACCCACCG
Organism: Spirosoma sp.; assembly: GCA_014377625.1. GTDB lineage: Bacteria > Bacteroidota > Bacteroidia > Cytophagales > Spirosomataceae > Spirosoma. The sequence continues at coordinate 10,310 of JACMPG010000342.1, forward strand.
GCACCGGCTGGTTTCCGCCCGTGCTGACCAGTTCGGCCCTAACCGGCGAAGGTATTGCCGGGGTTTGGCAGACCATCGAACAACATCAGCAACTTACCACCGCCAATGGGCAGCGCACCGCACGGCGGCAGGCGCAGCAACTGAGCTGGTTTCGAACCTTGCTGAGCCAGCAACTCCAGCAGCGGTTTTATAGTCAGCCGGGGATTCAGGGGAAAATCAGGGCCGTAGAAGCGCGGGTTCAGGCCGGTACGCTGCTACCCGGCGGGGCTGTTGGCGAGTTACTGGCATAAAAAAGCCATCGTTGGTGAACGATGGCTTTTTTGTGTCTGAAGCAGACCGTACTACGAATGGCCCAGCGTTTTATCTGAGCCCGTTGGCTGAACGGGGGGCGTAGCGTCGTTATCAACGATAATCGCGTCGTGTCCGTCATGCGGTTTCTCACCCCACGACGCACTCGTGGCCTCGTCAATGTTCTCTTTCGACATCTTTTCGGCGTCCTCGCCATCATTGGCAAGGGCATCGGCTTCAATAACATCTTCGGGTACGTTGGTATCGCTGCTCGATGCTACGCGCGAAGGTAGATCGTTTACCATGTTCGTGTCATTGAGTTGTGCCAATGCCGGGGCAATGCCCATGGTACTGTGCATCTGCTGAGCCGCGAACGACTCCGTACTCTCTTTCCGTGAATTGCTACTTACGCTCATAACGTTGGTTATTTAGGGATTGATGGATAATTTTTTTGGTATAGGGCATAGGGTGTATTGCTGACGCAGGTACGTATTGTGTCAGCAATACACCCTATGCCCTATACCCTACCTCTCCTAATACGGCGGCTGATTTTCGAGATCCGTTCCCGTCTCGGCAATGTCTTTGTCTACTTCGGCCTGGGGTTCGCCCACGCCTTTTCCAGTGTGTTTCTCGTCCCAGCTGGTTTCTTCGCCATCGTGTTCTTTGGCGGCTTTCTGGGCATTGGGTACGCCAACTTTGTCAGCCGAGCCGTAATCATCCGGGCCGCTCGTAGTTACGTCTACCATGCCGGTATTGCTGCCGCTGGCACTGGCGGCTGCCTGATCGAGGGCTTCGTCGGGTACTTCCATGGTGCTGTTGTCCTGGTCGCCCCGTCGCAACAGCCCGTGTTTACTGTCCATATCCGTACTGCCAACGCCCCGGATGTTACGGCCATCCTGCCCGCCCCGCACCTGAACACTGTCGAGACCGTTGGCTGAATTTTCTTCGATTTCCCGGTGCTTATTATCTTTGTCGCGGAGGTCGGCATCGGTGTCGTCGGAGCCAAATGGCCCCTCGGTGCGGCCCGTTATCTGGGCATCGTCTTTTCGTACACCCTCTTTATCTTCCATGATACATCGCTGAGTTGTCTATGAATTATAACCTGATTGCCGCCGGAATGTTCGGGTGTACAACCTGTGTGCAGAAGGAGCTACCTACCGAAAAGTTGATTTACCTACCGAATAATATACTTCCTGATCGATTGTTATTCGTTCCCATAAATTTGCGTGTAGTAACGAGGCAATGATCCGGGCTATGGTCTGGTCAGCGCCTTAAAGAGTTTAATAGTTGGATAAAGCGTAATACGGAAAGCGGCCCGATTTTGTCGGGCCCCTTTTTTGTTTTCGATACGACTGAGCGTTAACGCCCTACTTTACATCCCAATAAACGCGGGTGTACTGATCGTCTTTACCCTGCCGGGCCGTAACCTCGGCGTAGTTTTTGGCGTTCAGCGTAGTTTCCGTTACTGGATAGGCCAGCCGTCGTGGAATTTCCGTACCACCGTTCAGCGTATTTTTGGCGGGCGTTAGTTTGGGGAATCCCGTCCTGCGCCAGCTATTCCAGCTTTCCTGTCCCTGCGCAAACAGAGCAATCCAGCGTTGGGTAGCAATTCGCTCAATGGCGGCTGCATCAGAATAGGCTACGTTAGGCTGGGCAATGTAGGCGGTGTAGGCTGCGTCGGTGTAGTTGCTGCCCATCCACTGCTGCATCGACGTCTTAATGGCTGATTCGTACAGTGTCTTTGCGTTGCCGGTGGTCCAGCCGAGTTTGGCCGCTTCGGCCTGCGCAAACAGGAGCTGTGCGTAGGTCATTACATAGGCAGGTGAATCCTGTGCCGACAGCACGCTGCCTACCAGTGAGAAATCCTGCGCTTTGCCCTGGGCCGGAAACAGGCCATAGGGTACGCCTACATAATCACCTTTCTGGTTCGGTGCGGCAATGAACGGCAGACGTGGGTCTTTCACGCCCTTCAGGTAGTTGATAAATACGTCGCTCACGGCAAAGTCTTTCCGGTTGCTGAACACGTAGTTGTCGTATAAACCATTCTGGTTGTTCTGATCCTTCAGGAACTTGTACTGCACATTGTCGGCATTAGACGCCAGAACGCCATCGGTCAGGGCTGCGTTGAACTCGGCTTTACCTTTGGCCGGGTCAACCTTCGACAGGCGCAGTGCGGCAACCATACGGAGCGAAGCGGCAAATTTCTTCCAGCGGGCAGCATTACCACCCAGCAGAATGTCGCCCTGTACGGCACCTCCACCATCAAACTGGGCGGCTGCTTCCTTCCACTCCTTGAAGAGATCCGTATAGATGTCTTTCTGGGGGGTAAAGGCCGGTGAGAAATTGGCACTTCCCTTCAGCGCGTCGAAATAGGGTACGTCGCCCCAGCGGTCAGTAATGAACAGGAAGTAATACCCTTTCATAATCCGCGCAATGGCAATCTGGTTGGCGTTCGAGCCATTGGCTGCTGCCGACAATTTCGTACCCTCGTTCGTGTTCAGATCAATGACTTGCTGGAGAGCAACCAGTGGACCGCTGTACAGTGCGTTATAGCTGAAGTTTATGGTTTTGTACCGGCTCTCTTCGATATACGTAATGTCGCCAAGCTGCTGGACGTAGATAGCCGGTACGCTATTGTAGGCACCGGGTCCAACCTGATTGTTGATCAGGCCTACTGTACGCAGCGCACCCGTAAAGAGACTGGCCGTATTGGGAGCCGATGGGCTGTTTGGGTTGACGTTGATGTCCCCAAAATCATTACAGGCAACTGTTGTGGTCAGCAGACCCGCAAACAGCGCGATTTTTGTGAATCCTTTCATTGTATATGATTTTATCCCACTCGTTGCCCCTCCTGTTATGTGAGAAGGGCAACGGGCAGGAAGTTTATTTTTAGAAGCTTAAGCGCAGGTTAGCCCCGAACGAACGTACCGGAGGTAACTGACCCCCTTCGTACCAGATCGTTTCTGACTCTGAGATGTCGATGCCACCACCAATGGCACTGTAGATCAACAGTGGGTTCCGGGCGATGAGCGATATGCTGGCCGATTTTACCAATTTACCCAGCATACGCGTTGGCAGGCTGTAGCCCAGCGATACCTCGCGCAGTTTGATGTACGTCTTGTCATAGATGTACCGCTCGTTAAGCGCAAACAGCCAGTTCTCGTACAGGTTCTGCGTTTCAACACGGGTAGTGTTGGGCTTACCTTCGTCCGTAACGGCATCCAGTAATATACCACCACCGTCTGCAACGGCATCACGCCTGGGGTTACCCAGCTCGTTCAGACCCGCCGTTTCGGCTCCTAAGCCCGAGTAGTTGTTGAACATCTTGGTGCTCGAGAAGAACTTGCCACCCACCACAAAGTCGGTATTTACCCGCAGCATTACGTTCTTATAGCTGAACGTGTTGAGCCAGCCGCCCTTGAACTTTGGCAGGACCGAGCCGAGGTTGACGTTGTTCTCTTTGATATACAAACCGGCATTGGGTCCTGACCCATATACCACGTTCTTACCCGTAGCGGGGTCTTTCTTAATGCCCTGACCCCGCAACAATCCCCACTGCTCACCCGCACGGGCGTTCAGCGTCAGCGTACGCCACTGCGGTCCGTCGATCTGGTAGTTGTCCAGACCATCGACCAGGCTAACCACCTTAGATTGGTTGCGGTCGGCGTTGATGTCAAACTCCCACTTGAATCCGTTGGGCCGGCTGATTGGGTTGGCGTAAATGTGGAGTTCCAGACCACTCGTCTGAATCAGACCCGCGTTGACAACGGCGTTGAAGTAGCCACTTGTAGGGGCTACGGCCAGTGGAATGATCTGATTCTTGTTATCATTTTGATACGCCGTAAACTCCAGACCAATGCGCCGGTTCAGGAACTTCAGGTCAATACCAGCCTCGTAGGACGACGACAGACCTGGCAGCAGGTTTGTGTTTGGCAGTGTAGTGGGCAGGTAAGAAGACGGGTTGCTCCCGTATGAGGTACCGGCCGGAACCGAGTACGCCAGCGCCGTCTGATACGGACCCACGTCGGTACCCACCTGAGCGTAGCCCGCCCGGATTTTACCGTACGAGAATACGTTGCTCTTCGGCAATAACTCCGAGAACACCAGACCCGCCGATACCGAGGGATACAGGTATGAATTGTTACCCGCAGGCAGCGTAGACGACCAGTCATTCCGAATCGAACCTTCTACGAAGATAAAATCGCGGAAGCCCAGACTCAGGTTACCGAACAAGCTGTTTACCTGCCGCTCAAACAGGTAGTTTTGAGCCAGCGGACGGTCAATAGACGCGGCAATGTTATAGAAACCCGGTGCCGACAGCCCACCTACCGTGGCCTGAAACTGACCCTCGGTCCGGTTGTAGCGGATGTTGCCACCTGCGTTGGCCACCACGGAGAGATCTTTGAAGTTCTCATTGTAGTTGACCAATACTTCGTAGTTGTTCTCGACCGAGTTGGCCCCCAGTGTCGAGAAGGCTCCCTTGCCGCCGGCATTCAGCGTACCATTAGCAATCTGGGCCTGCTGATAGAAGGTATTCTGATCGCGCCGGACCGTGGCCGAGGCTTTCAGCGAGGGTAGGAACTGGTACGTCAGGCCCATATCGCCAAACAGCCGGTTGCTGCGGTTTTCATTGCCGTTATCATACGCCTGGGTGTACGGGCTGTCCCAGTATTTGGGGCGAGGATCGGTTGGTCCACCAATGTTCCAGCTACGATAGGTACCGTCAGGATTTTTGTAGTTGCGCAGATCCTCGATGGGCAACTGCCGCTGAAACCACTGGTTAAACGAGCCAATCGTCTGATTGTAGCCGTTCAGCGTAGTGTTGCTGATGCTGAGTGGGCTGTTCGACGGGGTCGTACCACCCGATGATCCATAACGGTCGGCAGGCTGATTCTTAGTGCCGGTAACCGTGTAATTGAAGTTCAAATTAGCCGTCAGTTTATCGGCAAACTTGATCGAGTTCTTGGCACTCACGTAGTCGCGCGTCTGCGACGAGTTCGGGATGATGCCATTGTTGATGATGTGCGTGTACGAAACACGGCTCTGGAAATTTTCAGTGCCTTTCGAGAATGCAATGTTCGTGTTGTTGCTGATGGGCTTCTCGAAAAAGTCCCGTACGTTGTTCGGGCTGGGTGAGAACGGCGTTAACTGGCCAAACTGCGGTCCCTGCTGCCACGATGCCGCCGAGCGGTGCAGTGTGCCGTCCAATTTAGGGCCCCAGCTCTCATCGGCTGAGTAGTCGATTATGTTTTGACCTTCATACGCTTTCCAGGCCGCCGGATGAATCGCTGGATCGAACGCAAACTTCTCGAATTCCGGCGAGTAGCCACCGCCGTACTCGTTCTGATACTTGGGCAACAGAGCCACCATGTCAATCGTGGTACTGTGGTTCACATCAAGCCGCGTCTCACCCGACTTGGCCCGCTTGGTCGTAATCACGATAACGCCCGCCGAAGCGCGGTTGCCATACAGTGCCGTTGCCGAAGGTCCTTTCAGTACGGTCAACTCCTGCACGTCGTCCATGTTTACCTGGCTGATGTCGGTAGGCGTACCATCAACTACGTAGAGCGGATCACTGCCGCCCAGCGAGTTGATACCGCGGATACGGATGCTTGGATTGCCAAACTTGGCACCCGACTGACCCAGGATCTGCACACCGGCCACCTTACCGGCCAGGGCATTACCTACGTTTTGCTCACGGGCAAAATTGAGTTTCTCCGCCGTTACTTCCTGCACTGCGTAGTTCAGGGCTTTCTTGTCGCGGGTAATACCGAGGGCTGTTACGACTACCTCCTGCAATTGCGAGGCATCAGTTACCAGACTTACGTTGATCGCGCTACGGTTGCCAATCGGAACCTCCTGCGTAGTGAAGCCAATGAAACTATACACCAGCGTTGATCCCGATGGTATGTTGAGTTGATAGTCACCATTTGCATCCGTACTGGTGCCACGGGTAGTTCCTTTTACCGATACGTTAACGCCGGGCAGTGTTGAACCGTCTTCTTTTGACGTCACTTTGCCACTTACTGTGACGCTCTGTGCCAGTAGAGGCAGGCTGAGCAGACACAGCATGATCTGAGCCATTAGAAATTTTCTCATAATAAATAGTTTAAGCTGAAAAGTTATGCACACGCATTGATGACATCAAAATTATTAAAAAATTATTAAAACTCTATCCCTGCACATAACATAGTAAAAACATACGAAATTCTTCGTATGTAAGATTATTGAAATAATATTTCGTAGGTAGCCGATATGCAGCCGACTTGTGAGCCAAATAGATAGAAGATTCGGGGTATATCAGAATAATATTTGTTAATTATGTTTTGATATTTACAATGTGCATGAATAGATGAGATAGATTTAAATTAAAAATACGGTATTCATGTACTTTAAAAAAATCGTCTGTAAATCAGGCATTTAACAGCGAAAAAGGTTATTCTTTGAGCCAATACCAATTGGTATCATTTGTTCGTCAAATCTTTATATAGTATGTATATAAATAGTGGAGTAGTGTGAGTATAAAAACGGATAATGGCCAAATTTATCTGGCGTAAAATATAATTTTTATCCCGTGAAATTGATAAGAAAATCCAGTATATTATGCTGCTGAGACGTTTAGGGGCCTTTTGTTAGTTTTTAGAATTACGCCATAGCCCTAATTTTCGTATCGGTATTAACTGAGTATAATCACTTAGTAGTATAATATCAACGTGTTCATTGATCCATATTAAAACATAATTAAACTGACTGATTTCACTAAAGCAAACTGGTAGCCCGCCCGGATTTTACCGTACGAGAATATGTTGCTCTTCGGCAATAACTCCGAGAACACCAGACCCGCCGATACCGAGGGATACAGGTATGAATTGTTACCCGCAGGCAGCGTAGACGACCAGTCATTCCGAATCGAACCTTCTACGAAGACAAAATCGCGGAAGCCCAGACTCAGGTTACCGAACAAGCTGTTTACGTGCCCCCCCCTCAGCAGCGATTTGAGCCAGTTTTGATCAAGCAAACGCCAAAAAGATCAAAACAATGGAAATTAAGACGACTACCGCTACTAAAAAATTTGCGCCTGTTCGGTACTTTATGGCAACAGTCATTTTAGCGCTTACCCTCTTCGTTTCCGTTAGTTTGAGCAGCTGCTCACAGAAAGATACCACTATCGCCCCGGAGCAACCCGTAGTTACCGCCGTTCAGGAAAGCGCCAATGTACTGAACAACGATGCCTTCGAAAGCGCAAAGGTGAGTAGTTTTTGGGGTAAGGAACTCTACACTGCTGACGCAGGCCTGATGGTTGGTGAGCAGCGCCGGGCCGGCAAGCAGGCAATCCGCTTTGCATGGTCGCCCAGCCAAGCCGACGGTACCAACACCATGCTTCATGCAGAATTAGCCACTGCGGCTCTGCCCGCTGGCGAATCTGAGCGCTGGTATGGTTTTAGCTCATTTATGCCGGCCGCTTCCATGGCCAACGAATCAGGTGAGGTAATTATCGTTCAGTGGCATGCTAAGCCCGATGCCGGCGAACAGCAGACTGTACCCCCGTGGCACTCTCTATCCAGCCTAACAATCACATACAACTCGTTTACCGCTCTTCTGACAAGCCTATTCTGGTAGCTGGCCAGGCACCAGTTACTCAGAAAGAAGTGGACCTGGGTATTGCAACTTTCGATAGCTGGGTTGATTATGTCTTGCACGTAAAGTGGGACGCTACGGGCAAGACCGGTGTGCTGCAGGTGTGGCAGAATGGCGTACTGGTTTTAAACCAGAAAGGTATTTCGCTGGGTTACTCGGACGTGCAGAATCCATACTTTAAAGTAGGTATGTACTGCTGGACGGGTCAATCGAAATACGCTAAGAAAAACATTTATCTCGATGAAGTACGGATTGGCAATGCCACCGCGGACTATAACGCCGTAGCACCCGGCCGCAGTGATAACTCGGGTAAAGTGGCTTATTAATCAGCTCTTTCAGTTAAAGCTATTACCAATAACATTATTTTGAAATCAAAACGTCGCCCCCCACAAGGGACGACGTTTTGGTGTGGTTAGGTTTTAACGGCAGGTGCCGGCAAATCAGACCGGGTGATTACGTCGCTGATTTGAAGAGGTAAGAAATACCTTAGTGCGTTTTTGTTTACCGAAACCGCTGAATACTGAAATCCCGATCGTTGGCATTTTGACCAATGCGGGCATTAAGTGTGTAAATCTGATTATTGACGGCCACACTGGTTGTCGCTCCTACGTAGTCAGTAGCATCAAACTTCACGATTGATGCTGTTTGCCAGTTATCGGTAGTGCGTACCTGAGCTACCCGCGTGCCACCCGTCACAACGTACAGGTCGCCATTAAGCAATGTTAATCCATCGCCGGGCAACGTACCGGTGCCGGTAATTTCTGTGATGGCATTGGCGTTCTGCAAATCAATTTTATACAGTTTGCCCTGGCCTGAGTTAGCCACAATGAGGTAGCCATTGGGGTGATAAACGATACCGTTCAGGCCAAAACCAGCACTGCCGAGCCTGGCAATATCCTGCACCAAAATGCTGGCTGTGCCATCGGGGGCAACCTTGTAGATTACGGGTGAAAAAGAATCGGTCACATAAGCGGTGCCGTCCGGTGCCAGAGTTACATCATTCGCAAAGTTGGGGTCAGCCGCTGGCAGCAGGTTGTCCAGATCAGTCCGGCGTTCGAGCAGACCGGTGTTTAGGTTGAATACCAGTAGTTCGGCTAACTGACGGGTTGTGGCCGGGGTACTCCTCACCGATCGTCCCTGATCGCTATTGCAGACGAATACCCGGTTGCCCGCTACTTTCATGCCGATAGCAGCGATTAGTTCGGGAGCTGTCAGCAGGTCGGCATAGCGCCCATCCGTATCAACTGTGCCGATTTTTCCGAACGGAATAGATGTAATTAAAAATTTGCCTAACTGCGACGAATAGGCAATGCCTTCGGGATACTGCCGTTCGGCCACAAAGTTGATACGAGCCGGGAAGTTGGCATTCGGGCTGTCGCGGTGATCTTCGCAGGCAGTCAGGTAGATGGTCGATAACAACAAGACACAACAGGATACATACTTTGTGTTCATCGTAAACAGGTTTTAGATGTTGGTTGGGAATGTTTGTTTGTCAAATTTAACACACCTACCAATTGGTTATTCAACAATTTTGTTTTGGAATACCCGCTAATTACAGTGCGCCCCCTACGGCGATATTCCTTACACGGACGCGCTCCAGGGTACGTCGGTTATTCTGCCGAAATATGATAAAGCACAGGCCGTTTACGACAGCCTGTTTATGCAGCTCGATCACGCTCTGGCGTACAGGTTAGCTTTATACCGGCTAAAGTACCAAAGACGGGTGGTCCCTACGCCTTGCCGATTACCATCCAGACGGTACCCAGCAACGTAACGATCAGCGCGAACTACAAAACCCAGATCGCAACCGTCACGGTAAAGTAAAGTTGGTTTCCAGAATAAAGAAGCCCCGCCTGTATGCACAGGCGGGGCTTCTTTATTCTGGAAACCAATGGCGATTCTACGCCGGTTGCACGGCCGTTGACTCTTCTATTTTTTTACCCGTCAGTTCGGCCAGTAACTCGTTTACGTTCACGGTGGCGAAACTACTGGCATAGTCGGCCATGGCGTAGGGAATGATGAGTTTGCCGTTGTTGATGACCCCCCCGCAACTATACACTACGTTGGGTACGTAGCCTTCGCGTTCGTTTTCCTCGGGGCTGAGAATGGGTTCGGTGGTGCGGCCAATGACTTTGCTGGGATCGTTCAAATCGAGCAGAAACGCGCCGATAGCGTACTTACGCATGGGACCGACGCCGTGACTCAGTACCAGCCAGCCCGCGTCGGTTTCGATAGGTGAGCCGCAGTTGCCGAGTTGCACGAACTCCCAGCTGTACGTAGGTTTGAGGATCAGTTCTTTGGTCTGCCAGAAGTATAGATCGTCGGAATACATTAGGTAGATATTCTCGCCATCCTGCCGCGAAATCATGGCGTATTTTCCATTGACCTTACGCGGAAACAGAGCCATACCTTTGTTGGCTACCTCGGCTCCGTTGAGGGTACTAACGCTGAAATGCAGAAAATTTTGAGTAGCCAGCAACTGCGGAAACGTAACGCGGCCATTATAGGCCGTGTACGTAGCGTAGTAGGTGATGGTGCCATCTTCTTCGGTAAACTGCACGAAGCGGGCGTCTTCAATACCGTTGGTTTCGTTGGGCGAGGTCGGAAAAATGCAGCGTTCGTCCAGGCTCTGATCTTCATCGAAATCGATCTCGTAATTTGATTTGGCCAGGGCCAGTAATCCACCCGCAATGGTATCATACTCGGCGTTGTAGCGAAACTGTGCCAGTACCCGTTTAATCTGCCCCTCCAGTTCGGGCAGGCTGAACTCGTCGCCCAGCCCCACCATCATTTTTTCCTGAATGCTGTTTTCGAGCCGCAGTTCGTAGAGTTTACGCTCAAACTGGGCGCGGTTGAAGCGGTGGTTGGGTACGATTTCGGGCGCGGTGACGTAGCGCGACGGTTTGCGCAGTACGATGTCGCTCTCCTCATCAATATATCCCATCCTGAACGTAATGGACGACACGTGTCCTTCGCCCGTAGCCCGCAGGCTGATAATGAACCGCTTGTAGCCCGGTGGTACATTGGTCTGGTCGGGGTGCCAGATCATAGACGGGTTGAACAAAGCCGCCGATTCCAGTGAGTACTCCATCGTAAAATACGCACCCAGCAACAGCTTACGGGTATTTTCCAGCGGTTCGTCGGTCAGGAGTTGGGGGCGTATCTGCTCGAAGCGTTGTAGCAGAAACCGATCAAGTTTGTGGTGCCGCCCGCCAAATTCCCGGATCACCTCATCGAGTTTGTGACGGGCCTCATCATCAGACATAGAGCCAACGCGGGCAATGATTTTCAGGGTACGGGTGGTACCCATCTCAAACGGACGGAACAGTACGCGGGTCGGGTCGGGGGGGATTACGATGCCCGTGCGGGTGGCTTTAACTGGCATTCATTTTGAGTTGTAGATGGTCCGCCATTGCGGTTACAGAGTCGTAAAGTTATAACTCTACGACTTTATAACTCCACAACGTCCTTTTACAACTTTATAACTTCCTTTATTGCCTTTTGCACCGCTTTGGCTTCGGTATGCTGCTGCTGAGCGGTATGCAACTCGGCCAGGGCCATCAAGTAGGAGAGGGTGCTTTCGGCACCCTGATTCTGGTTCACACGGTCAATATGTAAACCATCGCGGCATCCGCCGGTTTGGGAATCGTACAGCGGCAGTCCCAGATCATTGAGGCCCGTGAACCACTGGAATACCCGGATGGCGGTGCGGTGCCAGCGGTCGTCGCCGGTAACGGACAGGGCGGCCAGACAGGCCGATATGGTACTTTGCGCTTCGAGCGGCTGCTGATCGAAATACGCACGGGGCTGCCCTTTGGTGTAAAACCCGTTGGAGCCGATGGGCTGAAAATGTTTGCGGTCGTCGCGTTCGGCGGTTTGCAGGTCAATGAGCCACCGTAGCGACTTCAGGCCGATCTGCACCAGCGGCTCGTTGCCCGAGCGGATCATGACGTGGGCCAGTACGGCGTTGTCGTACGAGAGCGTATTCTCGAACCAGGGCCAGTCGTCGTCGGCGGTTTCGGTGTATCGGAACGTGAGTTTGTCCAGTAATTGTTGCTGAATGGCTTTGGCCAGCCGGTCATCACCAAATTTTTTCTGGTATTCGTAAATACCCAGTAACGCAAAAGCCCAGGCCCGTGGTGATTCAACGCGAACCATTGTAGGCAGTACCCGCTCCATCAGTCCCAATGCCCAGACCACCATGTTGCGGTCGGTAGTGCGACCCACGCACGTACCCAGTGCCCAGACAGCCCGCCCCGTGCTGTCGTCAGAACCTACGTCTTCGAGCCAACGGCGGTCGTAGCTCATGAAGTTACGGAACCGGCGGTATCCGTCCGAATAGGCATGGTTCAGAAAGGCGCAGTAATTGTCGGTCGTAGCGGCCAGTTTGTCAGAACCCATCCCGGCACCGTGCAGAGTCAGGGTCAGAATCAGGGCGCGGGCATTGTCGTCGGTACAATAGCCTTCGGCGTAAAACGGCAGGTGATTGCGGGCGTGCTGCACAATTCCCGTCGAGTCGGTCAGGCGGTAGAGATGGTCGAGTTTCAGTGATGGTAAAACATACGTCGAGCCGCCATTGGCCGGTGCAGTTACGGTGGCTGGCTGTACGGCACCGGTGTTCATCCGCTCCTGCCGCGACTGGCCAAACACATCGGCATAGTACCGAATGCTCTGCTTCCAGGTCATTGCGCGTCCCATCAGGTACGCCCGCTTGCGCATAGCATGGCGCATGGAATCGTCGGTCAGGAGTTGAATGACATCGGTGGCAATAGCGTCCGAATCGCCAAACGGCACCAGCATCCCGCGTCCGTCGGCCAGCAGTTCTTCGGCGTGCCAGTAGGGGGTCGAGATCACGGCTTTACCGCAACCGAATGCATATGACAGCGTACCGGAGGTAATCTGGGCAGGGTTCAGGTAGGGCGTGATGTAAATATCAGCCGCACCAAGGTACTCGGTTAATTCATCGAGTTCAACAAACTGGTTGTAGAACCGGATATTGTTGCTTACGCCAAGATCGGCAGCCAGTTTTACCAGACTATCGCGATAGACTTCACCTTCGTGCTTTACCAGGTTGGGGTGCGTGGCACCCAGCACCATATACGTTAGGTTGGGAACCTGCTCTACAATGCGCGGTAACGCGCGAATTACGGTCTCGATCCCTTTGTTGGGCGAGAGCAATCCGAAGGTCAACAGTGTTTGCCGCCCTTCCATCCCAAACTTATCTTTGTAAAAATGCGGGTCCACAAACGGCATGTCGGGAATGCCGTGCGGAATCAGGTCAATTTTATGGGCCGGTACGTCGTAAATGTTAATAAGGAAATCACGCCCTTTCTCCGACATACACACTATCCGCGACGACAGGTCGGCAATGCTTTTCAAAACGAGCAACTGCTCTTCGTTTGGCGTTTTCAGAATGGTGTGGAACGTAGTAACAACCGGCATGGTCAGGTTACGCAGCAGTGTCAGGACGTAACTCCCCGCCGATCCGCCGTAGATACCATATTCGTGTTGCAGGCATACCACGTCAATGTTTTTAGCATTCAGAAACTCGGCGGCTTTGCGGTAGGCCTGCTGGTCGTGCTGGTAAAAATCGTACCGAACCTCGTTAGGATAATCGTAGCCCTCCAGCGTGTCGTTGACCGAAACTACAATAGGGTTGGCATCGGGAATGAACCGCGCGTAAGATGCATAGAGATCAGACGTGAAGGTAGCAATACCGCATCGCCGGGGCAGGTAATCGCCCACGAATGCTACGTGTTTAGGCTGGTAGGGCCACGTAGCCGTGGCCGTACTGGCTGGTTCAGGCCAATTACGGGTGGTGAGAGTCTTCATAATCGTTGGTTGAGGCAGGAGGGTAAGCCAGATTCTGTCTGAAGCCGGGTAGTCCTCCTCTAACACAATCGACTAACAGGACATTTTGTTCAGGAATCCTATCTGCCGCTCCTGAACCGACCGCTCGCTCTATTGTCCGCAACTGTCTGCCCTGAATTGTTCCTTGTCTGACAGAAGTTCAGTACGTTTGATTCAGGTTCCTTTCCACACAACTTATATCGTATCATGCCACACCAACGAACCGGATGTATCATTGCGCTGCTCTGCCTGCTGAGTGCCGCGGGCATCGCCCAGATCAGGATCAACGATCCTACCAAAAGCGTTCAGCGCAGCCTGGAAAGCCGCACCAGCAGTAAGGTTAACCAGACGCTTGACCGCAATACGAGCCGCACCCTCGACAAGGCCGAGAAAGACATTGACAAAGCGGCCAAGAAGAAAAAGAAAGACAAAAAGAAAGATAAGAAAGACGCCGACGTGCCCGCCGACAGCGATGTTGCGGTTGGTACGCCGGAGAGCGAACCTGCCCCTGCCGAAACCAAACGCCAGAAACGCCAGCGTACCGATAAATCCGAAAAACCGGCCAAAGATGTTCCGTCGGTACGAAGCGAACCCGTTTCCATGCGCTCCTACAGTTTGTTTGATTTCGTACCGGCCTCGACCGTAGTGGCCCTCGACGATTTCGGTGCCGATGCTATGGGTAGTTACCCCAGTCGCTGGAACACTACCACAAAAGGCGGCATTGTAACCCTCGACAAACAACCAGCCAAATGGCTCGCTATTACTCAGGATGGATTGCTGGCTCCCGAATACCTGAGCGTCCTGCCCGACTACTTTACGCTTGAACTTGACATGGCCGTAACTGACCGCGTGGGTAATGCCGGAACGGGGGTTGCCCTGCGGTTCATCGACAGCAAGGCCAGTCCCAACCTGCTCCAGCCGAGCCATGCCGCCGAGGTACGCCTGACGCTCCAGCCCGGTGCCGAAACCACCACCCTGACCGCCTGGACACCCAGCCAAACCGAGCGAATGGCCAACCGGAATGCTCTGCGCAACTGGAATGGCACGACGCTGCCCAAAGCCCGGCTGAGTATATGGCGGCAGGGCAGCCGGCTTCGAGCTTACGTCAACGAGGTCAAAATCTGGGACGTGCCGCTGGCGTTTGTGCCGGGTTCGGCCTACCGGCTACTGCTGGAACGTGACTTTGTAAACGCCGACAAGCAGGTTTGGTGCATCGGCAACATGCGCGTGTCGGTAGGAGTGCCGTATGTTAAATCCAAATACAATACCGAGGGGCAGTTCAGCACCACCGGTATTGTATTTGCCGATGGTACCGACCAGATTCTGCCCGAATCGTATGGTGTATTGAAAGAAATTAGTACCGTACTGACCAGCAATGTCAAATCGCGCGTCAGGATTATTGGCCATACCGATTCGGATGGAAAAGAGGACAAAAATCTTGATTTGAGTAAACGCCGGGCAGCCGCCGTCCGGGCCATGCTGACCACCGAATTCGGCATTGATGCGGGCCGTATGGATACCGATGGCAAGGGAGCATCTCAGCCCACCACCAACAACGCCACCCCCGAAGGTAAAGCCAACAACCGGCGCGTCGAATTCGTGAAACTGTGATTTTTGAGGTCAAGGGGTTGTTACGTTTTAAGAGGTTGTTACGCAGAGATGCGCAGAGAAAAGGAGAGATTCGCAGAGGTTCTTTTTGAGATGCTGTCGGGAAAATCTCTGCGTATCTCTCCTTTTTTTCTCTCTGCGCATCTCTGCGTAACAACCCTCTAATTTATCTTCTCTCGATGTTGCCGATTTGCTCCAGCAGATAATCGCGTTTGGGCTTGGTAACGGGTACCTGAGCCCCGTCGGTCATGAGCAGATAGCCGCCTTCCTGCTTCACAATCTTGCGTAGATACGCCGGATTGATCAGGTGCGAGTGATGCACCCGCACAAAGCCGTTCTGTTCCAGAGCCTGCTCTACTTCTTTCAGCGTCCGGCAAATGAGCTGACTGCTGCCATCCTGCATAAAAAAATGCGTATAACTGGCATTGGCGGTACAGCGGACGATATCGGCAATGCTGATGATTTCGTGACCCTCATGCGTGGGCAGTGCTATCCGCACCAGCGGAGTATTGACAGCGGTACGGTACTGCTCGGCAAAGAGCACGAGTTGTGGGGCCTGTAACTGCCGGATACGTTTCTGCTGCCACTGCCCAATGGCGTCGCGGAGTTCATCTTCCTGAATGGGTTTGAGCAGGTAATTGAGAGCCGAAAACCGAAACGCCCGAATCGCGTATTTGTCGTATGCCGTTGTGAAAATTACCTCGAACCCAAACGTGCCAACCGCGTTGAGCAGGTCGAAGCCGTTGAGCCGGGGCATCTCGATATCCAGAAACAGCACGTCGAATTCGGTTTGCTGAAGATACGGTACGGCGGCTTCGGGCTGGTTGAACGTAGCCAGCACCTCCACGCCCAGGTTCAGCTTATGCAGCTTCATGGCCAGCAGTTCGGTAGCGTATGTTTCGTCGTCGATTAAGATTGCTTTCATGGTTAATTTCAAATGAGTGAATGACTGAATAATCTCCGGCGTCAGTAGTTGATACGTCAGCATTATTCACTCATTCACCAATTCAACATTAAGTTGGTAGGTCATCCGAATGAGCGTGCCGGTTTGGCCATTGGTGTTGAGGTCAATGAGGTCGATGGAGATTTGCGAGGGGTAATTACGGTTGAAGAGTTCCATGCGCTGCCGGGTAATGTCCATGCCGTATGATTTGCGTTGGGTGGCCGAGCGGCTTTTGAGGTCGGCAGCCTGTTGACGGCCAATGCCATTGTCTTCAATCTCGAATTGTAAGGTTTGAGAATCCTGCATCAATAAGCGTATCCAGAGCCGTTTGTCGGGCCGCTGACTTTGGCGCAGCCCGTGCCAGATGGCGTTTTCTACAAAGGGCTGAAGCAGCAGGGGCGGCAGCATCACCTCGTCCTGGTCAATGCGGGCGTCGGCTTCAATGACGTACCGGAACTCATCGCCGAAGCGGGTGGCTTCGAGGTCTAAGTAGAGTTTCAGCCCCGTAATTTCTTCTGATAGCCGGACCGTGTTTTCGTTGGAGTGGTTGAGTGTAAGCCGCAGCAGTCGCGAGAAGTTGGACAGGTAGCGGGTCGCTTTTTCTTCGTCGCCCTTCAGCACAAAATACTCGATGGTATTGAGGCTGTTGAACAGAAAATGCGGGTTCATCTGACTGCGCAGGGCCAGCATCTCGACTTCGGCAATGCGTTTTTCGTAGATCGTGCGTTGTTCGAGTTCGTCGATATACGCCTGTTGGCTGGTCACCCGCTCGGCGTCGATGAGCCGGATGCGGTACGCCAGCGCCAGCGCAAATACCACGATTTCGAGCAAAATGCCAAACGATAACATCATCAGGTTACGCAGTTCGGCAATCAGGAAATAGTCGTCGGTGAGTACCTTTCCCTGCATCAGCGAGGCTACTACGCCCACCGTTGTGAGCAGTACGTTGCCCAGCAGCACGTAGCGCGTCAGGGGTGACGGTACGGCCCATACCGTCCAGACCAGAATTACGACGTGTGCCGTAACGAACACGCTTCGGCTGAGCCAGAAACCAATTTGCAGGACGCCACCATCGTTGGTCAGCAGCATCAGTGTGGCAAAAACAATGCTGTACGCTACCGCCATTCGGGCAAACCACCGGATGCGCCGGGCAGCCAGCGGGTGGCTTTTATTGAGCATCAGCAGTTCAATCAGAAAAAACAGGTACGCTCCCCAGCCCGCCCAGATAACGGGGTCGAGCAGGTGCGCCTGCGCCCACGGAATTTGGCCCAGCCAGTGACCCATGGGCGTGTAGGAACGGGTTTTGAGCAGCGCGTAGGTGCAGCCCGCCAGCACGTAGAGGGCGTAATATCCGTAGAGCCGGCGGGGGTAACGCGCAAAGATGAACGTAACGAAGAACAGGAAAAAAATCAGTGCGCCCTCCACCCATGAACGGGTCTGAAGCTCAAGCGCGTTGGTTTGCCGCCCCCACAGCAGCCGTTCTGTACGGGTGGTTTCGGTCATTAGCTGTAAGCGCATTAACGGGCGCGGCAGGGGCGACTGCGTCAGGCGTGGCAACAGCCCCTGCTCGTTGGCTACCCGAATCCAGAGACTGGCCGTCTGGGCTTTAGCCAGCGTAACGGGTGCGTACTTCTCGTTTTCGGGCGCGGGCCAGCCGGGGGTAGGAACGCGGTAGCCGCACCGTACAGAATCGGTATAGGTACCAATGATGCGGTAGAGCGTAACGAGCTGGTTCTCGCTGGCCGACATATACAGGGTTTGCGTGATGCCGGTGTCGTTGTGTAAAAACACGTTCAGCCAGTAGGCATAGCGGGCATCGGTAACCAGGTTGGGCCGGAAGGGCCGGGCGGGTAGCCCCTGCATATCGGCGCGGGTAGTAATCGGGCTGGTTATGCGCAGCGCAGCGTGGTCAAAAAGCAGAACCGAACCGGTAAACTGGCTAACGCGCAGGGTGTCAGGAGCCACGCCAGCCGACGCGCGCACGCCCCCGGCCAGAAACAGCCCCACAATGCCCATCATCAACAGCCACGTTCTCATCCGGTTCTTTTTTAGGGTCAAGCTACAACGTCCAGAACGGACTGTCAAGATCAGTCAACCTAAACCGGATTTGAGTTAGCCAAACCGGCGTTTGACCAGACAGACGTACCATGTCATTTCTGCGATTTCTGGAAAACCGTATTGACTCAAACTGCCGGTCGATAAAGCGAAACGCCCGCTCAATTGATTGATGACAATGGATTTGCGTGAATCTACATAAGTTTGATATAACATGATTTTGTTCTAATACCACTTGCTATGACGTACCATATCAATTTATCAATAGTTGGTTTGCTCTGCCTGACCACTACGCTTTCGCTGGCGCAGGTCCGTATTTACAACCCCGGCAGAGTGGCCGAACGCAGCGTAGAAAACCGCGCCAACAATAAAGTCAATCAGGGTATTGACCGGGGTCTTGATAAAGTTGAAGAAGGCATCGGCAACATCTTTAAAAAGAAAAAGAAAGCTCCCGAAGGTCAGAAACCCGCCGACGATACCTACGGTGACCAGCCAAACAACCAGCCCGGCAACAATAGCGACGGTGCCAGCAACGGCGCTTCGGTAGGTGGGGGACGGAGCAATGGGAACATCGCCAACCGCGCTCCTGAACCGGCCTCGCTGAAGGCATACAGTAAATTTGATTTTGTGGCCGGAGAGAAAATTGTGGCCGCCGAAGATTTCAGTCAGGATGCCGTGGGCGATTTCCCGGCCAAGTGGAACACCAATGGCTCGGCAGAGGTCGTCACCATTGAGGGGATGCCCGGCAAGTGGCTCATGCTTCGGAAAACCGATAATGCCTCGTTTATTCCTGACTTCGTACGCGACCTGCCCGACAACTTCACGCTTGAATTTGACTTCGTCTATAGTGGTATGGACAAGGCATATGCCTACTCCCAGCGGTTGTATACCACCTTCCACGAAACCAAAAAGAACGACGACCGCATCACCAGTGTGGCCGGGGGCCGGGGGGCTGTCTTTGAACTGAATGGTGGCATGGGTACGGGTAAAGCCGGTATTTATCAGACAACCGAAGGCGGGGGTTATACCGACCTGCGCGGAGCGCGTGACCTGGACTACGCGTTCAATCCCAGCAATAACGGCAAGGTCTTTCATGTGGCGATGTGGCGGCAAAAACAGCGGTTGCGCGTCTATGTCGATGAGGTAAAAGTGTTCGATTTACCCCGCATCTTTCCCGAAGATATCAAGCTCAATGCCATGCGGTTCCACTCACACATATCGGAAGACCGCGATCAGCACTTCGTCTCCAACATCCGGCTGGCGGTAGGCGCGCCCGATACGCGTTCCAAACTTATGACCGAAGGCAAGTTCAGCACCACGGGTATTATGTTCGACGTCAACTCCGATAAAATCAAGCCCGAATCCTACGGCGTACTGAAAGAAATTGCCGCTACGCTGACCGACAATGCCGGGGTACGTGTCAAAATCATTGGCCATACCGACTCCGACGGCGACGATGCCCAAAACCTCGACCTCAGCAAACGCCGGGCCGCATCTGTCAAAGCGGCCTTAGCCAGCGAGTTTGGCATTGCAGCGGCCCGCCTTGATACCGACGGCAAGGGCGAAAGCCAGCCCGCCGTACCCAACACCACCCCCGAAGGCAAAGCCAATAACCGGCGCGTAGAATTCGTGAAATTGTGATTTTTGCCACGTAGACACACGGAGGAGACACAGAGATACACATAGAAAAATAAGTTATTCCCTTTAGGGTGAAAGATTAGACTTTTGTTTGTCTTCAATTAGATTTTCAATGTGTACTAAAATATTGATTAACTGCTCCTGACTAAGCACTTTTTGGTGATTTAATAAGGCCATTAACCGCTCCTTGACCTCCC
>JACMPG010000343.1 GCA_014377625.1 Spirosoma sp.
CATACACGCCGGTTTCTACGGCGCGTTCGTTGGGGAGCCGCACCGGGTTAATGTTGGAACGCGCATCGCCGGGGTCGAGCTGCCCTGCCGTTGCGTCGTACAAAATACCGCTGATGCCCGCTTCTGCCTGTATCCGCGTTCCGTTGGTGTAGGTGAAATTGCTGCGAAACTGCCCGTAGTCGATACCGGACCGGAGGTTATACGACCGCGCCGAGTCGGGCGTGCTGATGGTGGACTGGTAACGGCTCCACGTACCCTTAGTCTGCACCTGCCAGCGGCTCGACAGATACCGCGACCAGGCCAGCGACACAATCCGCGTTCGCCAGCGAAAGGCCGTTTGCGACCCCGCCAGCGCGACAGTTTGCAGCGAATCGCCGGGGAGTTGGAAGCGGTCGGTGCTGTTGAAAACCGTCAGCGAGAGTTTATTGGTCGTGTTGGGAAAATAATCGGCCCGCAGCACGGCATCGGTAAAGCCCGCCCCCGCACCCACCAACGCTTTTATCGGAAACAGCCGCAATACCTGATCAACATACGCCACGCGACCAGCCGCGTAGAACGCGAGTTTGTTTTTGATGATAGGCGCATCAATCTTGAGCCGACTGCTCAGCAAGCCCAGCCCACCCAATACGCCCAGTTTTGTGGCTTTGGCTTCTTTCAATCGCGTTTGCAGCACCGAAGCCGCCCGCCCGCCGTACTGCGCCGGTACGCTGCCCCGGTAAAAGTTGATGTCCTGCACCACGTCGGGATTGAATACGGAGATGAACCCCAGCAAATGCGAGGCATTAAACACGGGCGCGTCGTCCAGCAAAATCAGGTTTTGGTCGGCGTTGCCCCCGCGCACATTGAAGCCCGTACTGGCCTCACCCACGTTGCTCACGCCGGGCAGAAACTGCACCGTCCGCAGCACATCAACCTCGCCAAGCAGTGTCGGCAGTTGTTTCAGTGTCCGCATCGAGAGCATCGTTACGCCGACATTGTTGCTGCTGACGTTCTGCCCCGGCATACTGGCCGTTACGGTGGTTTCGCGCAGGAGCGTAATACGTTCGGCAAGGCGGAACAGGAGCGACAAATCAGCGCGGGCTGTAACGGTAGGCTGCTGCGTCTCGAAGCCCTGACTCGACACCTGAACGGTTTGATTTCCCTTTGGCAACGGCAGCGAAAATCCACCCGCCGAGTCCGTCACCGTACCAATACCCGTATCGAGAATCAAGACCGACGCACCCGCCACCGGCGCGTCGGTCTGTACGTTCAGCACCGTACCCGTTAGCCGAAACCGAGATTGGGCAACGGTGAGCAGGGGCAACGTAATCAGGATAAAGACGAGTAACGTTTTTTGCATACAAGGCGGGGTAGAATAGCGCATGAAAATACGGGCAGAGCGTCGCTGAAACAAACAAACCAACTATCTTGGCCGAAGATTATTTTGCACAACCTCCAATCATCATGCTAAACCGCCGTCGCTTTCTGACCCTGAGTTCGCTAACCGCGCTCAGCCCCGATCTTTTTGCACTCAGTCCTGACCGCGCTGCACCCGCGCCCCTTGTTGTCTCGACCTGGAATCAGCCGAAGGCCAACGCGGCTGCCGAAGCGGTGCTGAAACAGGGCAAACGCGCCCTCGATGCCGTAGAAGCGGGCGTTCGCGTACCCGAAGCCGACCCCAATGATACCAGCGTGGGTTACGGCGGCCTGCCCGACCGCGATGGCCGCGTTACCCTCGATGCCTGCATTATGGACGAGAAAGGCAACGCCGGTTCGGTCACGTATCTCGAAAACATCATGCACCCTATTTCTGTGGCGCGGGCCGTAATGGAGAAAACGCCCCACGTTATGCTCAGTGGCGAAGGTGCCCTGGCCTTCGCGCTATCACAGGGGTTTAAGAAGGAAAAACTGCTCACGGCATCGTCGGAGAAAGCCTGGCGCGAGTGGCTCAAGACGGCCAAATACGAACCAAAAGTCAACATCGAACGGCACGATACCATCGGGATGCTGGCCATTGACAGCAAGGGCGATTTGTCGGGCGCGTGTACCACAAGCGGGCTGGCCTACAAGATGAACGGACGCGTAGGCGACTCACCGATTATTGGCGCGGGGCTGTTTGTCGATAACGAAATTGGCGGGGCCTGTGCCACGGGACTCGGCGAGTTGGTGATGCGCACCTGCGGGTCGTTTTTGGTAGTAGAACTGATGCGGCAGGGCCGGACCCCGCAACAGGCGTGCGAAGAAGCAGCCAAACGGATTGTTGGCAAGCAGGAATACAAAGACATTCAGGTGGGTTTTCTGGCGGTGAACAGACAGGGCCAGGTAGGCGCGTACAGCATTCAGCCGGGCTTCAACTATACTGTCTCGCAGAATGGCCTGACGCAGGTGCTGGAAGCCAAATCTTTTCTGAACAAATAGTTTGGGGTTTGCGGGCTGGTATCCGTAGTTTGGCCTGTTTTTGAACTCTTACGGATGGCGGTGGTTATTCTTACTACCGGCAACGTTCAAAAAAATCACCTAATAACCCTATCATACTTTGGAATCGGTATTCTCTGCAACAAAGCGTAAACTCCTGCTCGAAATTGCCTGGGAGGTCTGCAATCAGGTTGGCGGCATCTACACCGTAATCCGGTCGAAGGTACCGGCCATGGTCGAAAAATGGGACGATAATTACGTGGCTGTTGGGCCGTATTTCCCACAGCGGGCCGACGCTGAGTTTGAGCCAATGATCGAATCTGACGAGACTGTGATTGGCCAGACGGTACGCAAAATGCAGCAGATGGGTTACGGCGTTCAATATGGTCACTGGCTCATTACGGGTCGCCCGCGTATCGTTCTGTTCGACATTACCAGCGTCAGTACCGATCAGCTCAACGCTATAAAGGGCGAACTCTGGAAACGACATCAACTCACGACACTGAACGTAGAACCGCTTGTTGACCAGACGCTTATCTTTGGCGAAATGGTCCGGCAATTTCTGACTTTACTGGCCGCTGACCACAGCAAACGCGTTGATTTTGTAGCGCATTTTCACGAATGGATGGCCAGCAGCGGCCTGCCCGATCTGCGCAAAGACAACGTGAAAATTGCCACTATTTTCACGACCCACGCCACCATGCTGGGGCGATATCTGGCCCAGAACGAACCCGGCTTCTACGGTAAACTTCCCTTCTTCGACTGGCTGCGCGAAGCCCGGCATTACGGCATCGAAACCCAGGCCACTATTGAGCGATTAGCCGCACAGCAAAGTCACGTCTTTACCACCGTCAGCGACGTAACGGCCCGAGAGTGCGAGGTGTTTCTGGGGCGGCAAACCGACCTGGTGCTACCCAACGGCCTCAACATTACGCGCTTTGCGGCCGTGCACGAGTTTCAGAACCTGCATATGCGGTTCAAGGACAAGATTCACGAGTTTATCATGGGCCACTTTTTCCAGAGCTATTCGTTCGATCTGGAAAAAACGCTGTACTTTTTTACGTCGGGCCGGTTTGAGTTTACCAACAAAGGCTATGACCTGACGCTGGAGGCCCTGGCGCGGCTCAACTACCGCATGAAGCAGGCCGATATGGATATGACGGTAGTGATGTTTATGGTCACGAAACAGCCATTTACCAGCATTGATCCAGAGGTGTTGCATTCCCGCGCCCTGCTCGAAGAGATTCAGGAAACGACGCGGGCTATCGAAAAGCAGGTAGGCGAACGGCTCTTTCTGGCCGCAGCCTCTAACCCAACGGCCAACACCCTGCCCGACCTCAACAGTTTTGTGGACGAATACTGGCGGTTGCGCCTTCGCCGTACCGTACAAAGCTGGAAGACCAAAAAACAGCCGCCGTTTCTGACACATAATCTGGTGCAGGAAGATGATATGACGCGATTTATCCGGCAGGCTAACCTCGTCAATAACGAAAGCGACCGGGTCAAGATCGTCTACCACCCCGACTTTATTGCCTCGACCAACCCGCTGTTTGGGCTGGACTACAGCCAGTTTGTACGCGGCTGTCACCTCGGTGTGTTTCCGAGCTATTACGAACCCTGGGGTTATACGCCGTTAGAGTGCGTAGTGCGTGGCATCCCGACCGTTACCAGCGACCAGTCGGGTTTTGGCGATTTCATCATGCAGATCATGCGCGACTACGAAAACCGGGGCATCTACGTCATCAATCGCCGGACGCAGAACTTTACCGAAGCCGCCGATCAACTCGCCGACGTCCTGTTCCGCTTTGTAAAAATGTCCCAGCGCGACCGTATTCAGCAACGCAACCGCGTCGAGAGCATCGCCGAGGTCTTCGACTGGAGCAACCTCCGCGCCTACTACGACACCGCGCACGATCTGGCATTGAAACGTCGAAAGTAAGCAAAGGATGGAATCGCCCGTACGATTCCATTTTTTTTGCAACGCCGTGCAACCTGCCCCGCCCTTTCTGCATCTTGCTCTTGAAACTGAACCTCTATGCGCCTTCTTATACCGTTTTTCACGACCGAAACGCAACTGATTGCTGCGCTGAAGCGGGGCGAAGCGAAGGCGCACAAAATTGTGTATGAGCGGTTTTCAGGCAAAATGATGGTCGTTTGCACCCGCTACTGCGCCAACCGTGCCGATGCCGAGGAGGTCATGCTCGACGGCTTCATGCGCGTGTTTGAAAAGATCGATCAGTTTCGGGAAGATGGCAGTTTCGAAGGCTGGATTCGGCGCGTCATGGTAACGGAATCGCTGATGTTTCTCAGAAGATCGAAGCAGTGGCGACACGAACTCCCGCTCGACAACGTACCCGAAGAACCCGATTACCAATGGGCCGATGCGTCGCTAAATGCCGACGACCTGCTGCGTATGGTAGGGCAGCTACCCGATGGCTACCGAACCGTATTTAACCTGTACGCTATTGAGGGTTACTCGCACGCTGAGATTGCCGATACGCTCGGCATTTCGGAAGGCACCTCAAAATCACAGTTGAGTCGTGCCCGTGGGCTGCTACAGGCGCAGTTGAAAAAAGCAGAACAAAACCCGGTGCCGCACTCAGCAACACAACGCACCCCGTCAACAACATACAATGAACAAAAACAACGAACCCGATAAACACCCCGTCGATAACCTCTTTGCTCAAAAACTGGGCAATGCAGTTCTGGCGACCAACGCCGACGGTTTTGCCCGTTTACAGGCCCGTATGGGGCAAACGCAGGCCGAAAAAAAGCCAGGCTTTGTGATTTGGCGCAACCCAAACGCACAACGGTTCATGGCCATTGCCGCCTGTTTGCTGCTGGTCTGTTTGTTTGGGTGGCTGTATCTATCGAACAACACGGTCGGGCGTGTGGAAGGACCGCAGGTAGCCACTACTAAATCCGGGAACCGTCCGGTTATCGATGTACCGGTAACGCCACAGGGCAACATACTCAACGCGCCAACTGCTGAACGGGCTGACGGATCGAACCCTACAACCGATAACCAGCCTACCGGGCGGGTTGCCCGCCTTGCACCGAAAACCAAAAGGCAGAATCAAATCGGTAATACGCAGGATCGGCAGAATTCAAACGCCATCCCCCCCACCCCTCGCACCGAACTCGCGCAGAATAAACCGACTGAACAGCCGAAAACCGAACAGCCTGCTTCCGAAAAAATAGTTGGTCAGGCTCCAGTTTTGGCCTCACCGGATCAGGTGGCTGCTGTCAAGCCGGTAGCTACCCAGCGCGTGCTCATTGTGACCATCGCTGAGCCGGAGCGACTGATTGCTGCCCGGCAGGCCGTGAAAATGGAAGAGATGGAAACCGCTCTTGCTGCGATCAGTAAACCCGAAAAAGCCCACAAACCTGGTTTCTGGGAGCAGGTTCGGCGCGTGAAAGAGGGCGAGGTATTTACCAGAGCCGACGGCAGCGACGATGAACGCGGGTTGCTGAACCGGGCCTTCAATGGTCTCAAAAACAGTATCGACAAAGACAAAACAGCCCGGCAATGAAACGATCTATCTACGGAGCCATCATTACCCTTATGCTCCTGTGCGCTACCCGCGTACAAGCC
>JACMPG010000344.1 GCA_014377625.1 Spirosoma sp.
ATGAACTTGGTATAGTTGTTCTCCGACTGGTAGTCCGTATCCTGCGCTTTGTGGTACAGGCTACCCACCACCACCGGAAAATCGACGTGATTGGCTTCGTAACTAACCAGCACCTGATCGTCCACTTCGGGAATGAACAGCATCCCGCGCGACGATCCCGTGTAGGGAAACGCCACCCGCGCCCAGGATGATTTACCCTCCAGTTGGTTGGCCCAGTGAAATTGTAGCAACACCCGGCCCAGCTTGAGTGGATCGTCGTTTTTTATGACCGTAGCAATTTCAGGCAGGGCCACGGGCATCCTCACGGTAGGATTGCGGGGCGGAAACTCGGCAGTGTCGGGAATGGCTTCAAAAAAATTCTCGTAATTGCCAATCTGATCGACGGTGTGACTGATAGACGTGACGCGATAGCTGCCCGCGTTGTCCTGCTTGTACTTGCCGGGGGCCGTTAGTTTCTGTCCCGTCACGTTCACAATGGTACCTACGCTTAGGTTCGGGTTCTCGCCCGCGCCGTGAAAGCGTACAAGATCGGCGGCATTGGTGGCGTTAGCGCTGTGAATGGCCGTATCCAGTTCGCCCTGAAACTGCACGTCGCGCAGGGGCCACAACTGCGCAGCCTGCGTAAACAGGTTCTGCGCCTGCCCGTAGGCAAACGCGCCAAGGTTGCCCAAACCACCCACCGGCTTACCCGCGCCAGCATAGGGTTCGTGTTTGGTGTAGTTGTAATGGCGCATGGCAAACCGGTTGGGCTTCAGGCTAATTGCCATGTCGAAATGCTGCACCCCGTCTATCACGAACGGCTGCGAGGCCACGCCGGGTTTGCCCATCACGAGTTTCTGACCGTCGTAATAAAACCACTCGCCGTATTCGGCGGCTAAACGGTTCAGGAAATCAAAGTTGCTTTCGTCGTACTGCGCTTTGTAGTCGATTCGGGCCTGGTATTTGGGGTCGATGCTCTTGAGAAATGGGTACGGCATCAGCACTGCGCTAAAAATCTGCGCCAGCGTTTTCTTGATAAATGACCGCCGTTGCACACCATCCTCAACCAGAAACGTAGGGCTGTGGCCGCGAATCACGTAGGAGTTAACCAGCTCACTGTTGTTGCGCAGCACGAGTTCGGTAACGATTCCCTTAAACGAAAACTTGCCCGGCACCTTTTTGTAATAGGGCGTTATGCTGATTTCGGTCTGCTGCCCAACAAGTTTCTGATGTGCCGTTTTGAAAAACAACTCATTCTTGTCATCAATATCTTCATACGGCACCACGATCTCGAAGGTGTGATGGGTATGCAGCGACTGATCGACCCGCAGGCTGGTAAAGTGCCGGATGGTGGTGCCTCCAATCGAAACGCTGACGTTAACTTGTTGTGCCATATCGGGTTGGGGCTTAGGATACCTGCCAGTCGAGCCACTGATTGTCGTGGAGCGTACCGTTCAGATGAATTTTTGCGGCTGTGATACCGATGTCGAACGTATAGGCTGCCGTTACGCCCTCGTGCGGGGTAAATACTTCCCGGTACGAAACGCAGTAGCCTTTTTCGAAGGAGAGTGTTTTGAGCGTTCCGCCCTTGTCGTCGTGAAACGAGATTTTTCCGTCCAGTGCTTTTTTGGGATTGATAGCCCACTCCGTCAGCACGGCATAGTCGGTGCCCACAATAGAAATACGTATCAGACCGCTCCGCACGCCCGCCGAGGGCCGACCCCGGGGGTCGGTCGGCTGCGAGAGAGTGTATTCGCAGGTCAGCACGGTAAACGTCTTACCCGATACGAGCAAGTCGGCGGAGAAGGAAGCAGCCATGAATGTGGATAGAAGTAGAACTCGTTGTCATTCGTTGTTTTGCAACGAATGACTATGCTAATCAAGCCGTTTCGGGCCAGCGATTGTCTAATTCGGTCATGCCAACGGCAATCTTTTCAGGCGAAATCGTAATGACGGTAACCATCTGACTCGATGACGTTGTGCCATCGAAACGCTCCATCAGTTCAACGCAGTAAGCATTGGTAAACCGCAATTCTTTTTCGGTCGATTCGACACTGTCCATTTTTATGAACCGGACTTTACCGTCAAGGCGTTTGGCCGGATTCGCCATCCACTCCGCCACGATATTGTCGGCGGTTGCGTTGAACTCCAGCGTAATCTTACCGCCCCGCGTCAACGACGCGGGGCGACCCAGCGAATCCACCGCCTGATTGATGTCCAGATAGACATAATTCAGGGCTGTTTTATAGCTACCGAGCGTAAATTCCGCGCTGAAAGAGGGCATGATCGTGTCGCATTATTGCTGTGTTACCCCGCCCGAGAACTCCTTGCGCCGGCCCGTATCAGGATCGCGTCCATCCTCACCCGTCAGCCCAATTACAAAGGTCTTGGCCGGGAAAAACGGCGTGATGTGAATGTCCAGGTAAATCCGATCTTTCTGGTACGGATCGCGTTTGAACTGCGGAGCCTCGAACTTCTCAATGATCTTACCCGGCCCCTTAATCTTGTCCAGGAACTGGATAATCTCGCGCTGAATCTCGTTCTCCACTTTGCCACTCCAGTTTTCCATGGCCCGCTTGTTCAGGAACTGCATCAGGACTTTCATGATCCAGTCAAATACGCGCACCACCGAGTAGGTTTTCAGGCCGAGGTTATTGCCGGTATAAAGCGTTTTACCCGAAAACGGCACTACCTTACCCCACTCTTTGGTCATCGGAATCAAACCCAGCCCTTCCAGTTCGCCCACTTCAGTCTTGAGCAGATCAAGCCGGCAACCGTCCACCCGCTCCAGCGTACCGTACTGATAACCAGCTGATACCTGAGCAATCAGGTTCGAGTAAATCTTACCCGCCAGTGCAGTCGACGGTTCTACGTACAAATCTTCGTTCTCGTCCAGATCGTCATATTTGCCACGCCCCACGAGGTGGTTGCAGGCCATCAGAACGTTGGCGTTACGGGGGGTATCCGACGCGATCTTTTCCTTCTGAAACTCCGTCAGCATGTCTTTGAGCGAGTCCATGTTGCGGTAGTCGGTAATGAACATCAGCTTGTGGTCGTTGGCAATCTGCGCCCACGTATCCACCGACATCTTGTTTTTGATGTATCCGGGTACCACCATCAGCGAGTAGCTTTCGCCGAGGTCAAACCGGTTATAAACCTGATGAATCTCGTTCGTAACGTGGTCGATGGTGGTCTTGTTGATCACGTCGGTAGCGTCGAGCTGATCGGTCGATGCGTTCATGAACACGGCGTTTCTGATCTTGAGACCGCTGGTTTTGGCGTTTTCGAAGAACAGTGTTACGCCCCGGTATGTACTCTCGTAATCGCGGGTTTCGCCCACAATAGCCTGCAAATTGGTCCGAAACAGTTCTTCGGCGGTAGCCTGCTGTTTAGCCACTTCGTCGGCCATATCCATCACGGTGGCTCCTTCCTTACTCAGGACTTCTTTCCAGAGTTCGAGCCGCTGTTTAAGGGCTTCTCGCTCTTTTTTACGGCCCGCTTCGTTCAGAAAAATGCTTTTCTTGGCCCGGCGTTCGGGGTTGAGGTTATCGCTGCCGTCAATAGTGGTTTCAAGGAGTTTGAACCCGCCGAAGCGCAACTTCTGGAGTTCCTGAATATTCTGATCAAACGACCGTGAGGGGGTTAAGGTCCGCTCGACGGTGGCAGCTGGTCCTTCAGAACCAGTAGATTGTTGCGTTTTAGCCATGGTGCAGATAGAGCGCGTTCAGAAAGCGCGTGGAGAAAGAGTGAGAAAAAGACGGATTTGGGGGCAACCTGTATGGGCACGGAAGACCTTAGCCGGCCTGCTCGATTTCGTCCAGCATCTGCTGAATCATTTCCAGCACAACCTGTTTGGCGTCGGCATTGATGAGCGCGTTCTGAAGCAGTTTATTAGACCGAAACTGCATGTCCATCTTCTTGAGGTCCATGATTTTCCGGTTCAAACCACGCATGAGTTCACTCTGCTCTACCAGACCCTCACGGGCAAAATCGCCCATTTGCCGGAACTGGAACGTCTCGTAATTAGGCGCGCCTTCTTCGTCATAGAGCGTAGCGCCAACTTCGGGCTTATAATGTTCCATCACATCTTCTACCGATTCCATACCGGGAACGGCTTCGGGCGTTGGCGAGTATTCGTCGGAGAGTTTGGCCACGTATAGTGTCTTGTTGAGACTAACGGGCGAAAGGCTGGGCGGCACGTCGCGAACGGCGGCCCATGCACCGGGCATGTTCAGAGTAGGGTTCATAAAAACGTA
>JACMPG010000345.1 GCA_014377625.1 Spirosoma sp.
AACCGGATTCGTTTGGCACCCAGTGGCCCCAGGTACGTTTTATACGATTGGTAATCCGTATAATCCCGGTCCAGCGTTTCGGCCCCAATACTCCACGTCGATGATACAATGGCTTTGGCGTCGCGGGTTTTCAGTTGGCCAACTTCTTTCCAGGCAAGCTGAGCCAGAAGGGTTTGGGGCAACAACAGGATGATGGCAACAAACAGACGGTCAAACATAACGGTATTGAGAAGGAGATGTGTGCGTCGTTGATCAAGTGAGGTTTACAAAAAAGGCCGACAGGACTCTATCGGCCTTTTTTGTAAACCTATGATTAGTAACCTACTGGCTCAATACCCCGGATTCTGCGAGAGTCGGCTGTTGAGATCGGTTTCGCGCTGCGGAACCGGATACAGCCGCTGGAAGTCTTTTACGGCATAGCCCTTCGTCGACAGCACCGGTACAAGGCGGTTGGTGCGGATGAGATCGGGCCAGCGGTGGTTTTCAAAGGCCAGTTCGACCCGGCGTTCCTGCTCTACGGCCAGCCGGAAAGCGGCCTGATCGAGACCCGTCAACGCTTTCAGACCGGCGCGGGTACGGATGCGGCTAAGCTGCGTCAGCGCGTCGGCGGTCATACCCTGTTCATTGAGCGTTTCTGCGTACATCAGCACGACGTCGGCAAAGCGCAGAATGGGAAAATCAACGTCCGAATCGTTCGAAATAGCTCCCTGCTGCCGGAATTTAACTACGAAAGGAAACGAACTGACGACCGTTGTGCCGGAGGTGTACGAGGTAAGCAGCGTCGCGTTTTTACGCACGTCGCCCGGTTCGTAGGCATTGATCATGTCAGTTGTGGGCGTATTGAAGCCGTTTCCGCTCCCGCCGTTGGGTCCCAGCAGGGCACCACCGCCCATCGGTGCCCAGTTCGACCACATATCGCTGCCCTGCGTAACGCCCGCGCCCCCTCCCGTACCCGGAACGGCAGAACCCTGCGGCAACAGCCCTCCTTTGTACTGCACCGCAAATATGGTTTCGGTATTGGCGGCATATGAGGTGGTAGCGGCAAATACAGCGGAATAACTGGTCATCAGCGTCCGGGCCGAATTATCGGTTATGTCTTTCAATACGGGCAGTGCCTGAGCAAACTGCTGTTGGGTCAGATACACCTTACCCAACAGGGCTTTGGCAGCCCACTGCGAAGCCCGGCCCGCTTCGCCGGCTGGAATGGTGGTGGGCAGTTTAGCGGCTGCAAGGGTCAAATCGCTGATGATTAACTTATAGACATCGGCAGCGGGCGAACGCAGGACATCTTTGGTGGCGTACGGGTCGTCAATCGGCTCGGTAATGATTTGCAAATCACCATACATCCGTACTAAGTTGAAGTACAGTAAGGCCCGCAGAAACCGCGCTTCGCCCTCAAACCGGTCTTTGTCGGCGGGCAGGAAATTCGCTGCCGGTACTCGGGCAATAATCTGGTTCACCCGGCCAATGCCAATGTAATGGTCCGTCCACGCAGTCTGAGAAATTGTGTTGCTCTTGGTAAAGAGCAGATCGTCGATCTCGAAGGTCGAGCTGTTAACGGGCTGACGCGTTGGGGTGAAGGTCGAATTGTCTGATGCCATTTCCTGCATCACCATCAGCGACCCCGACCCGCTGGCATAGACACCTGACCGCTTAAGGTCATTGTAGGAACCTATCAGGGCATTGTAGAAATCGGCGCGGGTCTGGTAAAAATTACCGCTGGTACGGCTCGTTTCTGGTACCTGGTCCAGAAATGTCTCGCACGACGTAAGCGTCGTGCTGACGGCGAGCAATAGGATGATGAGTTGTTTCATGATTATCAGATAAGGAGTTTAAAACGTAGCGTTCAGGCCGAGCGTGATGACCCGCGAAACCGGATAGGTGCCAAAATCGACACCGAGTGCCAGTTGATTGGTTCCGGCGTTACCCACCTCCGGGTCGAAACCGGGGTAGTTGGACACGGTCAGCAGGTTAGTGCCGCTCAGGTTGAAACGAACCGACTGCATCCCGATGCGTTTGGCGAAGGTGTTGGGTACGGTGTAGTTGAGCACCACGTTACGGACGCGCCAGAACGACCCGTCGAAGATGTAGAGCGAGCTGAACAGCGTGTTGTTGTTTCTGCCGCCCCGGATAGACCGGCCCCAGGTCCCGTCGCCGGGTTCTTCAGGACTGCGCCACCGGCGTTCGTCAACGTATTTGGCGTTGTTTTGCACCGCCGAATTGTTGAAAGCAAACAGGGCGTTGTAAATCTTATTGCCCATCACCCCGTTGGTAAACACGTCGAGCGAGAACGCCTTGTAGCGGAAACTGTTGTTAAAGCCGAACGTGTAGCTGGGTAGTGGACTGCCAAGAAGAGTCCGGTCGTCGTCGTTCACAACCCCGTCGTTATTGATATCGGCCCATTTCACGTCGCCCCCTTTGGCAAAGGGCTGTTTGCCGTAGGCTTTGGCTTCTTCGTCGGTGCGGAAAACGCCGATGGCCTGCCGCCCGAAGAACGTACCAATGGGCTGTCCCACCTGCGTGACGTTAGAATTGCCCCGGCCACCCGTGTTGCCAAATACCTTGTCGGCATCCGAACTCATCGACAGTACCCGGTTGGTGTTGAATGAGATGTTGAAACTGGTGTTCCAGCCAAAATCGGTATGCTTCACGTTCTGCGTGTTCAGCGCAAACTCGAAGCCCCGGTTCAGTACCGACCCCAGGTTTACCGTCGCCACGGTCAGACCGGTAGCAGCCGGAGTCTGAATATCGAACAGCATATTGGCATTGACGCGGTGGTAATAATCGGCGGTGAGCGTGATACGGTCCTTGAACAGGCCCAGGTCGATTCCCCCATCAAACTGCGTCATCGACTCCCAGGCTAAGCTGGAGTTCTGGAACGAATTGGGGCTAAGGCCCGGCACGTTAGCATCGCCAATGATGTAGTTGGTAGGGGCCAGCTGTCCCAGAAACCGGTAGTTGCCGATGTTGTTATTCCCTGTGAGGCCATAGCCCACCCGAAACTTCAGGTCGCTGATAGCCGAAATAGTCTTGATAAATGGCTCTTCGGATACCCGCCAGGCAAAGGCTCCCGACGGGAAATTACCCCAGCGGTTGTTTGGCCCAAACTTGCTCGACCCATCCCGACGAATAGTGGCCGTAAACAGGTATTTCCGGTTGAAGGTGTAGTTGACCCGCGCCAGAAACGACACCAGCGTTTCGCGGTTGACAACTTCGCCCCCGCCGTTTACCGTGCCGCCGTTGATATTCGGCAACAGGTCATCGGCAAAAGCACCGGCACTGGCCGTCAGGCGGTTGGTATAAAACTTCTGGAACGTTACCCCGGCCACCGCGTCGATCTGATGTTTTTCGGTAAAGGCCCGGCGGTAACTGAGCGTATTCTCGTTTAGCCAGCTACTGTTCAGCTGATTGAAACCATTGGCCGACGCCGGTGTCGTATAGTTGGAGCCACCCGCCAGCGACGACGGCACAAAGAGCCGGTTGTTGTTGTAAAAAATATCGCCCCCGGCGGTCGTTCTGAAACGCAGGTCGCGGGTAATTTCGTAGTCGACAAAGGCGTTGCCCAGCATCCGAAAGCTGTTGTTGGTGTTGTGGTATTCCCGGGCAATCCGCAGCGGGTTCTTTACGTCAATTTGCGCGTCGCCATCCTGATACGAGTAGTTACCCAGCGAATCGTTGGGCGCGATGGTGGGCGAAATGGCCATTGCCGCCTGAATGACGCCGTAGGCTGCATAGTGATCGGCGGTGTTAAGCCGCTTCTGGGTTGAATAAGTCGGCAGCAGACTCATTCCGATTTTCACTTTGTCCGACACGCGGGCATCGAGGTTCGCTTTCAGGTTATAGCGTTTCAGGTACGTATTGATAACCGTACCCTGCTGCTCGAAATATCCGCCACTGATGCTGTATTTAAGCACGTCGTTACCGCCACTGAGTGTTACTTTGTAATTGGAAATAGGCGCATCGCGAAACAGCAGACTCTGCCAATCGGTGCCTTTGCCGAGAGCCGCCGGGTTAGACAGGGCCACCGGAATGTCGTAGTTTGTGCCGGGCCGAATGGTGTTATTATCGGTGATTTTTGCGTTAGCTACGTTTTCCAGATAACCCGCGTTACGCCCGTCGATGGTCCACTGGGCAAACTCCTGGGCATTCATCATGTCTACTTTCCGGGCGAGTTGCTGCACCCCGTAGTATACGTCCAGATTAACTTTTGGCTTTCCCGATTTTCCCCGTTTGGTGGTTACGATAATAACCCCGTTGGACCCGCGAGAACCGTAAATAGCCGTTGCCGACGCATCTTTCAGCACATCGACCGACTCAATGTCGCGTGGGTCGATAGCGTTGAGCGGGTTTGAGCCGTCGGAGTTGCTAACCGGAAATCCGTCGATAACAATCAGCGGCCCGGCACCGCCCGTAATGCTGCTTACCCCCCGAATCAGGATGTTGGGACTGCCACCCGGCTCACCCGACGTGGTTGAGATTTGAACACCGGGTATTTTGCCCTGCAACGCCTGATCGACGCTGGCAACGGGAAGTTTGGCAATCTCCTCCGAACCCACCGAGGACACCGAGCCAGTCAGGTCTTTGCGATTCTGCGTGCCGTAGCCCACCACAACCACCTCGTTGAGGGTTTTGTCATCGGGGGCCAGTACCGTGTTGATGGTGGTCTGGTTGCCAATCGGAACTTCTTTGGCCGTGTAGCCGACGAACGAGAATATGAGTGTTCCCTTCGCCGGGGCCGAGAGCTTGTACTGCCCGTCGGCATCGGTGGTAGTACCCATCGATGAGCCTTTTATTACCACGCTTACACCGGGTAGTCCCCCGCCGGTTTCGTCGGTTACTTTTCCGCTGACGAACTGCGCCAGCGACACGCCCGGAACGAGCAGCATCAGTACCCAAACCAATCCCCATCTAAATCCTGTGTATTGCTGTTTCATATCCTTACTGTAATAGTGGTGTTTAATACTACTACAATGCAATATTATTATTCGATATAATGAATAGCAAACAAAATTGTATTAATCAGGTATTTTCTTCTATAAAATGCTAATAATCAATCTATTACAGTAAAAATATTTTCCGTATCATGTTGCCATTTACTTCTTTACCACAACATTGATGTAGTTAGGCAAAATCGTCCTATGTTTACTCTCGTATTGATACAGTAAAACGCAGAAGCCATTTCAGAATATGGTACAGGTGATTATTCGGGGATTCGACATCATAGAACTGGTTGCCGAGCGTCGGGGAGACGCGCTTACACTCACGGAAATTTCCGAGAAGCTGACGCTTAACCAGTCGACGGTTGCCAACATCATCCAGACGCTCGTCCACAAAGGGTATCTGGAACACATAGGCACCAAGAAAGGGTATCGGCTGGGGCCAGCCGCCTTCCAGCTAACCAATCAGAACGCCTACGGACAGGAACTCATC
>JACMPG010000346.1 GCA_014377625.1 Spirosoma sp.
CAACGCTGGAGTATTCAGGGTGCGCAGCGTGTTCTAAACTTGCGCGTTTGCCTGATGAGCAACCGATGGAATTTAGTGCGTCAGCAGATTGAGCCAATCAACTACGCGATGGCCGCATAGCGACAATTTGAATTGCACCCTTCTTGTATTGCTTTCTGATAATTATACTGGTCTTGCCTAAATTTAAACTCTAATTGTGATTTCTGGCGAGAAATTTTTATCATCAACACAATCAAACCAATTATTAGAGTGAAAGTTAAGATTGAAAAAAACTTACTCTTACTTCTGTTACCGTGTTCATTTGCTGAACATTGATAAATTGAAAAAACAATTGCTACTATAAGGGGAATCCGAAATACTGTGTACGAGAGTTCTTGGAGTTCAGGCTGTTTTGGTTTCGCCGAAAAAGTTATTTCAGGAAAAGATGTTATTTCAGGATAAGGTGGTTTAATCGGTTGATTACTCAATAATGGATTCCAAGAAATAATTTCCTCGATCCCTAAGGGAATTTTTACGAATGGATACGTGTTTTCCATCATATAATAACAGTTGGTAATTACATCCGCTTGACTGAATATTGACTTCGTAGTAGTCCCCGTAATGGCGACTTTTTTTGCTTTTGATAAGTAATTTTGGCGTTTCCCGTGTCGCCTGATACCTGCCTAACTCACTTTTAAACCTGCCCGACCGAGACGTACCAACTGTCGCAGACGGCTCGGAAATGGAGACTTTTTGAAACCTGCCTTACTGCAGCCTGCCCATTGTCGCCGGGTGCTGAATGACTCCGAAACGGCTGGACGCTGCACCCAACACTCACGAGGGTTGATGGTGAGTAAGCTAGTCAAAAACGGGCGAAGACCTTCGACCTTTTCACCCTCGTTTAGTTGGGCTGCAACGCCTGCTCACCGGCGAGCATCTTGTCAGCGGTGACCCACCCATGCGGAGCGAATCAAAAACGCGTGAAATTCGCTTGAAGCTGAGACAGATAAATATATGTCATTGAGGTATTGGAGCAATCCTAACCCAAACCACAAAAGGCATTCCTTCAAAATGTCCCATACTCACATCTCTCACCTCAAGTTCAGTCCCTTTTGGTAGTATTGTGCCAGTATAGTCATTAGAATCAAGAACATTCTCTTGCCAAGGTGGAGCATTCCATTTGGCTACTCCTGAAATTTTGTAATCGCTGATTACAACCTGTCTCCCTTTAGTCAATATAATTGATTCTCCTTTCCGTGGAAATATTGAGTCACTTGGATAATTTGTGTTCGTTACCCTATAAAATGGTCCTCGAACGAATTTATTAATATTTTCGTCATATTCACCTACTAAAATCCACCCAGAACCACCAGGAATACGTTCTCCAATTGACTGTTCAATAATAGTAGTCGGCCTTGGTTGAATATAAACGTAAGCCAAGATTCCTAGCACCCCAATGCTCCAAGTTAAAAAGAGAATAATTCTTAAAAGGTTGTATGCTTGATTACGTTCCAGGTTAGGAAATATATTCCTGCGAATTACATCCCTGAAAACCAGGATTATCATTCCGATTGCTATACCCCCAATACCTGCTACCTGTCCTACTGTTTTTAATATATTTACATCCATAATTTTGTGATAAATAGTCCAGCCAAAAAGTGATCAATTCAACTAAACCTGCCTAACCGGGGCGTTCCCTTTGTCGCACGGAACCCGGAAATGGAAGCCTAAACGCTGCCTTGTCGGGACGTGCGGCCTGTCTCTGAGACGCTGGCACTTACGCATCTTTTGAACCTACACCCAACAAGTTATTGTACGACAACTTAATGAATGTCAATCGGTTGATTATCAGTGATAAATAATTTAGCGTACAGATTCCTTCCTGGTTCTAAACCATGGTCGCCATGCAAATTAGTATGGCAACCATAGCTATTCCAAATAGGTGATGACATATTAACTAAACGGTAGTTTATGCATACGTTTAGTTATGCCAGTAAGCCGCATCCACTCACTTCCCTGCCGAAATCATGTTGGCAAACAGTCGGTACGCGCCCGGTACACCCGCAGGTAGCTCGCGGAAGAACACCAGACCCGTGTACATAAAGTGGCCCTTGCCGTAATCGGCGTAGAGCAGGCTGCCTTCTTTGGGCGTTTCGTTGGGGTCGTGGGCCGAGAAAATGGGCTGGTACTCCTTGCTCCATTCCTGGGCGAAATAGATACCGCGCTCCTGAATCCAGCCGCTGAAATCGGCCTGGGTAATCCGGTTGGGCGTGTTCAGCAGCGGGTGTTGTGGGTCAATGAACGTCATGGCAGCGTCTTCGCCGGTAACGCGGTCGCGGCCAATTTTGAAGGGGTAGGGGCCAAGCGGTGGCAGGGGCGGCTCGTTGCGCAGAAACGAACTCGGTGGCGTTACGTACTGCACAATCAGGTTGCCGCCGTCTTTGACGTACTCCAGCAGTCTGGGCTGTAGGCGGGCCATCCAGTCGTTGGTGTTGTAGGCCCGAACGCCCGTGACAATGGCGTCGTAGCCGCTCAGGTTACCTGCCAGTTCGGTGGGGCCGAGGAAGGTAACACGGCACCCCATCTGCCGCAGGGCCGCCGGTACGTCGTCGCCCGCGCCCACGATGTAGCCGATGTTTTTGGCCGTCACCTTCACGTCAAGCTTCACCAGTTTAGCCTCGGCGGGTGGAAACAGCGTCTGCGTCGGGATGTGGCTATAGGCAATGGTACGGATGCCGGTCGTGAAGGTGCCGTCGGCGGTTTTCATCACGGCCCGTAGTTTGCCATCAACCGCGTTGGCCATTGGCGTAATTGTGAACGACACTCGTTGGTCGTCGCCCTTGTTTTTGAGGTCGAACGGCATCGACGCCGGACTGACCTTCCAGCCCGCGGGTACCTCCAGCTGCAACGTTCCCGACACGCTGGCGCGGCCCGCCTGTACCACGACCTCGGCAGTTTTGGGTTTATCGTCGGCAAACGTAAAGACGTGTTCGGTGAGGTTGGCCATTACATCGGGCTGGATGATGAAGGGCCGGTACGTTTCGCCTTCTACGGGGTCGGTGGATTTATAAACGAGGGGGCGGGTAAACGTGAACCGCTGCCCGCCAATCTCGAAGGTATAGGCGGCAGTGCACACGGGCGGGTTCTCGGGCAACCCAATAAGCTGCTGATTATCGACCTGGAACGTGCCTTTGTCGATGGGTTTTTCGAGCCAGTAGGGCTGCGATGGTTTCGCCGTTTTCGGAATCGTCAGCGTCGTGGTAAACTGGATTACTTCGTTGGGTTTCAACGTCTGCGTCAGGGTGGTGTCTTTGCCAGACAACGTACCCGTTGCGTATCGTATAGTAGCCAGCGTTACCGGCGAAGCGTTGCCCGGCATTTCTGCGCGGCTCACCACGCTCGTTTTAATTAGAATTGTTTCGCCGGGCGTGGCGGCATATAGCGTAGGGTTCGTCTCGACGTATAGCCCAAGTGTTTGCTGAAGCAGCGTCTGTACGTCCTGCCGCTTGGCCCTGACGTAGATGTTTGTGGTGTCCAGCTTACTCAAACTGCCGTAGAGCGTTACCAGCGCCGGTACCGAAGCCGCGGGCTGGTCGGGCTTATAATTGGCGATGAGCTGA
The DNA here is from genome assembly GCA_014377625.1 of Spirosoma sp. Taxonomy (GTDB): domain Bacteria; phylum Bacteroidota; class Bacteroidia; order Cytophagales; family Spirosomataceae; genus Spirosoma. Next base: position 3,600 of record JACMPG010000346.1, read on the forward strand.
TCGACCTGCATCTGCACGGCCCCGCTGCCCTTTACGCGGCCCCAGCTAACGTCGATGCCATCGAGCGGGTCCTTCTGCACCGGATCGCCGTTTTTCAGCAGCAGGTAATCAACTTTCTTGTCGCGGTTGGCCGATACGCCGAAACCCTGACTGCGGTGCTGACTGCGGCTTTCGGCGGCAATCTCGCCGTATGAACGGCCCAGCAGCGGGTTGTACAGTCCGGTTTCGATGCCAATCAGATTGCCCGATTCGCCGGGGGCATTATTGCTCATGAAGTTGCCCGGATTGTAGGCATTCCACAGAATGCGTTTGGCCTGCCAGGGCTTTACATAGGCAAGCTGCTTCGGAAATTTGGTGGGGTCGCCGGAGATTTTGAACGCTTCTTCGGCCAGAAATCCCGACGCGCTGTGGTGCCCGTGACCGGCGCGGGCGTCGGGTGGAAACCGGGTGATGATCACGTCGGGCTGGTACTTGCGGATGACCCAGACCACGTCGCTCAGGATTTTATCGCCCCCCCAGGTTTGCAGGGCTTCGTCGGTCGATTTAGAGAATCCGAAGTCGTAGGCACGGCTGAAAAACTGGTCGGGGCCATCTACGCGCCGGGCGGCCAGCAATTCCTGCGTGCGGATCATGCCGATGTTTTCGCCCTGTTCGGCACCAATCAGGTTCTGCCCACCATCGCCCCGCGTCAGCGACAGGTACGCCGTTCTGACGAGCCGCTCTTTGGATAAATACGTGAGCATCAGCGTATTCTCGTCGTCGGGGTGGGCGGCTACGTAAAGGACGGAGCCAAGTACGTTGAGTTTTTTGAGATTGGACAGAATATCCCCGGCGGGGGTAGGTTTGATGGGGCCGTAGGGAACCTGAGCAGAGAGGGTAGTGCAGATCAGGAGTAGAGCGACGAGAAAACGCATAGTGACGGAGGGGGACGCGGATTAGAAAAAACGTAGTTTACCTCGATAAAAGGCAAAAGACAGATTGATGGCGTTGGGTTATGCACAGTCAGATTCTATCTTTACGCCAAATTTACCTATTTCAACCAGTTAATTAAGTAGCATGAACAATAGTCTTTACATCGTCCCTTTTCTGGGTTTGGTGGGCCTGGCGGTAATGATCGCTAAATTTAGTTGGGTGAACCGGCAGGACGCCGGCGACGCCCGGATGCAGGAAATAGCCGGTTATATTGCCGACGGAGCCATCGCTTTTTTGAAAGCTGAATGGCGGGTACTCATTATCTTCGGCCTGATTGTGGCCTCTATTTTGGCCTTTGCCGGCACGCAGGTCGAGAACTCGCACTGGTTCATCGGTATTGCTTTCGCCATCGGGGCCTTTACGTCGGCTTTTGCCGGGTACATCGGCATGAAAGTGGCTACCAAAGCCAACGTCCGCACGGCCCACGCGGCCCGTACGAGCCTGACCCGCGCCCTCGACGTATCGTTTACGGGTGGTTCGGTTATGGGTATTGGCGTGGCCGGACTGGCCGTACTGGGGCTGAGCCTGCTGTTTATTTTTCTTTACAACTATTTCGTGAGCGGTCAGCCCGTTGGGGCTGGTGGTGAACTGGCGGTGAATGGCATCCCGATGGAGCGGGCCCTGGAAGTACTGGCCGGTTTCTCGCTCGGTGCCGAAAGTATTGCCCTGTTTGCCCGCGTGGCGGGTGGTATCTACACCAAAGCCGCCGACGTTGGAGCCGACCTCGTAGGTAAAGTAGAAGCCGGTATTCCTGAAGATGATCCCCGAAACCCCGCCACCATTGCCGACAACGTGGGCGATAACGTGGGCGACGTAGCCGGTATGGGTGCCGACCTCTTTGGCTCGTACGTGGCCACGATTCTGGCCACGATGGTGCTGGGTCGCGAGATTGTGATCCCGAACGATACAATCGTGGGCCACGCGCCCATTGTCCTGCCGATTTTGATTGGCGGAATGGGCCTGATTTTCTCGATTATGGCCTGTTATCTGGTTCGCGTCAAAGACGACAACGGCAACGTACAGGGGGCTTTGAACCTCGGTAACTGGGGGTCCATCCTGCTCACGCTGGTGGCGTCGTATTTTCTGGTCATGGCCGTTTTGCCCGATATTACGATGCAGATTCGGGGCGTCGAGTTTACCCGGATGGATGTGTTTTACGCCATTGTAACGGGTCTCGTGGTGGGTGCGCTGATGTCAACCATTACCGAATATTATACGGCGATGGGCAAACGGCCTGTCATGAGCATTATCCGGCAGTCTGCCACCGGCGCGGCTACCAACATCATTGGTGGTCTGGCGGTCGGTATGGAATCGACCGTGTTGCCAATTCTGGTGCTGGCGGCTGGTATCTATACCTCATATCACTTTGCGGGTCTGTACGGCGTGGCGATTTCGGCGGCTGGCATGATGGCCACAACCGCCATGCAGCTTGCCATCGACGCCTTCGGCCCGATTGCCGATAATGCCGGGGGTATTGCCGAAATGAGCTACCTCCCCGAAGAAGTACGCGGACGTACCGACATCCTCGACGCCGTGGGTAACACCACTGCGGCCACCGGAAAAGGCTTCGCCATTGCCTCGGCGGCTCTGACGGCCCTCGCGCTGTTTGCGGCTTTCGTGGGTATTTCGGGTATTTCGGCCATCGACATTTACAAAGCCGACGTGCTGTCGGGATTGTTCGTGGGGGCCATGATTCCGTTCATTTTCTCGTCGCTGGTTATTGCTGCGGTGGGCCGGGCGGCCATGAGCATGGTGGAAGAAGTACGGCGTCAGTTCCGCGAGATTCCGGGTATTATGGAAGGCACGGGCAAACCCGAATACGACAAGTGCGTGGCTATTTCAACGCAGGCGTCCATCCGGGAGATGGTCTTACCGGGTGCTATTGCCCTGAGTGTGCCGGTCATCGTTGGCTTCATTTTTGGTCCTGAAGTACTGGGCGGTCTGCTGGCGGGCGTTACGGTGTCGGGCGTGTTGATGGGTATTTTCATGAACAACGCCGGGGGCGCGTGGGACAACGCCAAGAAGTCGTTCGAGAAGGGTGTGCTGATTAACGGCCAGATGTATTACAAAAAGTCGGACCCGCACACAGCCTCGGTGACGGGTGATACCGTTGGCGACCCGTTCAAAGACACGTCGGGTCCGTCGATGAACATTCTCATCAAACTGATGTCGATTGTGTCGCTGGTTATCGCGCCGTATATCGCTATCAAATCTTCGGAGCAGATCGGCTACAAAACCGAAGGTAAAACAGCCGCCGGTACCGAAGTACCCCTCGAAGAATCGACCGCTGCCGACAACAATCAGGTCTATACGCCCAATCGCGTGTTTACTCCCATCGACCTCGCCGTTATCGACGGTATTTCGCTCAAAGGCGTGGATGATGACGGCGTCGAAGCGAACCTCGTCAACTTTATCAAATCCGATAAAGTCGTCGATAAAACGACCTGGTTTGATTTTGACCGGCTCACCTTTAAAACGGGCAGCGCGACGCTCGAAGCCAAATCGCAGGAGCAGTTGAAAAACGTGGCTGAGGTACTGAAAGCCTACCCGAATGTAAACATCAAACTCGGCGGCTATACCGACAACACCGGCGACGCCAACGCCAACCTGAAACTCTCCAACGACCGGGCGCAGTCCGTCAAAACTGAGCTGGTAAACATGAGCATTTCCGATAGCCGCCTGGAAGCCGAAGGCTACGGACAGGAACACCCCGTTGCCACCAACGACACCGACGAAGGCCGCGCCCAGAACCGCCGGATTTCGGTACGGGTCACGAAGAAGTAAGGAGCATACTTTCAAATGCAAAAAGCCGATTCCTCAGTGGGAATCGGCTTTTTGCGTCTATGGATAAATAATTTGGAGTAAGAACATCCGGCGGTTTTGTCATGCTGACAAAGGAAGCATCTCTGTGAATGGCTGACAATTGCTCTATAAAAAGATGCTTCCTTCGTCAGCATGACAAAACCACCCCGTGAAATACTAACCTGATTTGATTGACCCTCTCATCCAAAATCACACCGTAAGCGCGTAGGTGATGATGTTCACGCCGAATTTGGTATTGTCTTCGGCCAGGAAGCGTTTGTTTCGGAAGTCGTAGTCCCATTCGCAGCCGTAATCTTTGTTGCTGTATAATACGCCGATGCGTTCGTTTACCGTAATGGCTTTTAGATAGTCATGCACGAGGTCGTCGCCCCAGCCATTGAGTTCAAAACTGGTGGTTGGCGGGCCGTCGGGAAACTTGAAAAAGGTGGTATAAATAGGGTGGTTGTTCGGGATCTTCTGCAACGCTTTCGGCCCGAACGTCCGGTCCATCTCCTGCTCGAACGACTTGGCAAACAGCCCGTCGATGTCGTGATTGCAGTCGTCCACAAAGACGAACCCGCCGTTTTGCACGTAGCGTTTGAACTGATCGCGCTCATGCTGCGAGAACTCCACCAGCTTATGCCCGCTGAGGTAGCAGAACGGGCTCTTGAACAGATCGGGACTGCTCAACTGCACTACCTGCTCTTTCTGATCGACGGGTATCGTGGTGTATTCCACCAGCGAATGCAGCAGATTACTCGGCATCCGCTGGTCGGTATCCCAGTCGCCGGAGGTGTATTGAATACGGGTAAAAACGAACGGTTTCAAGGTTGTTGATTAATGAGTCAGATTGCCTTGTTCATCAGTAGCCGCAACGTTTCCATGTTCGCGGTTTTCTCGAAAATTGCCCCTACCGGAATAACGAACCCCGGCACGGTCAGAGCGGTGAGCGTATCGCCGACGTACAGCGTAGCGACCGACGCAAAGGCCATCGTGGCATCGTCTAACTCGTACTGCTCAAGAGATTTTCGCACCGGGTCGATAATCCAGTATTCCAGCACACCGTGCGCAGCATAATCTTCGAACTTAACCCCTCTATCGCGTCCCGTCGTGCTTTTTGAGAGAATTTCAACGATTAAATCCGGGGCGGGGTGTTCCATCTGATCGTCCTGAAACGATGCGGCTGTATCGGCATTCCAGTAGCAGATGTCCGGTTCGTAATCATTCCTTGTCATTCCGACGAGAGCCTTCTCCGAATCAACCGCGCCTAACTTATGCAGATGCACATGGACACGTAACAGCATCAGCAAATTTTGCGTCGCATCCAGATGCCGACGCTTAACGGGCGAGTGCATAATGACTTCGCCGTTAATAAATTCGGCTTTAACATCATCACGTAGCCACTCCCGAAACGCCCGGCGACGTTCGGATTCGTTGGCCAGAATAGCCTGCACCCGCTCAATAACGAGTTTGGCATCGGGGGCTTCGAGCAGGTCAGCAACGCGGGTTTCGAGCATGAGCGTTTTAGTTGATTGGCCGACTGTCTAAATACAGCGTGTCAGGGTCTAAATCAAGTTCGTTAGGCCAGACGATACTGCCGTTGAACGCTCTGACGCCATTGAATAAAGCCGTATCCTGAAGTTCCTGAAAGACGCCAATGGTCAGGTAAGGTTTCACGTCAAAAACCCTTCGTTCCTGATTGGTGAACACCATTTCGAGTTGGTAGTTCTCAAGCGGTTTTACGTTGGCTATACGCGGATTCATGGTAGTGCTTATTTGAGCGGTTCGATTGGGAATATTCGTTGGCCACCAACGGCTAATTGCCAGTCCGCCATTAGGCTTTCCCGATGTATTTCAATCCAGGCAGAAACTAATTTGGTTTTGCCTTTAGGAAGTTTCCCTTCCAGCAAATCGCCACTTTCAATAGCAAAAACGCCTTCCATTTCTCCATATCGCACATGAATGTGCGGCAGATGATGCTGCTTATTGTCGAGGTAGTACAAGCTCACAATCAGCCCATAGAACATGGAAATTACCGGCATAAGCTGTGTGAAGTTTTGTGATTGACTTGAAATACCAACAACCAGAATCTGAGGTTTTTTGGCTTTTCGCCCGTGAACACCGTGATGGCCGTTTGATACTGGTCGCGCCAGTTCAGCTGCCGGTACGCCATCTCGCGCTTGTCTTTGCTGTGGTCAATGACGTACCCACCCAAGACGGTAGCCCCGGACAGGTCTGGATTGCCGACCAATACCCATTCATCGGGATATTGGCGCGTAATTTGGTCAATAGTTAATGATTGCATATCAGTTATGCTAACATTGCCGGGCGCGTTTGCGTTTTCCGAATCAATCGGTCGGCTTTCTTTTCTCGAAAGGTACTTCTCGCCAACCTTCGATGGAGATATGGCGAAGTGTATCTGGCACGGGGATATCCCAAAGGATTCGATTGACGTCGGGTTTACTATAATAAATTGCCAAAAGCAGTCTCCTTTTTGACAGTTTCTCAAAATCAACGGACCAAATCTCTCCGGTATCAAAACTGTTTACCGGTTCGTCAGACTGAAAAACTCTGCCTCCAACAGAATAATCGTATTCGATGTGAGCCATACTCCTCAATTTATACACACGATTGATGTGAGCCACCGAATAAATCGAACACTCAGCAAGCTGTTCACTGATAATTCTATCTTGATAATAAGCTACTGCTGATAGGCCACTTGCCACTATGAAGGCAGCAATTCCCATGATTTTCTGTGACTTCGTCATCTTGCCTTCTTAATCTGTCTGTGGCTTGTACCACGCCATGAGCAAGCTGTCTTCAAACGAGCCGTCGGCGTTGCGGGTTTTGCCACGCATCCGGCCTTCTTCCACGAACCCCACGCTTTTGTACAGCCCAATCGACGCCTGATTGGATGACCGGGACTCCAACTCCACGCGCCTGACTTCGGGAAACCGGCGTTGCACCTCCGATAGAAACGCCCAAAGTAACCCTTTGCCAATACCTTTTTCCTGCCAGTCTGGATCGACTACAATCGTCAGATCCACCAGATTATGCTCAAAAATATGGATGCTGCTTTTCGATGCGTGAATCTCGGCCATGACCTGCTCGGCTTCATCAACCGCAACCAGCATCAGCCCGCGCCGTTCAACGGTATCGAACAACCCGGCGAAATAAGCATCCGTCAACTCGGCTTCCGTGTGGGCAATACCCTGACTGATTCGCGCTACACGCCGGTGCAGCTGCGCAACGCCATCCGCGTCTTCCTGCCGGTTGGCGAGTCTGACTCCAAGCATATATTTGTTATAATGAGGTACGAAACATCTTGGGATACCAGTATTGGTTTGTACTGAGGGTGCTGCTTAGGCGGTCCGATTCGTTCCTCAGCATGACCAGGCAACTCTGGGTAGCAGCTCTCTGACCTTACACCGCATCCGACAAACTCGTGAAGGTAAACTCGCGTATTTTCATCGGCGGAATCAAATAGTTCCGGTCCGATTCGGTGCTGACCACGCGCTCCGGTTTGCCCAATGCTTCGAGGTTGTTGAGCATGATAATTGGGCTTTCGTTGAAGCGGAAGTTCTTGATCGGAAACTTGATTTTGCCGTTTTCGATGTAGAACGTACCATCGCGGGTCAGGCCCGTAAGCAGGATCGTCTGCGGATCGACCTCCCGGATGTACCAGAGTTTCGTGACCAGAATACCGCGCTGCGTGCTTTTGATCATGTCATCCAGCGATTGGCTGCCGCCCAGCATCATTACGTTGTTGGGGGACGGCGTGGCTTTCTTGCCCTGCTTTTGCGCCCAATACCGCGAATACGCCAGGTTCCTGACCACGCCCTTATCAACCCACATTGTTTTCTCCTGCGGCCGTCCATCGCCCGACCAGGGCGATGCGGGGAGTTCGGCGTTGGTGGGATCGGAGTAAATCGTGACGCGCTCGTCCACGATTTTATCGCCTAACCGGCTCTTGCCACCCTGCTTGCTAAAGTAAGACCGGCCCTCGTCGGCCGAGCGGGCGTCCATGTTGAAGAAGATGTTTTCGAGCAGAACGGCTGCCGCTGTTGGTTCCAGAATGACGGTGTACTTGCCGGGTTCCAGGGCGCGGGCCGCTGCTGAATCGCGGGCTTTCTGGACAGCCATATTGGTAGCAGACGCCATGTCGAGTTTACCAAAATCGCTGTAGCCCCGCGCTACGTAGCCTGACCCCTTGCCATCGTCGGTGCGGACGGTGAGCGAAAAGTTGACGTTGCTGCTGGGGTAGTAGGCAAACAAACCCTTCGAGTTCATCATGGCCTCGTAGCCGTGCTGGTCGTTCAGGAATCCGGCTCCGGTCAGTTTGGCATCGCGGGTCAGTTGCAGGCTTTTGATCACGGCACCGGCGCGGATGTCGGGCGTGACATTGGCCGTCGAGTCGAAAAAGCCGCTCGATTTGAGGTATGTCTGCGGGCCGAGAAGGCCCACGTATTCGGGGTTTTCGGGGGCGAGCCGGGCCAGTTCTTCGGATCGGCGCACCACCTTTTCGAGCGATGCATCATCGAACTCGTCAATAGTAGCCGTGCCCACTTTCTTGCCAAACGACGACTGCACGCCGAGGTTCTGGTTGGTGAGCGAGCCGCTGGTGCTGACTTCGTTGCGGGCGTAGCGCACATTGCCGCTTTCGTTACCCGATAAATTTACTTCGCACTCGTCCGCTTTGGAAAAGGCGAGGACTTTGGTGAGCAGGGCCCTGGCTTCTGCTTCAGTGAGTATAACTGCCATAGTTTTTTTGGGGACAGATAGATACACGGAGAAGACACAGAGTTTCACAGAGAAAAAGGAGTTGAAAGAGAACTCTGTGAATCTTTGTGTCTTCTCCGTGCATCTCTGTGTCCAAGTCCTTTCTTTAAATCTTTCTACCGGTATTGATTACGTTGACGCCGTTGAAGCGGGCGGTGCTGCTGCCGTGCGAGACCGCGCTGCTCTGGCTGGGCTGGCCTTTGCCGTCGAAGAAGCTGCCGCCGAGCCGGTAATCGCTTTGGTCGCATACGGCCACGCACGAGTTCCAGAATTCCTGGGTGTTGCTCTGGTAAGCCACGTCTCTGAGCATCCCGGCAATCTGCCCGTCTTTGATTTCGTAGAACAACTGCCCGCCAAACTGGAAATTATACCGCTGCTGATCGATGCTGAACGAGCCGTCGCCAATGATATAAATGCCTTTCTTGACGTCTTTGATCATGTTCTGCACCGACAATGGCGTTTTGCCCGGCTCCAGCGATACGTTGGCCATGCGCTGAAACTGCACCGAACTCCAGCTATCGGCGTAGCAGCATCCCTGCGAATGCGCTTCGTCGATGATGTGTACCTGGTCGCGTATGGCCTGGTAATTGACCAGAACGCCGTCTTTCACCAGATTCCACTTGCCGGTTTTTACACCCTCGTCGTCATACCCCACTGCGCCCAGCGAACCGACCTGCGTTTTGTCGGCCACGAGCGTTACCTGCGGACTGCCGTACTTGAAATCTTTCGTTTTCCACTTGTCCAGCGTAGCGAAACTCGTACCGGCAAAGTTGGCTTCGTAGCCCAGTACCCGGTCAAGTTCGAGCGGGTGACCGACCGATTCGTGGATGGTGAGCCAGAGGTGACTGGGGTCCAGCACGAGGTCATACTTACCCGCTTCGACGGATTTGGCGGTGTGTTTGGCGCGGGCCTGCTGGGCGGCTGATGTTACGTCTTCGAGCATATCATAACCCATGCCGTAGCGGGTGGTGATACCCGTTACTTTGTCCGACGGGTTGACCTGTAAATATTCGTAGCCCATGCCGACGGGTGCACTGAGCGATTGACGGGTTTCAAACTTTCCTGTCCTGGCATCAATTGCGGTTACGCCAAAGGTGGGCCATATTCTATGAATATCCTGGTCGGCGTAGGTGCCATCGGTGGTGGCGATGTACTTCTGCTCGTTCACCATAAACAGGACCGAGTTAACGTAGTTCGCGCCGTTTTTCAGGGCCGAAGCGTTCACGCCCATCAGCAGATCGACCTTTTCTTTGATCGGCACCTCGAAGGCGTTACGCTGGATGGGGGCCTTCCAGCTTACTTCGCCGTAGCCTTTTTGCGCAGCCAGTTGCACCGGCTCTTTCATCAGTTTGGCGTTGGCTTTGGCAATGGCTACGGCTTTCTCGGCGGCTTTGGCCATATCGGCTTCGCTTTTGGCATCGACTACGGCGGCAAAACCCCAGCAGCCGTCGGCAATAACGCGGACGCCCACGCCGTAGCTTTCGGTATTCACGATGTTCTGCACTTTGTCTTCGCGGGTGACCACAAACTGGTTCAGGTACCGCCCAATGCGGACGTCGGTATAGGTTGCGCCTTTGCTTTTAGCTGCGTTGAGGGCGGCATCGGCTAAGCGTTTCTTGG
>JACMPG010000347.1 GCA_014377625.1 Spirosoma sp.
CTGGCTGGACTGGTACTGGCCCTGCCCATGATAGCCATCATAAAGGTTCTTCTCGACTCCGTAGATTCACTCAAACCCTACGGTTTCCTGCTCGGTGAAGCCGAAATACCACCGCCCCCTATCAACTCACTTGAGGAAGTTATCGAAGAACTTTCCGAACGTATCGAGGAAATTGGCCAGGTGGATGAGAAGGAATAAGTCGTTTAAAAATTCAGCGGATCAAGGTTTTTGAAGTGGCCGTTCATACGGATTCGCTGCTTGGTCCGCTCCATTTCGGCCACAATGGGCATCACATTATTGAGGTGCTGAATCAGGAATAACTGCCGCTCGGCCTCACTTTCAAGGGTTAGCAACTCATACTCCTGCTCAATTGACATCCCGACCTTGTGCGCTACCCGGTATGAGAAGTTCTCGGCGGTTGGGTCATAGTCGGCTTCAGTCTGGAGCAGATCATACAAATTATCCAGCCGTTGTGCCAGCGCATCAACGTGGGCACTGAAGCTATTGCCAGGTTCTACCCAGTCTACTTCGCCACCAGCGTATAGCTTACCCACCACCGGATTTTCGAAATTGACGAGCCGAAATACCCGTAAACCCTTCGATTTGATGTCCATCTGCCCATCGTCGTAGCGTTTATGCAGAGTCGTTACGTGCATTTCGGTACCGTAGCCGGGTAGTTTATTACCGATGAACGCCGGGATACCAAAGTTTTTTTCCTCATCCATGCACTCGTCGATAAGCTGTCGGTAACGCGGCTCAAAAATGTGCAGGTTGAGGTCTTCGCCGGGATAGACGATCAGATTAAGCGGGAAGAGAGGAATTATGTTTTCCATAGTGTTGATGGGGTCTTTATTGGGAAACATTTGCCATGTTCCATTGCTTTGCCAACTCTGCCGATTCTATAAACCGCACCTGCCGCGCATGGGCTTCGGCATAAATAGGATCAGCAAGATAACCCAGGCCCGATACATCCGAGGTACAGTCGGTCACAACAACGAGTTTTGTCACAAGTTCAGGCGCGAAATCGAGAAGCTGCTTCAGACTGTTAGCTACGCAGTGCGACTTAGCTTCGCCCATCAGATACACCGTATCGAAGCGGTTCAGGTCGGCAATGAGTGCCGTGTTCAACTGCGTTTCAGGTACGGCAGGGTTGGGTACCTGCGCCCGGAAGATTCCGAAGTGTTCGGTCAGTGGGTACAGTCCTTTCTGAACGGCCACGTAATCACGGTTGCGTTGTTGGGTCCAGTAGCGTAGCGCGTCCGTCAGCGTATCGTGCAAAGAAGCCCCGCGCGAACCAATCAGGCAGTGTTCGGGCCAGATGAAGTGCGTAAACTGCCCGCCCGCTTCCAGATCACGAACGTATTGCCGGGCCTGCTCAGCCTGAAAAAGCGGTACCCACCGGCCCGCATCGACCTCAGCCGCCGAAATAGCCGTAAACGGCGCGGGATGATTTCCCTCCGCGTCGGCCCAAAACAGCGAGTGTGCAATATCCAGTACGTGGTGCGTATCGAGCGTTACGACGATATAATCAATTTGCCCGGCGTGTTCCCGAATCAGACCGGCCATACGGTCTACGTCACGGTCGGCATTCGGCACAAAAAGCGCCCCGTTGGGGTGGCAAAAATCATACTGCGCGTCAATAATGAGAAAGGCACTGGTCATAATCAGAACGTTTCGGTTTCTACGGCCTGCACCCCCGCCCGCGCCAGCACCCGAACGCCCTGTCCGAGCGCGGCAAAGCGAGCATCCTGCGTGAGCCCTTTTTTGTAGCGTCCATAAATCTGCTGCAACACTACCGCGTTCTTGAACAGTCCGAATACGTAGTAGTACAGCAGATTCGATACGTCGCGCCCACTTCGGTCGGCGTACCGGCGGGCCACCTCCTGCCGGGTCAGATTGCCCGGCAGCCAGGTCAGATTAAACGTTTGCCGAAATGCATCGTCCTTTGCTTCGGCCCAGTATGACAGCGAGGTGCCAAGGTCCATAAGTGGGTCCCCTACGGTACACATCTCCCAATCCAGCACGGCCCGGATATCGGTCAGATCGTCAGGGTTCACCACGACGTTATCGTACTTGAAATCGTTATGCAGCAGCGTCGGGGCCGGGTGTTCGGGCGGGAGTTGTTCATTGAGGTAACGGCTCAGCGTATCCATATCGGCAATGACATCGGTTTGGGCTGCATCGTAACGTTTGTGCCAGCCGCTCACCTGTCGCTGTACGTACCCGTCGGGTTTCCCCAAATCAATCAGACCGGTTTGCTGAATATCGAGACTGTGCAGAGCCACCAACTCATCAATTAGCGACTCTGACAACCGGCGCATAGTCTCCGGCGCAATACGCAGCTTTGGAGCCGTATGCGCCCGTAGAATTACGCCCGGCACACGCGCCATAACGTAGAATGGGTAACCCATGATTGACTCATCATCGCAGAAAACCACCGGCTCTGGAATCTTCCGGTAGCCAGCCTGTTGCAGCATGGTCAGCACCCGAAATTCCCGGCCCATATCATGCCCTCCTTTAATATCTTTCGCCCCCACCGGTGGCCGGCGCAACACATACTCGCGGTTGCTGGTCGTGAGCAGATACGTCAGATTCGAGTACCCACCCGGAAACTGCGACACACTGTCGATTAGCCCAAACCCCGGAACGGTGTCATTCAGATAGGTTTGCAGTGCAGTAAGGTTCAGTTCTTCGCCGGAGCGGGTTTTGGTGGGGTTGTCTATCATGTTTTTTTTTAACACCGGTACGCCGTAGCGGGAGAAACGGAGATTACACAGAGAAAATAGAGAACTCCGTTAACTCTGTGTAATCTCTGTTTTCTCTGTGTTAAGATTTCTCTTCTTCCTCGTATCCAGTCCGTATTCCTTCAGGATACTGCGGGCGAGGGCGGTTTTGTGGACTTCGTCGGCACCGTCATAGATGCGGGCACCGCGTTCGTGACGGTAGTACCAGGGCAGCAACACATCGTCGGTAATACCCATCGCGCCGTAGGTCTGAATGGCACGGTCCACTACGTTCAGCATGATATCGGCCACGAAGAATTTTATCTCCGAAATCTGGTTCCGCACCGCTGCCGCTCCCTGCCGGTCAATGTTCTGCGCCGTACGAAGCACCATAAGCCGGGCTGCGTCGATATTGGCGCGGCTTTCGGCAATCCAGCCCTGCACAAACTGTTTCTCGCCGAGCATCACGCCATCTTCCATCTCGCGGGTGGCCGCCCGGCGGCACATCAGATCGAAACACCGCTCACTGATACCAATCCAGCGCATGCAGTGGTGAATCCGGCCCGGTCCCAACCGTTCCTGCGCCAGTACAAAACCCATACCCTCGCCCCCAATCAGATTGTTGAGCGGTACGCGCACGTCGGTGTAGCGTACCTCAGCATGGCTGCCCCAGTGGTCAGAGCCGTCGCCCATGATGCTGATGTTGCGCACCAGTTCAAAGCCCGGCGTATCGGTTGGCACCAGAATCATACTGGCCCGGCGGTGCGGTGCCGCATCAGGATCGGTCACGGCCATCACAATCGCAAAAGCCGACCCATCTGCCGAACTGGTAAACCATTTATGGCCATTAATAACCCACTCATCTCCCTCCTGTACGGCGGTAGTACCCATACGCGTGGGGTTGGAACCGGCAAATTCCGGCTCCGTCATAGAAAAACATGAACGAATATCGCCTTCGCGCAGGGGTTCCAGATATTCTTTTTGGAGATGAGCAGGCGCGTGTTTGTGCATCAGTTCCATATTACCGATGTCGGGAGCCTGGCAATTGAACGTATAATGCCCAAACGGCGACCACGCCAGAGCTTCGCTTACCTGGCCAAACTCGCAGAGCGTCAGACCCAGCCCACCCTCGTCAATGCTATGCTGCAAGCCCCACAACCCCGCTTTTTTAACGAGTTCACGTTTCTGGTCCAGAATGGTGGCAACTTTCGAGAAATTACCAGTGAGGTATTCGGCGGTTTCGAGCGGCACGAGTTCGTTCTGCACAAACTCACGGATGCGCGGTTCGAGGGCCGCTGTATGTTCGGTGACAAATAAGGATTCCATAGTGTATCAATGAATAATGAACAATGTACGATGAAAAATGCCAGTACGTTCAACAACACGTCTCGTTTCATCGTACACCATTCGATTCCTCACGAAACGTCGTACATCAGATTATCGCGGTCTTTACGGTGCGGAATAATAGTCCAGTCTTTGACATCGGGCATATTATCAGCTACGACGTGAACGGCTGTGGTTTCGAGATTTTCTTCGTTGGTGGTGAAGAACAGGCTCTTTGGGTTGTTGGTATGCGTCGTGCGTATTTCGTAATATTCGTTGTGTTCTTCGATCTCGTGTTTCTCGACGAGTGTGTACTTAGCCATAGTGATAGGGTCTTTTTAAGAAATAACTCCGATTGAGGTCTTATGTTCGGGGTTCTCTATCGCTCACAGGAAAGGGTTAGGACACAGAGATGCCCAGAGGGCAACAGAGATTCACAGAGGTTTTGCTCACGCACATTCTCATTTTTCTCCTTTTCTCTCTGCGAATTTCTGTTGCCCTTTGTACATCTCTGTGTCCCAACCCTTTCCCGTGAGCGATAGCGAACAGAACAAAACTCATAACTCCACTTCCTTGATTCACAAATGTTTCGTACTTTTGCGGTCCTGTTTTGAGAGGAGAGCTTACCGTGAACGCATTACGTCCATACGATATTAACATTGCCGGGCTGCAACCCAAACGATATGAGTACGATTTCGAATCGGACGACGCGTTTTTTGCTGCGCTGGAGCAGACGCTAATCGAGCACGGAACCGTGCAGACGCATCTGATTCTGGATAAGTCTGAGACGATGATCCGGCTTGATTTTCACATCGTGGGCCGTGTTGAGCAGATTTGTGACCGCAGTCTCGATGAATATGAGCAGCCGGTTGATACACAGAAAACAATGCTGCTCAAGTTCGGCGACCATAACGAAGAACTGAGCGACGAAATTGAACTGATTGAGCGAAACACGCAGATAGTTAACGTAGCCCGGTTCATTTTTGAGTTTTTGAGCCTGTCGTTGCCCATGAAACGCCTGCACCCCCGGTTCCGCGATGAGGAAGACGAGGAACAGGATCAGGACAGCCCCGGTCGGTTAGTGTATCAGTCCGATACGAACCAGACTAACGACGGCGACGAAAACACACCGACTGAAACCATTGACCCGCGCTGGGCTGCCCTGCGCAAACTGAGCGATAATTAAAAGAAGTTGTAAAGTTTTGCCACTCACTGGCCAACTCTACAACTTTATAACCGCGGTGGCGGATCACATACAACTTTACAACTTAAAAAAATGGCACATCCCAAGCGACGAATCTCCAGCACCCGGCGCGACAAGCGCAGAACGCACTACAAGGCTACGGCCGTAACTCTCTCGACCGACGCCCAAACCGGCGAAGTACACGAGCGGCACCACGCTCACGTATTTGAGGGCAACCTGTTTTATAAAGGGCAAATGGTTGTCGAGAATTACATCAAAGCCGCCTAATTTACAGGACTTTATGGAAAGTATTTCGCGGATGTCTTGTCAAAGACGGATGTGAAATACTTTTTTATTGCCTCTTGCGTCCCTATTTTTACGCGTCATTTTTGTGAATCGGCCCGCCGAAATCACCTTAGAACAAACGAAGCCGATGAAAATAGCAGTGGATGCAATGGGTGGCGATTTCGCTCCGAAAGCAATTGTGGAGGGCGTATTGCTTGCCGCTGCCAACCTGCCGCCAACAGTAACCCTTGTGCTGATTGGCCGCCAGTCAGTAATAGAGGAACTGCTTGGGCCACGCCCAGCCAATATCGAGATTGTTGACGCCGAGGATGTAATTGATATGGGCGAACACCCTACCAAAGCTCTCTCGCAAAAACCCAATTCCAGTATTGGCATTGGCTTTAAACTTTTGAAAGATGGCCGGGTACAAGCCTTTTGCAGTGCCGGTAATACCGGGGCGATGCATGTAGGTGCTCTGTTCAGCATAAAAGCAACTGAGGGGGTATTGCGCCCCTGCATTGCCGGATACGTACCCCAGATTACGGGTGGAACGGCTATCATGCTCGATATTGGTGCCAACGCTGACTGCAAACCTGAAATGCTGGCGCAGTTTGGTGAAATTGGATCGCTCTATACCCAACATACATTCGGTATTGACCGGCCCCGCGTGGCACTGATGAACATTGGGCAGGAGGATCAGAAAGGTTCGCTCATAGCGCAGGCGGCTTACCAGCTTTTAAAAGATAACCGCCGGATTAGCTTCATCGGTAACGTGGAAGGGGGCGATTTCTTCGCCGGTAAAGCCGATGTGCTGGTTACTGATGGATTTACGGGAAATACCCTATTTAAACTTGGCGAATCGTTTTACCAGATGGCCAGACAGCGCGGCATCAGTGATGAATTTATTGACCGAACCAATTACGAATCCATTGGCGGCAGCCCAATTCTGGGCGTTAATGGAAACGTCATTATTGCCCACGGAATTTCGTCGCCGTTGGCTATTCAGAATATGATTCGGTTGGCCATTCGGCAGGTAGAATCTGATGCGTACACAAAAATTGCACAAGCCTTGAATTAGTTTACGAAATACGGTACACAGCAAGCTGAACGCATCAACAAACCGCTTTGCACAACCGAAAGACCGTAAACTTGACCATTTACTATGACGAAAGCTGCCATCACAGGAATACACGGCTATGTACCAGACTACGTGCTTACTAATGCCGAACTGGAGCAGATGGTCGATACGAACGACGAATGGATTACCAGCCGCACCGGCATTAAAGAGCGGCACATCCTGAAGGGCGAAGGCATGGGCTCGTCGCATATGGGCGCGAAAGCAGTAGCAGGTTTGCTTGAAAAGACCGGTACGGCACCCGCCGATATTGACCTGCTCATCTGTGCCACTACTACCCCCGACTATGTTTTTCCCTGCACGGCTAACCTGATTTGCGACATGGTCGGCATCCGCAACGTGGGCAGCTTCGACATTCAGGCAGCCTGTTCGGGCTTTATCTACGCGCTCACCATTGGCACCCAGTTTATTGAAACGGGTAAGTACCGGAAAGTGATTGTGGTAGGGGCCGATAAGATGTCAGCCATTACTGACTACACCGACCGGACTACGTGCGTACTGTTCGGCGATGGGGCCGGGGCCGTCCTGCTCGAACCAAACACCGAAGGGCTTGGCGTGATCGACTCCATTATTCACTCCGACGGTGTGGGCCAAAACCACCTGATTCAGAAGGCAGGGGGCAGTCGGTATCCACCCACTCACGAGACCATAGACAAACGCTGGCATTACGTGTATCAGGATGGCCCCTCCGTCTTTAAATTTGCGGTCAAGAACATGGCCGATGTGTCTGCCGAAATAATGGCACGTAATAACCTTACCGGCGCAGACATAGCCTGGCTGGTTCCGCACCAGGCCAACAAACGTATTATCGACGCCACCGCTAACCGCATGGGTATCGAATCGGACCGGGTCATGATGAATATTCACAAATACGGCAATACCACAGCCGCTACCATACCACTCTGCTTACACGACTACGAAGCACAACTTAAAAAAGGTGATAACCTCGTATTAGCCGCGTTTGGTGGAGGCTTTACCTGGGGTGCTGTGTATGTGAAGTGGGCGTATTAGTCTGAATCGCTCCGGCGCCCCGGCAAGATTTACCAGATTTTTGTGATTTGCAGGATTTTATCCAATCACAGAAAATAAAGGTATCTCTGGCGACGATCTGTTTTAATAATCAAATAAATCTGCTCAATCCAGTAAATCCTGGTTCAGAAAATGGCAACAACCGCAGACATCCGTAACGGATTGGTCATCAACTACAACAACGACCTTTTTCAGATTACCGAATTTCAACACGTAAAGCCCGGTAAAGGCGCGGCTTTTGTGCGTACCAAACTCAAAAGCCTCACCACCGGGCGTGTCATCGACAATACCTTCAACGCGGGCGTGTCCATCCAGCCGGTACGGGTAGAACGCCGGAAGTTTCAGTTTCTCTACAAAGACGAATCCGGGTATAACTTCATGGACCAAGAAACCTTCGATCAGATCAATCTCGACGAGAAACTGATAGACGGGGCCGATATGATGAAAGAAGGGCAGGAAGTTGAAATCCTTATGAACGCCGATGATGAGACGTACCTTTCCTGCGAACTGCCGCCGTTTGTAGAACTGGAAGTGACATACGCCGAGCCGGGTATGAAAGGCGATACGGCCAACAGTCCTAAAAAGCGCGTCGAGGTAGAATCCGGTGCCAAGATTATGGTGCCTCTTTTCATCGAGTCAGGTCAGAAGATTAAAGTCGATACCCGCACCCGCGACTACGTAGAACGAGTAAAGTAAACCCCTTCCCTAATGACAACCCAGGACATTCAGCAGCTCATCGACTTCATTTCGCAGTCGGGTTTAGACGAGGTCGATATTGAGACGACCGATTTAAAAATCAGCGTTAAGCGGTACGGTCGGTCGTCGCCGACGGCCCCGCAGGCCGTTACGATGATGGCCGCTCCAGCGGCCGCACCGGCCATAGCAGCTCCGGTAGCAGCCGCGCCCGTGGCTCTGGCGGCAGCTCCCGCCATACCAGCAGCGGCCTCTAACTACATTACGGTCAAATCGCCAATGATTGGTACGTTCTACCGCTCGTCGGGTCCCGAGGTGCCGTCGTTCGTTGAAGTTGGTGACAGCATAACCGAGGGGAAAGTAGTGTGCATTATCGAAGCCATGAAACTGTTTAACGAGATAGAGTCCGAAGTATCGGGACGTATCGTGAAGGTATTGGTCGAAAACGCCACACCCGTCGAATACGATCAGCCATTGTTCCTGGTAGAACC
>JACMPG010000348.1 GCA_014377625.1 Spirosoma sp.
CTGTCTATTGCCAGCACCGGCGTCGATTTTGAAGTGAGCCAGGTTGTCGATCAGGTACTGGGCGTTCACGCGATGATTCCGAAGGCTATTTTCACAAAGAAAAAATTTGCGTACTGGTAGGCACCCGTCAGTACGTCTTCGTCATGTCATCGGCGATGGCGATGACGAAGTTGGCGAGGTTTCGGGTTTCGTCGGTGCGGGCGGGCTTGTCTACGTTAGGGATTTCGATGGACGAGATGGTCAGGATTTTTAGCGTGGGTTGCTGTTTGTGCAGGTACCAGCTAATGCCCTCAAAGTTTTTGGAGTGATAGTCGCCGTTGAGGTGCAGCAGCGTCTGGCCGGGCTGGCGGTTTTGCAGAATAAAGTAGGCCATTGTGGCGTCTTTGATAGCCTGCGCCCGCGCAAAATTTGCTGCCGGGCTGCGTTCAGCCATATCGCTCATGCCTCCGTGTGGGCTGGCGGCTCCGCTGCTACCGTGCGAGGAAGCGCCAGGTCCCCCGTGCGACGGAACGCCCATCATATCGAGCATGGCCGCGTAGCCCGGCAGGGTTAGGTCAACGGTGAGTGGGAGGGGAGCTATTTGTTTTTTGGCATCGGCGGGGAGCGTGTCGAGGGCGGCCAAACCCTGCCGGGCCACCAGCGTGGCGTATTTGCGCGGTACGTTGGTGGCGATGAACGGAATCTTCTGCTCCCGTGCGAAATCAACAACGGGTTTGTAGTCGGTTTCGTAGTTGGGCCACAGCCGCATCTGAGCGGCAAATTCTTGGTCCGTAATCTGCCCCTGCACGTAGCTGCTGAGCGCGGTTTGATTGTCGGACTCGAACATCTCGGCTCCCAGCACCAGCTTACCGGCACTCCGGGTGGCCAGGTCTTTAGTCAGCTCCAGTTGGAGCCAGTGGCAGATGGGATTGTTGTGCAACTCACCAAACAATACCACGTCGGCGTTGGCGGCCTGTTGCAGCAGTTTGGCATAGGTAGTTGGTTTCAGCCGCGCATCGTACAGCCGATACGCAGGTTTGTCCGGTCCGACGATTCGGGGTCCACGGAAGGCAACCGCAAAAACACAGAGACAGAGCAGGAGAACACGCATAGTGCCGTAACTGTCTGCACACCAAATTCGTTGCCCAACTCAACGATGGAGTGCTGTTATCCCGTTTGTCCCAAAGCCGTGCGGTTCGTCCCTTTGGGTTGCAACGGTGTCTTCCAAACCGCTACGTTTGTCAGGCCGGCCAGCGAATGACCGGTTTCATAAACTAATCAATCCCATGAAAACCTGCTTTGCTTCCGCTATTATCCTGTTCTCTATGCTGGCGTCTGTCCTCTCATTCGGCCAGTCGACGACTCCGGCTGTCACGACCAAAACGTACCAGCTTACGGTAGTAATCCCGAATGTTTCGCACCGCGAAGGCACCCTCCATATTGGTCTGGCCAATGATGAAAAAACCTTCACGGCTGAGTCATTCAAGACACAGACCCTTAGCGTACCGGCATCGGGCGCGGTGCAGGTGATGTTCGATGGGTTGCCCGAGGGGAAGTATGCCGTGCGGATTTTTCAGGATTTGAACGGCAATGATAAAATGGACTTCAACGGTCAGATGCCCGGTGAGCCATTCGGGTTCTCGAACATCACGATGCTCATGGGACCACCGAGGTATAGCGACGCAGCATTCGACCTGAATGAGAATAAGGTGATTGACGTCGCGATGATGGAGATGTGACCAACAAAACTACCAGACAGCCGGTTTATCCTTCTGTGTGCCAATGCACCGCCTACGCTCAACGCCACGGAACATGACAGAAACAGATGAATTCCGGCCCGAATCCAGTGAGATTCCTGGTCAGCAACTGCCTTACCCCGCCAAACAGTCGGATATGGACCCCGCTCCCGACTCCGATTTGTCGAACTACAAACCGGCGGGAAAGCTCACCGATAAAGTAGCCCTCATTACCGGGGCCGACTCCGGCATTGGCCGCGCTGTTGCCATTGCCTTTGCGATGGAAGGTGCCAAAATCGCCTTCGTTTATAACGAAAACACCGACGATGCCAACGAAACGCAGCGTATCGTTGAAAGCAAAGGACAGCCGTGTCTGGTAATCCAGGCCGACGTGCGCCAAAAAGCCAACTGCGAAGACGCCGTGCGGCAAACTGTAGAAAAGTACGGTAAGCTGAATATTCTGGTGAATAACGCAGCGTTTCAGGCCACGCACGACAAGATCGAAGACATTACCGAAGAGCAGCTTCGGCGTACGTTCGATACTAACATTATCGCGTACTTTTTCATGGCTCAGGCCGCGTTGCCGCACTTCGAGAAAGGCGATGCCATCGTAAATACGGGTAGCATCGTCGGTATTACCGGCAACCCGATTTTAGTGGACTATACCGCTACGAAAGGCGCGATTCACTCCTTCACGAAATCATTGGCTATTCAGTTAGGTAAGCGGGGCATTCGGGTCAACTGCGTGGCTCCCGGCCCGGTCTGGACGCCCAATATTCCGGGTACCATGCCGGAGGATGAGGTGAAGAATTTCGGTCACGAAGTTGCCCTCGCCCGGCCCGGCCAACCCGAAGAACTCGCTCCGGCCTACGTTCTGCTGGCATCGTCCGAAGGCTCGTTCATGACCGGCAGCATTGTAGAAGTGACGGGAGGGAAGCTGGGATGAACTACACCGCCATTACCCTCCTGGAAACCGACCTCGTCACGGACCCAACGCGCAACGTCTTAATTGCTCGGCTAAACGCTCCTGCGCGCCAGCCAGCGTTTTTCCTGCCCGACGAATTTACGTTGCTCGAAGCCGTGTGTGATCGGCTCGTGCCGCAACAGGCCGCCGAGCGTATCGACATGGCCGGGCAAATCGACAAACGCCTGACCGAAGGCGAGGGCGACGGCTGGCGATATGACGATTTGCCACCCGACGCCGAAGCGTACCGGCTCGGCTTACGCGGCATTACCGAAAGTGCGGAAGTTATGTTCGGCAACTCATTCCAAAACCTTTCTGACGTACAACAGGATAAAGTACTGGCTGATATTCAGTCGATGGTTGCGCCCGGAGAAACCTGGAAGCAACTTCCTGCCGACCGGTTTTTTGAGGAGCTTATGGCTGATGCCGCCGGAGCCTATTACAGCCATCCGCTGGCGCAGGCCGAAATCAATTACGTTGGTATGGCCGACGGGTCCGGCTGGGAGCGCATCGGCCTGAACGAACTGGAAGAACGCGAAAAGTAGCGCGGACGCAATAGCCGCCAGCCCACATTACTCAACAACACGGCTGACCAAACTCTGGAACGCCTAATTATCCATGAACGAAACAGTTGACGCCGTTGTCATCGGCACCGGAGCGGGTGGGGCACCGCTGCTGGCCCGGCTGGCCAAAGCCGGGTTGCGCGTAGTAGCCCTCGAAGCCGGGAAGCACTGGAACCCCAAACAGGACTTTGCCACCGACGAGAAAGAGCAGGAAAAGCTGTTCTGGACCGATGAACGCCTGAGTGCGGGTAATGACGCGCTGGCCTTTGGTAGCAACAACTCCGGCATTGGTGTGGGTGGTTCAACGCTGCACTACACCGCCTACACCCCCCGCGCCCAACCCACCGACCTCCGCATCCGCACCGACTTCGGCGTGGGCGAAGACTGGCCGCTCGACTTTGCTACTGACATTGACCCGTATTACGATGAAGTAGAGCAGTTTCTGGGTGTGTCGGGTCCGTCGCCGTACCCGTGGGGGCCGCCCCGCAAGAAAGCCTACGCATTGGGGCCGCTACCCATCAATGGAGCGGGTCAGCTTATGGAGCGCGGCTGCAAAACGATGGGTATCAAAACATCTCCGGCAGCCAACGCGGCCTTATCGGCGGGCTATTATCAGGAGGGCGTTGGTTTTCGTCATGCGTGTACCAACCGGGGGTTTTGCCAGGCAGGGTGCAGCGTTGGCGCGAAGGCAAGCATGGACGTAACATATCTGCCGCTGGCTGTGCATTACGGAGCTGAAATCAGGTCGGAGTGTTTTGTGACGCAGTTGGTACAAGACGCGTCGGGTAAAATCAGCGAGGTTATTTACGTCAAAAACGGGCAGGAAGAACGCATCCGGTTCAAGAACGTTTTTCTCTGTGCCGGTACCGTAGAAACGCCCCGGTTGCTGTTGATGAACGGACTGGCCAACGACAGTGGGCAGGTTGGTCGCAACATCATGGCGCATACGGCTTTGCAAATCTGGGGTGAGTTCGATGAAGACGTTCGGCCCTACAAGGGCATTCCCGGCGCGTTGATTTCGGAAGATACCCACCGGCCTAAAAACGCGGACTTTGTGGGTGGTTATCTACTGCAATCCATCGGTGCGATGCCCCTGACCTACATCACCCAAATGGCGCGGAAACGGGGTATCTGGGGGCAGAAGTTAAAACGGGCCGCTGCCGCTTACAACCACGTAGCGGGTATCAATATCCTCGGCGATTGTCTGCCTTACGAACGTAATTTTCTGGAATTATCCGACGAGAAAGACGGGCGGGGTTTGCCTAAACCCCGTATTCACTTCTCGAACGGCGAAAGCGAAGAGCGCATGACGGCCCACGCCGATAAAATCATGCGCGACATCTGGGGTGCTGCCGGAGCCAAAAACGTCTGGTCGTTTCCGCGTAATGCACACGTGATTGGCACCTGCCGCATGGGCCACGATGCCGATACGTCGGTGGTCAACGCCGATGGCCGGTCGCACGATATTCCGAATCTGTACATCAGCGACAATTCCACGTTTCCGTCCGCGCTTAGCGTCAACCCCGCCCTGACCATTATGGCGTTGGCGCTGCGCACGGCAGATAAGTTTTTGGCGAATACGTAGCCCGGACGTCCACGTCCGGGCTACCATTACTCTCAAATTATGAGCTTTCTCAGCGAAATCCAGAAAAAATACGGCAAAGGTGGCTACGAAGGCGACCAGTTTGGCGGTGCCGCCGGGCATGACAGTAGCGGATTACCCGCCGATAATCCTGGTAATTTTATGTTTGCCACGGGCATCGAATGTTCGTACCCCACCATCAAAAACGGCAAAGTCCGGCGCGACCAACTGCGCGAGTGCGACCATTATGATCGCTATAAAGAAGACCTCGGTCTGGTGAAGGAAATGGGCCTGAACGTGCTGCGCTACGGATTACCGTATTACAGTATGCACCTCGGCCCCGGCAAGTACGACTGGGAGTTTGCCGACCTCGCGATGGCCGAAATCAAGCGGCTGGGCATCACGCCGATTCTTGACCTGATGCACTTCGGCGTACCCGACTGGCTCGGCAATTTCCAGAATCCCGAACTGCCCGTTCACTTCGCCGATTTTTGTGCGGCTGTGGCCAGGCGGTACCCCTGGGTTCGCTATTACACGCCCGTCAACGAGATTTACGTAACGGCCCGCATCAGCGGCAAAGATGGCAACTGGAACGAGCAGTTGAAGACCGATAAGGGCTTTGTTACGGCTCTGAAACACTGCGTGGCGGCCAGCATCATGGGTAATCAGCAGATTGCCAAGCACCGGCCCGACTGCGTGATTGTGCAGAGCGAAAGCGCTGAATACACCCACGAACTTCTCGCCACACCCTCAGCAGAAACGAAACTCAACAACGAATTGCGCTTTCTGTCGCTTGATCTGCTGTACGCCAATCCACCATCCGCCAACGTGGGCATGTACATGATGGACAATGGCCTGACCCGCAAAGAATACGACTGGTTTATGGCCGGAAAACCGCCGGGCTATCAGGTCATGGGCAACGATTATTACGGGCGTAACGAGCGCATCAAACTCCCCGATGGCAGTATCCAGACCTCAATGGATGTACTGGGCTGGTATAAAATCACGAGCGAGTATTATAAGCGGTATCACCTGCCGGTTATGCACACCGAAACCAACGTGTTTGAACCCGAATTAGCGTCGGAATGGCTCTATAAACAATGGCTCAGCATCTTGCAGATGCGTCGCGATGGGGTGCCGGTCATTGGGTTCACGTGGTATAGCCTGACGGACCAGATTGACTGGGATAGTCAGCTAACCGAAGAAAATCATAATGTGAACGCCTGTGGCCTGTATGATCTCAACCGCAAACCCCGCCCCGTAGCCGAAGCCTACAAAACCGTCCTGAAAGAATTCGGGCAAATTACCGTTGTCCCCTACGCCGAAATGCTCGAAATCACCGACCGCCCGGCGCAGTTAAAAGTGAACGTGTAACGCGAAATTTTTTTGTCATTCCGACCAAAGGAGGAATCTCTATGTCAAGTAAGAAATGGTCATTACCGCAAATTCCTCCCTTGGTCAGAATGACAAATACAAGTCAATGCGAATTTCCATCAACAACATACAGCTAAACGTCATTGAACAGGGCAGCGGACCGCTTACGCTGGTGCTATTGCACTACTTTGGCGGCTCGGCTATGGAATGGCAGTCGGTCATGGCGCAGTTGTCGGACCGCTACCGTTGTATTGCCATAGACCTGCGCGGCCACGGTGACTCTGACTCGCCGGAGACTGGGTACTCGGTCGATGATATGGCCGACGACGTAGCGGCTGTGCTTCGCGAGAAGAACACAGTCAGCTTTGTCTTGATTGGTCATTCGATGAGTGGTAAAGTGGCGATGGCCCTGGCGGCCCGGCAACCATCCGGTTTGCAGTCGCTGTTACTACTGTCGCCGTCACCACCCCTGCCCGAGCCGATTCCCGACGAGGACCGGCAAAAGATGTTGCGAACGTATGGGCAGCGCGAAGCCGCCGAAGACACGTTCCGGCAGATTACCGAAAAACCGCTTCCTGAAGCCGCACATGCGCAAATCGTTGCCGATAATCTGCGCACCGCCAACGTTGCCTGGAATGCGTGGTTGCTGGAAGGCAGTAAAGAAAACATTGCCGGGCAAATGCCGTTTATCACGGTGCCGGTGCATCTGCTCGTTGGTACTAACGACCGCGCCGTAAAGCCGGGCGTTTCTGAAACCATGACCATGCCGTATCTTCCAACCGCTACGTTCGAGACTGTTGCCGGGGCCGGGCATCTGCTGCCGTGGGAAACGCCGGACACCGTAGTGGATTTTATCCAGAAAAAAATAGCGCTCGATTTCGCCTAACCAAACCAAACACCTTATCTTTGCTCTCCCATTCGGGGTGTAGCGCAGCCTGGTAGCGCGCTACGTTCGGGACGTAGAGGTCGTGGGTTCGAATCCCGCCACCCCGACAAAAGATTATAGTAGCGCATCTGGGAGCGCGTTACGCTTGTGACACAGAGGTGGTGGCGGTTCGCCGTTGCGATTCGAATCCCGCGGGGCCGCCGAGGCCACCCCGACAAGATTTTAGAAAATATGAATCAGTCAATAAACAACATTTGGTGGTGGCACTCTTCCTATCTCGGATGAGGGTTGCCACTTTGTGTTCATAGCACTACAAAAGGCTCACCGTCGTCCCGGTGAGCCTTATTTTTTGCCCGTTTTTGTTATGCTGACCGGAACGCCGGACCGGAAGCAAGCATCTTAAGTCAGCCAATAATTGAAGTTTCGATAACAACCTACACCCGCTACCGGAGATGCTTCCTTCCGGTCAGCATAACAAAAAAAAATGAAAACCAACCAAACCTACCGCGTCGTTAGCCGCCATAAACGGATGCTGGCCGACATTATCACGCCGGTGAGTATTTACCTCCGCCTGCGCGACCGCTTTCTGAACAGTATTCTGCTTGAAAGCTCCGACTATCACGGCAACGACAACTCGTTCTCGTACCTCGCCTTCGACCCCGTGGCCCGGTTCAGCTACCAAGACCAACGTCTGACGGTGCAGCTCCCCGACGCGCCCGAACAAACCCGCACCATACAGCCACGCGAGATGCTGACGGCGTTGCAGGAATTTAAAGATTCGTTTCAGCACGAGAAGCCACCGTTTCCGTTCATCAGCAACGGCCTATTTGGCTACTTCGGCTACCCCGCCGTGCAGAGTTTCGAGGATATTGACCTCCACGCGCCCGTGCCGCCCGAAAACGAGATGCCATCGGCGATGTTCACGGTCTATCGCTACGTCATCGCCATCAACCACTTCAAAGACGAACTGCACCTGTTCGAGCATAGCTACCTACAAAATGGCGACCCTGAACCCGATGACGATACCACGACCAACCGGCTCAACGACATCAGCGATTTGATTACGGGCCGCAACTACCCGACCTACTCATTCAGCGTGGCCGGGCCGGAAGCGTCCAACTTCACCGACGACGAATTTCGGGGCGTGATTCAGCGGGGCAAGGACCACTGTCAGCGGGGCGACGTGTTCCAGATTGTCTTATCACGGAGGTTTGAGATGCCGTTTTCGGGCGATGAGTTTAATGTCTATCGGGCGTTGCGGTCGTTAAACCCGTCGCCGTACCTGTTTTACTTCGACTACGGCAACTACAAACTCTTTGGCTCCTCGCCCGAATCGCAGATCGTGGTGAAAGATCGGCAGGCCACCATCTACCCCATTGCCGGTACCTTCCGGCGCACCGGCGACGACCTCCGCGACGCCGAACTCGCTCAGAAACTATATGACGACCCCAAAGAATCGGCGGAACACGTTATGCTCGTCGATCTGGCCCGTAATGACCTGAGCCGCAACTGCGATGTGGTCAGCGTCGAGACGTTCAAGGAGGTGCAGTACTATTCGCACGTGATTCACCTCGTTTCCAAAGTAGTAGGGACCCTCACCGCCGACGCCGACCCGCTGCAAATTGTGGCCGAAACGTTTCCCGCCGGTACGTTGTCGGGTGCGCCCAAGCACAATGCCATGCAGCTTATTGACCGCTACGAACCTCTGAGCCGGTCGTTTTATTCGGGCAGCATTGGCTACATGGGTTTCGACGGCGAGTTCAACCACGCCATTATGATTCGCACGTTTATGAGCCGCAACAATACGCTGTACTACCAGGCTGGCGCGGGTGTCGTGGCCAAATCGGTAGTAGAAAGCGAACTTCAGGAAGTACACAACAAATTAGCCGCCCTGCGCATGGCCATTGAGCAGGCAAAAACCTTATGAAACTCCTTGTTTTAGATAATTACGATTCGTTTACGTACAATCTCGTGTACATCCTGCGCGAACTGGGCTACCGGCCCGATGTGATTCGGAACGATAAACTGACGGTCGAAGCGGTTGGGCAGTACGACAAAATCATGCTCTCTCCGGGGCCTGGCCTTCCATCCGAAGCGGGCATCATGCAGGACCTGGTGCGCGAATACGGACCGACGAAAAGCATTCTGGGCATTTGCCTGGGTCATCAGGGCATCGGCGAAGTCTATGGCGCGACGCTCGAAAACCTCGGCGACGTACTGCACGGCGTAGCCCACCGCGCCACCATCACCGACCGCAGCGAACGACTCTTCGCGGGTATGCCCGACGAACTGACCGTGGGCCGTTACCATTCCTGGACCGTGGTTCCTGCCAGCATTCCCGACGAGTTGCGCATAACGGCAGTGGACGAAAACGGTCGCGTCATGGCCTTGTCGCATGTGCGTTACGACGTGCGAGGTCTGCAGTTTCATCCCGAATCGGTACTGACGGAGAATGGCGCGAAAATGATTGAGAATTGGTTGCGTTTGTAGAGACGCGACACCTCGCGTCAGCAAAAACCATCCGGCGGTGAGACGCAATAATACGTCTCTACATTACAAAAAAATCCCCCATGAAAGAAATCCTGAATCATCTTTTCGAATACAAATCGCTGACTAAAGACCAGGCGAAACAGACGCTGATAGGCATTGCGCAAAATCAATATAATCAGGCGCAGATTGCCTCGTTTCTGACGGTGTATATGATGCGAAGCCTGCGGGTGGAAGAGCTCGAAGGTTTCCGCGATGCGATGCTCGAACTCTGCCTGCCTGTCGATTTAGCGGGGTACGACCCGATGGACCTGTGCGGCACGGGGGGCGATGGTAAAGACACGTTCAACATCTCGACGCTCTCGGCCTTTGTGGTAGCGGGGGCCGGGCAGCGCGTGGCCAAGCACGGCAATCACGGCGTATCGTCGCTGGTGGGGTCTTCTACGGTGATGGAACGGCTGGGCTATCAGTTCACGAACGATGTGGGCGAACTGGAACGTAAAATTGAGACGGCGGGCATTTGCTTCCTGCACGCCCCCCTGTTTCACCCCGCCATGAAGAACGTTGGTCCGATTCGGAAGGAGCTGGGCGTAAAAACGTTTTTCAACGTGCTGGGGCCGATGGTGAACCCGGCAAAGCCCCAAAAACAGCTTGTAGGCGTCTATAGCCTTGAATTGGCCCGCCTTTATGCGTACCTTTATCAGCAGACAGACAAGCGGTTTACGATTCTGCACGCGCTGGACGGTTATGACGAAATTTCGCTGACCGGCCCGTTCAAAGCCATCAGTAATGACAGTGAGCAGGTGCTGGAACCAGCCAGTCTGGGCTTGAGTCAGCAAACTGCCGAATCGCTGGCCGGTGGCCGGACGCTGGACGAATCGGCGCGGTTGTTTCTCGATGTATTAGACAACCGGGGTACAA
>JACMPG010000349.1 GCA_014377625.1 Spirosoma sp.
TGATACGTTCGTGATTACGGCCTCCGAAACGCCAAAGCCTATTCCTGCCTGGGTTTGGGCTACCCTGATTGCCTTCTTTGGCTGGGCAGCTTATTACCTGATCACCTCATTCCTACCCCCCGAAACGGTTTTGGTCCCTGCCCCCTGATAAAGTTTGCCGACCCTATCCTTCTAATAGAGCTTTCCTACGTGGGTCAAATTTTAAAAAACTGAGAACCTGTTTTGGTGTTGGCCTATACTGGCATTAGCAATGATTTCGCCAGAACGATTCTGACGAATAACGGGATTCACTCGCGTAGAAATATGTCCGACTGCGCTGGTTGGCTGCAAATATCTCATCGATCTGTCGTTGATACGTTTCTAAGGTGGCTGTTGCCATTGATGGCGTGGTCAGACATTGGACAATTGCTTCCGCACCATTGAGACCACTGTACAAGGAAAAGAAAATACCCTGCGATGAAAGTGGATCGTTGCTCAGGGCCGCATCGCCAACGCACAACAGCCCAGGCTCCGCCACCCGGAAGGGTCTGGACACACTGGCATCCACTGCCCGAATGCTGATGGGCTGCTGTTCATTTATTGGCTGGGGTAAGTCAAAAGCGGTATTGAACCGACGCAGAAAATCGGTGGAATCGTTACGTAGGGTCGCTATCGTTACCGGTAAGCTTTGAAAGCAAATCACCCGGAAACCTGATGGCAGTAGAGAGGTGTACCACCATCCATCGGGTACCGATTTAATCCGGGTGGTATGGTCAGGATCATTTGGGGCTGCGGCCACCCAGCAAGCCCCTGCCATCTGATTCCCTAACCGTTGCCGCCCCTTCTGAAGCCGACGGCTGATAAACGCCCGTCGTCCGGTTGCGTCAATCAACCATGCGGTTCGGATAAAGGCGGGAGTCTGATGAACACTCGGTGCCAGTTGAATCAGATAGCCAGGGTTGTTACTATTGGTTGCCTGATCGGACGTAAAATCGGTAATTGAGGTTTGGCAGAAGGGCACCCCTGCCAGCAGTGCGCGTTGACGCAGGGCGGCATCGAAGGCGACCCGGTCAATGTGCCAGCCACCGCCCTCCGGGTTAGTCAGCGCATCCTGATAGGTCCACTGTTCGCTACCCCAGGCCGACACATTGGCTACGCAGGCCCGATAGTGATTTTTAGGCAATAAATCATCAATACCATTGATACCCAGCGCATACAGCAAACGACGAATAGCCCCCGGCAGTGACTCGCCTACCTTCAGACCTTCCGTTCGTAAAGCATCGACCAAACAGACGCGCACACCCGCCCGCCTGAGCATGATAGCTACAGCGGAACCAGCAGGCCCGGCTCCGGCCACAACTACATCATATTGGGGTACCGAAAACATCAGTTACCCCGGCGTTTGATGGTATCGAACTCATTCCGTTGCTCTTCGCTGACCCAGCCTGCTTCGGCCAGCCGCCTGTCGTACAGCCCCAACTGATTGAAGGCTTTGAGAAATATAGCATGGTCTTTTTGTAGTTCTGCTTCCTTAACCTGACTGAGGTTTTCAACGTAAAGGTGTTCGGGTAGCCAGTCGAGGTCAGTGGGGCGGGGTTTCGCTTCCAGTATACCCATTTCGCTGAAATAAGAAATCATGTACATCATCTGGTCGGGGGCGGGCAATTGCGCGGGTAACTGCCGCAACCACGAGGGCCGGGTCTGAAAGGCCGCCATACGGATAGTCATTGGCTGTGCGGTGTCACAAAGGGTCTGATAATCTATTTCTGTCAGTACCTGATTAGGAACACGGGCGGGCCAGAACGTAGGTAGGTAGGGATCATATTCAAACGCATAACCGGAGCGACAATAGGCCGTATCACCCTGCCAGGGCAGAGCCATCCACCGAGTCAGGCCACCCGGACTTTGCCCGTAGAGCGGGCCATTGATAGCCTTAACGGCATCAGCATCGAGGGTAACACCGTAGGCCGGGTCCGTAATACCTTCTTCGCATTGCCTGATACGGTACGGAGCACGGTACATCGACGCATGACGCATAGGCCAGGTCAGTTCGGCCCCCGGATGGAAGGCATCAGCCAGGCAGAAGTGCATAGCCGCCCGGTCGAGCATATCGGGTTGCTGCTGCAAATCGACCTCCGCCAGCGTATGCGGGATTTTCCGGCCTGGCTCGTAGTCGTTGCTAAACAAACCGTTCACCCAGTTCGAGAGAATGTAGTCATAAACGGGCGGTAGTTGCAGGTACGTAGTGGGGGCCGCGGCTACCGATCGGGGTTGGTATAGCCGTAGGCATCCCCATAGTTCCAGGGCCAGGCGGCTACATCGGCAGTTTGGCTGTTGGTTGCCCGAAAACTGTTATAAATCGTTCGGCGCAGTTCTACGTACGGGTCTGGATATACGCTGGTATCGGCAGGAACGCAGGCCAGTTTCTCCAATAGTACCGGGTCGGCGAAATTCATGGGCCCTCCGGCTCCAAACAGGGCCAGATAGCCTTTATTCACCCACTGCATCTGGCTCAGGCGTTCCAGAATGGGGAGTATGTGTTCGGTGAAGGTAAGTTTTCGGGGTACTTCCAGCATACCGGCCTGCATATATACACTCCGTAACAGATCATCCATGGTGCGCCATCCAACGATGTCGGGGGCAAAATTAGGCGATGCCGACGTTACCCAGGCCGGGTCAGCCTCGAAATCGGCATCGCCAATGGTAACTTTGGCGTGTACGGGACCGTCGGCGATGTCGTCGTACCAGCCATCGGCATTATTAAAGCTATCGGGATTTTTGGGATTGTAAATGGGTCGGTTGGCAGGGCTGGCCGACATACCAAAGCCAGGCAGCACCAGCAACCGCCCGGCGGCATCGGTTCGTAACTCGCCCAGTGTCACGGAAGTACCCTGAAAATTACCCGTCATCTCGTAGCTTGAATCGGTCATTTTCACGCCCATGATCGTTTTTGGACCGGGATCGATGACCAACGCGGCCCGCTCAGCGGTACCTACGTCGGCATTGCGCAGCGGCACCGTCAGGCCTGCCGTTGCCGGAATATCCATTGCTGCGTTAAACTGATACCAGGCTGCTTTTTTGTTAGCTACGTGTACCGTCCACTGGATACTGCTGTTGGTCGTCTGGTTAATTTCGGCCACCACATTGCCAAAACGGTCGTAGCCATACACCCGGAACCGCGCAGCCTGCCGTTTGATGGCCCCACCCGCGTCGCGGGTTGTACCGAAAGGAGTAGGCTTAGGGATCATGACCTCCGGCCCGATGTAATAGTCTTGCGGGCTGTTACCTACCCGTGCCACGCCGATGCCCGGATGAATTC
This sequence comes from Spirosoma sp., assembly GCA_014377625.1. Classification (GTDB taxonomy): domain Bacteria; phylum Bacteroidota; class Bacteroidia; order Cytophagales; family Spirosomataceae; genus Spirosoma. The sequence continues at coordinate 3,299 of JACMPG010000349.1, forward strand.
GCACGTGGGTGATCCGCTGGATTTGCTCGTCGGTCAGAGGGTGTATATCGGGCTGTTCAGCTGTTTTTTTCTGGTGCGGAAAGGGGCATACCGGATTTTTGACGGTTGGCTCTCCGGCCACGCTGGGCTCGGTTACGGGTTGCTCATTTTTTGCCCGGCGATAATCGGCACTGGTCTGATACACACTCACGCGGGCTGCTGCCACACTACCCACCGGCTGGTTGGCAAGGGGCACCCGGCCGATGTTGAACGCCAGCCAGTCGCCGTACATTTCCTGTTCTGGCATGGCAATCTGTTGCCGGGGCAGTGAGAGCGTAGCCACTTTTACGGGCTTAGCCAGTTTCTCGTCCCAGATAATGGTGGCTCGGTCTACCGGAAAATGCTCCTCAATGTAAGTCTCTCCGAGGGAGGGGTCGTCGGGTCGTCGCTGAATGAATAGCGTGGCCGGACCAGCGGCCATTCGTCCGACCAGATCCTTACCCAGAAAGAGTGGGTCGTTAATGTCTACTTCATCGGCAAAGGTAGAGGTGCCGGGACGCAGGATGTACTTACAGAAGCCCGTTTCGCCTAATTGAAACGGCACTACGCTCCAGAGCTGGGTCTCAAAAACGGAGCGAATTGGCTTGGCCATATTGTTGAGCAGTTCATTAGTTTTGGGTGCGTTCTGCTGTATCCAGTCGTCACCCCAGCCTTCCAGACTCGCCTTTGTGAAATTGCACATGTCGCGGGCTGTATCCACAAAAAAGTAGGGTACGTTCTGGAGGAGAAAATCGGCGGTGTTAGCCCCGTCGTCACTAATGAATTTAGTCCCCGGCACATCGAACACCTTAATTCCTATCCCGATCGTGCTCATCCAGTCGGGTCTTCCATCAGCCAGATCCGACGAGTAGCGCACATAGACCGGGTGCGTGCCAGCCGTAGCAAACATTCCCTGTTTGTAAACTTTAGGAATGTCTTCGAGTATGGTAAAATTGCCTTTGATGATACCGTGCGTACGCAGAAATACGGGTCTTCGGGCTGGGCATTGCCCCTGTTCTTCCACCCGCTTTTTCTGCACGAGATCGCAGAACATATGACGCAGACAGTCAATAGGATTCTCACAGGTGCAAGTATTGTTCAGATGTAGGTTTTCCTGAATAATGCTTTTCATAGGAATAGAAAAAGAGGAGGTGATCGATCTGGGAAAGGTAAATGGGCTTCGCCCCCCATTGTGCTGAGGTCGCCCCATTCCAGGTCTGTCAGGACGGACTGATACAAGGACCCTGCTCCCACATTAATGTAAAGGAGACCGATGTATTACCTGAAACCGGGAGTTAATCGGGGGTCGCAATGCCATGTTGCGTTTGAACTTTAATCGTTAGCCAACAAACGATTAAATGTGGCAGCATCGTGGTCAGAGCAGCTCTACGGTAGAGCGACTATTAGTCACGTAAAACAGTTATACCCGGTAATTGACACCTGCATTAATGACAAAAGAATCATTAATAGCGTAAAGATTGAATAGGTGGCCCTGTCACAAAAGGGCGGTAGCTCGTCGAAGCGGGTGGTCAATTCACCGGATCTGGCATGAAAATGATTGCATAATACATAGAGGAAGGTGTTTGATTAGAGAAAATTAGCTTAAACTCTTCATCAGCAGGTAGACTATCACAAATTTAGTCGTTCACTCGAGATGACATAATATTGACCTTTTGGATTTACTAAGCGGTATAGTTGATAACTAAAGAAGGAGCTATAATTTAAGTAAATACGCAAATAGATATTTATACAAATACATAAGTATCTATTAATTTGGTAGAAACCAAGGGAGTTCACCGTCAGAACGTAAATCTTTGAATACCAATAAGTTGACCTCTAATTAGTACTCTACATGATGAAACATTATCGTGGAGTGTTGGCAACTATCCAAAACAGCCCCGTAAAAAGGTGAATCCTGCGAGACGAGGTTAAATAATACCCTATAACTAATTGATTTTAAGCTTATTAAGTATTCCGTATGGAGAATTTAACCCAAATATGTTAACTACTTCTAACGAAATACGACGGCGGGCGGGTAATTTCCAGCCAGAGAAATTACCCGCTCCCAACCCTACGCCAGTTCCTGCAAAATCATGTCAGCGCATTTTTCGCCAATAACCATCGTCGGGATGTTGCTGTTGCCGTTGATAATAATGGGCATAATAGAAGCATCAGCCACGCGTAGCCCGGCCACTCCTCGAACTTTGAGCGACGAATCGACTACGGCCATCTCGTCGTTGCCCATTTTGCAGGTTCCTACGGGATGGTAAATGGTCATGGTGTAATCGCGAATGAAGTTTTCGAGGGCTTCGGGCGTTCTTACCTCAGGACCAGGCAGGTACTGGTCGCCCCGGAAGGGCGCAAAAGCATCCTGTTTAGCAATCCCAAAAGCGGCTTCGACACTTTTCTTCATAATTTCCATGTCGTCTGGGTCGCCGTAATAATTCGGATCGACGAGGGCTTTATCGAGCGGATTAGCCGAGGCCAGGGTTACGCTACCAACGCTTTTAGGCCGCACGACACCCGGCAACAACGTATAGCCATGACCATCGGGGTTACCCGCACCGTGGTGGATAAACCAGCCTGGCCCAAAATGAAACTGAATTTCGGGTGAACCGTCGATGCCGAGGTCGATAAAGCCGCCCGCTTCGCCGATATTCGACGTCAGCATCCCCATTTGCTCGTTTTGGAACCGGGCACCCTGCTCTGGGCTGGTGGCATCAGTGAGTGAAACCGGCTGGGTACAGTGGTAGGCAATGGGCACAAAAATATGGTCCTGTAGATTCTGGCCCACGCCCGGCAAATCGACTTTTACCGGAATGCCGTGCTGCTGCAACTGCGCGGCCGCACCAATGCCCGACAGCATCAGCACCTGGGGCGAATTGATAGAGCCACCACTGAGAATCACCTCCCGGCTGGCCCGCACCTGATGCGTTTCGCCGTCTTTGAGGTAGGCCACCCCCACGCACCGCTCATTTTCGATGAGCAACTCCGTCACGTGGGCCTGTGTAATGGCCGTGAGGTTGTCACGTTGCAGCGCGGGGTGCAGGTAGCCCACAGCTGCACTGCAACGCATGCCGTTTTTCTGCGTCACCTGATACAGCCCGAAACCCGTCTGATCGCCATCGTTGAAGTCGTCGTTGTGGGCATACCCGGCCTGCGTGGCGGCTTCGACAAAAGCGTTGCTCAGGGGGTTGGGATCGCGCAGATTAGCCGTATTGATGGGACCACCGACGCCGTGATGCTCGCTTTCGCCCCGCTCCTGATGCTGTAACTTGCGAAAGTAGGGCAGTAACTCGCGGTACGACCAACCCTTGTTGCCCATCTCGGCCCAGCGGTTGTAGTCGTTGGGATTACCGCGCATGAAAATCATGGCATTGATCGAACTGGAACCACCCAGCACCTTGCCGCGTGGGTTAAATTCTTGCCGACCGTTCAGGCCGGGCTGCGGCACGGTCATGTAGTCCCAATCGAATGGCGTTTTGAACAGGTGGGGGAAAGCCGCCGGAATGTGGATTTCCTGCTGTGAATCGGGACCACCAGCTTCCAGAATCAACACGTTGAGATCAGGGCGTTCGCTGAGTCGGGCGGCTACGGCACAGCCTGCCGCACCAGCCCCGATAATGATGTAATCGTAGTCGGTCATTACGTTTTGCTTTGCTACGGGTTGGAAAATTGATTCAGTTTGATCGGGTAAGAAGGTCAAATTTATTGACTTATTCAGACAATATTTTGATCTATTCTATTAAAATTAATCTAATAATCGTTTGTCAGATAGTATTAGGGTAGCTAACCCAGAACCGCTTTTTTCGCCACGTAACAGGCCTTAAGTTCTATTTTTCAGTTATTTACCCAGAATTTTTCGCTTTTAAGGACCGTTTACAGCAGTTAATAATTTTTGCCGTTTAGGTACGATGCTTATACCGAATCATACATAAATCGTCAATCCGGCATTTGCTGGAAGTAGGTCTTCCGCGTTTTCTTCTTGGTATAAAACTGCGTGGTTTCCATCGTTTCGTGGCGTAGGTGTTGTTGCACGTGCTCCAGGCTAATACCCGCTTCGAGCAACAACTGGCCAACCGTATGCCGCAGGCTGTGTGCCGACATACCAGCCCGCTTCATTCCGTGTTTTTTAAGCTGTTTATCAACGATGTAGCGAATCTGATGCGTCTTCAAGTCATCGAACACGTACTCACTTCGCTGGCCGTGCGAAATAGGCCAACGAGCCGTTTCCTTCAGGTACGTTTGTAGCAACTCCCGGCAAGCAGCGAAGAATTTGATGGGTTTTTTGGTGCTTTTCCCCTTTCCTAATACGTGTAGCTGTTGACGGTCGAAATCTAAATCGCCCAGTTTCAGCCGCGTCACCTCAACGGTTCGTAAACCTTCCAGACCCAGTAGTGCCAGTACGGCCCGGTCACGGGACGTTTCAACCGCTCCCAGTAATTGCTCCCGCTCGCCGGCTTCCAGGCTGTCTTTATAAAAGGTACGCTCAATAGATAAACCACGTACATCGGCAATGTCGCGCAGGGCGTTGAGCTGGTCTTCCCGTAACGTCAGGTCGTCGCGCCTGCGGATGCACCACGTCGCCAGTTGTTTAACCGCCGACAGGTACAGATTGATGGTAAAAGCAGAATACTGGTTGTCTTTCAAATGCTGAACGAAATCGCCAACGGTCAACCCACTCAATGAAGCCGACCGATTCTGTATCGACTCCCCAGACTGCTGTTGGTTGTTAACGTACAGGAAAAACGCGTTCAGTGCCTTGGTGTACGTTTCTTTTGAGCGGTCGCCACGCAGGTTTTGCGCTTCGCGGATGAAGCGCAGTATCAGTTCATTGGCTGCGGGTGGTATTTTGGTTGAGATAGGGTCCAGTATGACGACGGGCTGGCCAATAATCTGGTAGAACAGCAGAAACTTTCGGATGGGGGAAACTCGGTTTGGTGGTAAATCGGCGGTGTAGCGGTTGAAGCTCAACCTGTCGATGCCGAAACCTTCTTTTAAACAATAAAGTACGTACGTCCGGGCGTGTCGGGGGTAGTTGCTGGACCTGGGTAGGTCAGTCGCAAAGTAGCGGATAACCTGACTGACCGTGTAGCGCGTGGTTGACTTACCAATCGCCTGATTGGCGTCAGCCGTGTCGGGACGTTGAAGGATAATTGATGAGTCGCTCATTTTTTCGGGATGTGTTGTATAAAGACACAAAATTCATCATTTTCACCGTCTCGCAAATCATAATTTACGAGACGGTGAAAATTTCTTTTGTCCTCAGACTTTACCGTTCAGAAATCTATTACTGGTTGATTTGTAATTATACTGCCGTTCCTATACTCGTTTCCGGTTGGGTTCAAAAGAGAAATGCCGACATTCACCTGTGAGAGGTAAGCACAATCAAAGTTCGCCCTGAGAGAAATCAGGCCAATCCGGCGGGATAAATGTCAACTTTGAGAACGTGTGTGTTTAACCGCTATGTCCCATGAAGATCGCCTTTTTCAGTGCGCTGCCTTTCGAGCAAACCTGCTTTGAAAGCTACTGCAAACACCATCAGATTACCTATATCCCGGAAGCCCTGGACATAGACACCGTCGGGAAAGCGAAAGGCCATCAGGCCGTTTGCGCCTTCGTCAATGATGACCTGAGCAAGCCCGTTCTGGAGCGGCTTCACGCCCTGAATGTGTCGATTGTAGGGTTGCGCAGTGCCGGTGTCGACAACGTAGATCAGTTTACGCTCACCCGGCTGGGTATGACCCTGATTAAGATACCCGGCTATTCGCCCCATGCGGTGGCCGAACACACCGTTGCCCTCCTGCTGGGCCTCATACGGCACCTGCCCGAAGCCAGTCAGCGTGTGCAGTGCGGTAACTTCGCCATCGACGGGCTGATGGGAACCGATCTGCACGGCAAAACGGTGGGTGTTATTGGTACAGGCCGTATTGGGAGAGCCTTTGCCCAGATTATGCTGGGATTTGGCTGTACTTTGCTGGCGTACGACATTCAGCCCAGCCAGCCGTTACGTGCCGCTGGTGTGCAGTACGTATCACTCAACGAACTCATGGCGCAGGCCGACGTCGTATCGCTGCACTGCCCGCTCACCAATCAGACCAACGCTCTTATTGGACCGTTGACGCTGGCCCTGATGAAACCGGAAGCCATTCTGATCAATACCGCCCGGGGCCGACTGATCGATACCGATGCCGTACTCAACGCGCTCGACAAACAGCTGTTGCGGGGCTACGCGACCGATGTATACGAGAACGAAAAGAGCTATTTCCACCACGACTTTTCTGAAAAAGACATACCGGATAACCGCCTGAACCGGCTGCGCCATCACCCAAATGTGTTGCTGACGGCTCACCAGGGATTTTTGACAAAGGAGACACTGAGTCAGATTGCCCTGGGATTGCTGAACCAGTTCACGTTTTACGAAAACCGGCAAACGCAGCCCACTACACAGACTTCTTTGTGTTGACTTTCTTTTTCACTCGACTTGATCTACGTCGTGAAATCGCTCACTCTGTTTCCCGATAGATGCATGTAATGGCACTACGGGCGATGCAGGTATGGTTATCCTACTGACTACGGCTGCCCATAAATAGGGGCAGCCGTAGTCAGTAGGATAACCATTTTAGAAATCAGATTTACAGCCATATACAGATCAGAGCCGCATGATAAGTACAGGCGTTTGGGCGCGGTTCAGCACGTCTTCGGCCACGCTGCCCGCCAGCAGGTGAGATAGCCCGGTATGGCCCTGTGTAAAGAGCACAATCAGGTCGGCCTGGGTGTCTTCGGCATACTCAACAATGCCTTCGGGTACGGAATGGGCGTGGCGAATGACCAGGTTATAATCCGTAATTCCTTTGTATTGGGCCAGTTCATCGACCCACTCCCGAATGCCATCGGGTTGCCGGTTGTCGCTGGGGGTTAATACATACAGGAACTGGTGTTGGTTTTGCTCACCCATTTGAAATGGGTAGTGATCGCTTTTCCTGAACCGGTCATCCATGTCGATCGCAAAAACGATTTTTTCAGGCTTGAAGTGGGATATCGGTTTTTTTATCACCAGAACGGGGCATTGCGCGTGGCGGGTAATAGCTTCGGCATTGGAACCCACCAGCCATTCTGCCAGCCCCGACGACCCTTGCGAAAACAGTACGATGAGGTCAGCAGCCTGTTCAGTTACGCCATCAACCAGCCCGCGTCCGCTGGTTAGCAGTACAGGAGTGATGGATACGCCGGCGTAAGCAGGGTTCTGCTGCATTTGGTCCATCGTCTGGCGGGCTTCGTCTTCCAGTTTACGGTGGGTGTCGAGCATGTAGTCAGCCACAATCATTGACCCACCCGGGTACGGACCTACTACGGCGGGATAGAGTACCGAATGGACAAGCTTAATATCTGATTCATAGACTCTTGCAAGATCAACAGCCACCGACAGGGCTATCTCAGACTCGGCACTCAGGTCGGTTGGAACAACGATCATTTTCATAGTCAAAGGGTTTTATTAGCCTATACAAAAGAACTACGTCAGGCAAGGCATATTCCTGACGATCAGCATGTACGGTCCTGATTTTAGTCAGATCAGCAAAACAGCCCCGGTGTCATGAAACGATTCGGTTCGCTGACTACCAGAGTTGGCTGAATTAAAACATCTGTTCATCAGATATCTGGCTTCTGGATAATGAACAGGGGCGTTTGGCGGTCAGCGAGAGCTGGCGAATTACACTTTTATGGAAGAGCCGCCCAGCCAGCCCCCGGTTTCGCTGGGCCAGCACGATGGCGTCGGGCCAGTGCGTTCGGGTGTAGGCTTCAACCCCTTCCCCCACCGAGTCATAGCCCAGGTTTTGGAACGTAACCCGGTCGTTGGCGTATGACACCTCGAACGCATCAATCATGGCCTCCGCCTGTGACTGGGCATCGTCATTCAGGCCGCATACGTGCACAACGTTCATGGCTACCCGCAACTGCTCGCCGAGGTCGATAACCTGATTGATACAGCTTACCTCGTCGCCTTCCAGGTCGGCAAAATAGGCAAACTGCCGCAGGGCATTCAGCCGCACAGCATTCGGTATAATCCATAGCGGCTGATCGGCCTGGCTGGCCACTTCGGACGTAACGGAGCCAAACATCTTCTCCCAGGCACTGGACGCACCCACCGTACCCATCACAATGAAGGCTACGGCCTGGTTACGGGCAATCTCAAGAATAGAATCGGCGGGCTGACCCACCAGTAATTCACTGTGGACTTCTACATCCGGGAAACCCTCCCGCCGTTTAAAGTCGTTCAGTTCATCCTTAACCTGTTGCATCTCAACGGATTTCTGATCGTACATTGACCGGTTCCAGGACAATAAATTGACCGTTGGAACGCCCATCATCGGTACGCGGGGCGAGGGTTGAACAACGTGCAGCAGCAGGACCTGCCCGCCAATCTGATGGGCCAGCTCCATACCAAAATGGGCCGTGTGGATGGTGTGCGTACTAAAATCGACGGGAACAAGGATCGTTTTCATAGTCAGTCCGTTGGTTTGGACAAAAGTCCGTCGGAATGTGTCCCCATACCTTGTCCGGGGTCAGGGCAGGCCGTGATTCTATTCAGGTGTATAGCTGACATTCAACAGCAATCATCCGCCAAAACGGCACTACCCGCACTATACCCACTTAAAATGAATCCATATTCGGGCTGACGTTCATTATTGGGTCTCCGGGGTGGATGGCCGATCTTTGTTCTGTTCCGTCACGACACTACAGTTATGTCTCCTCGGCACGTCCGTTCCTGCCGTAAACGTAAAGGATTGGTGGTACCTAAAATACGCCAAACTGATGGAGTACTGGCGCAAACCCGGTGCGGGTATTATGTTGCTGGAAAATACGTTGAAACAACCGGACCGCCGGGCCATTATTACGACTACAAAATTGGCCTGCGCCTTCTAAACCACATTCCCCTGTCTAATTCATCCCAATGAGTATGCTAAACCGAATCTGTTGCCTGTCGGCCTTCCTGTACGTCTGCATTGGCAGTGTAATTGCCCAATCGACGGTCATCTGGAAAATTGGAGAGAATGATAATACACCCAGCGGCATGGCCCTGGCCCCGGATCAGTTCAGTCGCTTTGTCGAGGACGATTTCGGCTACGAAGACCGCTTCTTTCTGATTGGCCACTCCAACCCGCAAACCGACTGGCCCTACGTCCTGCCCGGACCCGCCAATGGCTGGGGTGGCACCGGGAATACCGCCGGTATTCGCTCGCACATGCTGAGCGTCAAGTTCGAAATCGCCACCAAACCGGCCACCGGTCCCTGGCAACTCCTCATCGACGTGCTGGAAACCGACTCTGCTGCGGCTCCACTGCTGAAGGTGCTGATAAACGGAAAGCCGGGGCTGTTTAAACTCGACCGGGGCAAAAGCGGCAAAAGTCCAACTGGCCCATTTAATCCAGGCAGCGAGCAACTGGTCAAATTAGACATACCGGCCAGCCTGATCCGCACCGGCACCAATGACGTTACGATTACTTCGCTGGAAGGCGGCTGGCTGGCCTTCGACCAGATTCGCTTAGACGGCCCGGCGGGGGTTAAACTGGCAAAGCCGGGCAACGCACTGATCGAGACTATCGTGGCCGCTGACTACGAAATTGAGCAGCCGGGCGGGCGCGTTCAGCCGTTACTGATCGACGTAGTTCAGTTGACTACCAAACCAATGCTGACGGTGAAGCTGGACGGCAGGCTGATTCTTTCGCAATCTCTCGACAAGGGTACGTACGTGTTACAGGCGCCAATGCCCGCGGTGATGCAGCGTAAAAACAGTCGGTATGCCATATTCCTGAACAACAGACTGATTCGCGAGGGGCAGGTGAGCCGGGATAAACAACCGTTGCGAACCCCTGCCGGGTACGTCAACACCATGATGGGAGCCGGACATTCGCGGTGGATGATTGCGCCCGGCCCCTGGATGCCCTTTAGCATGGTAAAGCTGAGTCCCGACAATCAGAAGGCGGGCTGGCAGGCGGGCTATGACCCTACGTTTGAGTCTATCGGCACCTTCAGCCACATCCACGAATGGACCATGTCCGGGCTGGGTACATTTCCGGTAACGGGACCGCTGAAACTCAACATCGGCTCGCCCGACGGTTCCGATGACGGGTACCGATCCAAAATCGACAAGACGACCGAAAAAGCGGGGCTGGGAGCCTACCGGGTCGACCTGATCGATTACAACATTACGGCGGAGGTAACCACCACACGGGCCTCATTTCAGCGGTACACCTACCACAACAGCGAGACGGGCCGGGTAATGGTAAACCTCCGGATTCCGGCTGAATACAGCTACAAAATCAAAGGCGTAAACCTCAAAAAAACGAGCGATTACAGAATTGAAGGCTACAGCCACCAGCTGACGGAAAACGTCTGGTCGAAGGATGCCAGCCAGGAATATACGGTGCATTTTGTGATGGAGTTCGATCAGCCCATCAAGAGTTACGGCACCTGGCTAAATGGCACGGTTCAGCAAAGTACCCTCACCGCCGACAGCGCAGAGCAGGCCGGGATGTACCTCGAATTTGATACGAAGACGCAGAAAACGGTTCAGGTCAGGACCGGCATTTCCTACGTCAGCATTGCCAACGCAGCCCTGAACCTCAAAACGGAGATCACAGACCCCTTCGGCTGGAATTTTGCCGCCGTAGAAGCCAATCAGCTCAGGGTCTGGGATGGGTTGCTGGGCCGGGTACAGATTACCAGCAACGACGAGCGGGAGAAGATGCGATTCTATACGAATATGTACCGCTCCCTGGCCAGCCGCAACACCTTCAGCGACGTGAACGGGCAGTGGCGCAACGCCGACGAAAAAGTGCTGACCCTCGGCAGCAAAAATCAGCTGGCTCTGGGCTGCGATGCCTTCTGGAATACCTTCTGGAACCTGAACCAGTTCTGGAACTTAGTTACTCCCGACTGGTCAAGTAAGTGGGTGAATTCGCAGCTGGCTATGTATAGAGCCAACGGCTGGCTGGCGAAGGGACCGGCGGGTATGGAATACATTCCGGTGATGGTGGCTGAGCACGAAATTCCGCTCATCGTGGGGGCGTACCAGATGGGCATCCGGGATTTTGATGCGCAGAAAGCGTTCGAGGCCGTCTATAAAATGCAGACTACTTCGGCCACCAAAGTAGGCGGTGGATTTGCCGGCAACCGGGATTTGGTGGCCTATCTCAAACACCACTACGTTCCCTACGATAAAGGCCGGTTCTCCAACTCACTGGAGTACAGTTTCGACGACTGGACGGTGTCGCAATTCGCCAAATCATTGGGCAAACAGTCGGCCTATCAGGAATTTAAAGACCGAGGGCAGTGGTGGAAAAACGTGATTGACCCGACCACGAAATACGCCCGGATGCGGGACTCGACCGGTACGTGGCTGGCCGATTTTGACCCGTTCAAGTCAGGAGCCAACAAACATTATGTGGAGGGCAACGCCTGGCAACTCACCTTTTTCGTGCCGCAGGACGTTCCTGGCCTGGCGAGTCAGATTGGCGAGAAAACCTTCGCCGACCGGCTGGAGTGGGGCTTTGGCGAAAGCGAAAAGTGGCGATTCAACGGTCCTAACGACCAGTACTGGGACTACCCGGTGGTGCAGGGCAATCAGCAGTCGATGCACTTTTCGGCCCTGTTTAACTGGGCACGCAAGCCCTGGCTGACCCAGCAATGGAGCCGGTCGATTATGGACCGCTACTATGGCTATGGCGTATCCAATGCATACCTCGGCGACGAAGATCAGGGGCAGATGAGTGCCTGGTTTGTAATGAACGCCCTGGGCCTGTTTCAGACCGACGGCGGGTGCCGCGTTGACCCGATTTACGAAATTGGCAGCCCGCTTTTTCAGAAGGTGGTACTGGACTTAGGCAATCGCTACGGACGGGGGAAGCAGTTCACCATTGAAGCCAGAAACGCATCCCGAACCAACCTCTACGTTCAGCGAGCCAGGCTGAACGGCCAGGAACTCAACAGCTTCTGGTTCAGCGCATCGGATCTGCTGAAAGGTGGCTCGCTGGTATTGGACATGGGGCCGCAACCGAATAAGAACTGGGGTACGGGTAGCCTGCCCAAAAACGAATGAACGAACTGAAACGTCAACGATCAGGAACTACCGTGTTGACGTGTAAATCGCATATATTCGGCACCGGCGGTTAAGCGTTCGGTACGCAGCATGACGGCAAATTATTGACAGGGTTAGGTATATTATTCATAATCAGGTATTTTCTGTACGAATACCCGCTTTCAAACGCAGGTGTTCGTGCAGAGAAGTACGCGAATAAGGAGTAGCCTACCCGCAAACGCCCCACCTGCTGAAAGCCATTACCTGCACGTTTGTTCCCCAAACCGTGTCGTACCTGAAAAATTTCGCCAAACCGTCAGCAAAATCCCCGACTGACACCGAGGCAAGAGCAGCAAGCGTTATTGCTGATTAACGAAGTACCGGTTAACTAACTCCCTCCTTCCAATGCGCGTTTTTCTTTCATTTCTCGTTGCCCTGACGACACTGGCTTACACGGCTTTTGCTCAAAAACCGGCCCCAGCTCCCGGCCTTTCGGTGGCAACCTTTGCAACGCCCCCATCGAAATACGGCATCCGATGCTGGTGGTGGTGGCTCAACGGGAACGTAACAAAAGCGGCCATTACCCGCGATTTGGAAGCCATGAAAGCGAAAGGGTTCAGTGGGGCCTGTATTTTCGATGCGGGCGGGGCCGAGCAGCGGGGCAACGCGCAGGTGCCCGAAGGACCCATGTTTAGCTCCCCGGCCTGGCGCGAATTATACCTGCACGCGGTTCAGGAAGCCGCCCGGCTCAATCTGGTGTTAAGCATGAGCATTCAAAGCGGCTGGAATCTGGGCGGACCCGATATTACACCCGCCGAAGCCGCTAAACAGATAACCTGGTCGGAGGTGACGGTCAAAGGTCCCATAACGTATAAACAGGCATTGCCGCAACCAAAGACCAAAGACGATTACTACCGGGACAGCTACGTACTGGCCTTCCCTCTGTCAGCCACAATACACACCCCCATCAAAGACCTGGCGGCCAAAGCGGGTATGATTGAACTGGGTGGGTCGGCCCCGGATACGCGCTTTCTGCTTACGGATACAGCCCCTCAGCCAGCAGAAGTCGGTATCCCGCAAAACACGATACAAAACCTGTCAGCGAAACTAAACGCGCAGGGCGTACTGGAATGGGACGTTCCGGCGGGAACCTGGACAATCATGCGGTTTGGTTATACACCCACCGGAGCTAAGGTATCAACGGCAAGCGGCCAATGGCAGGGTCGCGTACTTGACCCACTCAATCCGAACACCTTTACCCGCTACTGGGATACGCACATCGAACCGATGCTCAAACTCATTGGGCCACTGGCGGGCAAAACCCTCAACTACCTCCAGACCGATAGCTGGGAAGCGGGAGGGTGCAACTGGACCGAAGCCTTTGCCCAGGAGTTTCAGAAACGACGCGGTTACGCCATCTGGCCTTACCTGCCCGTAGTGGCCGGTGAAATTGTGGGCAATCGCGACGAAAGCAATAGGTTTCTGACCGATTTCCGCAAAACCATCAGCGACTGCGTGGCTGAAAATCAGTATGCTATATTTGCCGAACGGGCCAGTCGATACGGCATCGGGCTGCAACCCGAATCGGCGGGGCCACACGCAGGGCCGTTCGATGGGTTGAAAAATTACGGCTACAGCGAGATTATGATGAGCGAATTCTGGTCGCCGTCGCCCCACCGTCCTACGCCCGCCAACCGCTTTTTTGTGAAACAGGCCGCCAGTGCCGCCCATATTTACAACAAACCCCTGGTTGGGGCCGAGTCCTTCACGACCATAGGACCCCACTGGAACGACGTGATTTGGTCGGCCATGAAATCCAGTGCCGACCACGAGTTCTGCGCCGGTCTGAATCTGGTTTATCTGCATACATTTACCTGCTCGCCGAAGGAAATGGGCCTGCCGGGGCAGGAGTACTTTGCCGGCACACATTTCAACCCCAACGTAACCTGGTGGGACTACTCAACGGGATTCATTCAGTACCTGACCCGCTGTCAGTATCTGCTTCAGCAGGGAGAGTCGGTATCGGACGTGCTGTATTATTACGGAGACCACGTACCGAACATTGCCCGTCAGAAAGCCGACGACCCCGCCCGCGCATTACCTGACTTTGATTACGACGTAATTAACGAAGACCGTTTGCAGGTCTTGACCGTCAGGAATGGCCGGATTACATTGCCGCACGGCTTATCGTACCGCGTACTGGTTCTGCCAGATCATAGGATTTTATCACTGGTCGCCCTGCGTAAAGTGGCGAAACTGGTACGGGCGGGCGGCACCGTTATCGGGCCAAAGCCCCAATCGACGGCCAGTCTGGTGGGCTATCCCACCAGCGAAACAGAACTCGAAACCACCGCTAACCAACTATGGGGAACGGGCGAATCGGCAGTGGGCGAACACAAAATGGGCGAAGGGCGGGTAATTTGGGGCAAAACGGCCCGCGAAGTAGTATTGGCCGACGGCGTTAAACCGGACGCGGAATTGACGGGCCAGACTGCCGGGCAGGTTTTCGACTATTTTCATAAAACCCTCGCGGGTGACGATTACTATTTTATCAGCAATCAAAACCCCGAAGCAGCCCGGCTTACGGCTACGTTTCGGGTTAATGGCAAACAGCCTGAACTCTGGGACCCCGTTACGGGCAACATCACACCGGCAACGGCTTTCCAGCAGCAGGATGGCCGGATTCGTGTTCCGCTGGCGTTAAATCCATATGGTTCGGTATTCGTCGTTTTTCGTAAAACGATATCCGCTTCCCGTCAGGGCACTACAGAACTGAATTATCCGGTGTATAACCCAGTCGCTACGTTAAGCGGCCCCTGGCAGGTCACGTTCGACAAAAAGTGGGTGGCGGGTGGCCCCACTTCGGTCACGTTCGATACACTGGCCAGCTGGACGACGCGCCCTGAGGAAGGCATCCACTTTTATTCCGGTACGGCTGTTTACCACAAAACCTTCGATGCCCCCGTTAGCCCACCCGGTCCGCTCTATCTGGATTTGGGCAGCGTTCAGGATGTTGGCATCGCACGGGTACGACTAAACGGAACCGACTTAGGCATTGTCTGGACACCACCGTACCGGGTTTCGGTTGGTAACCTGCTCAAAGCCACGGGCAATCAACTGGAAGTAGAGGTCGTTAATTCGTGGCGTAACCGGCTCATTGGCGACCGGGACAAACCCCAGGCGCAGCGACTGACACAAACGAACGTGACGGTGCGTCCCGATTGGCAATTGCAGATTTCCGGTTTGCTGGGGCCGGTACAACTTCTGTCGGAATCAAAAAAGTAAATCGGTATCTGCTGATTCAGGCCACTCAACTGCTCTGAAGAGCTACTTTCTCTCCGCAACTATCTCACGCAGTGAGTTTACTAATTTATCCAGATCGGCCAGCGTGGTATAAACGTGGGGCGTTACGCGAACGCAGCTTATATTCTCCCAGACGGTAGGCGACGTATTGATTTTATATTTGGCCATTAGTTTACCCTCTACCTGTGCAGGTGTCAGGCCGTCGATACTGACTCCGCAGATACCGCAGGAAAACTGCGATTTCAGGGACGTTGACAGGCTGACACCGGGCAGTTCCAGGGCTTTCGTTGCCCAGTAGTTTTTTAGATACCGCACCCGTTCTTCCTTCCGTTTGGTACCGATGGAGTTGTGAAAATTGATAGCTTCGCCAATGCCCTGCTCAATGGCAAAACTCCGGGTACCCAGCGTCTCAAATTTTCGTATATCCCCGCTTTTAGGCTGGCTATTGCAGAGCAGTGGCCATATTTTGGGTATCTTTTCTTTCTTTATCCACAGCATACCCGTACCCACCGGAGCCGACAAAAACTTGTGCAGGCTGGTGCCAAAATAATCGCAGCCGAGGTCGGGGATTTTAAAATCAAGCAGCCCAAATGAGTGCGCTCCATCTACCAGGACTTCGACACCGCGTTTACGGGCCATCTGGCAGATTTTTTGAACCGGCATAATCTGACCTACCCAGTTAATGACGTGTGTTACGTGAATCAGTTTGGTTTTGGGCGTAATGGCTTTTTCATATTCACGAACGATCTGTTCATCATCCTCAATCGGAAATTTAAAATTGAGTTGATTATAGACAATACCCTCCCGCTGCGCCCGCTGCCGATATGCCTGAATGATGTTTGGGTAATCCTGCAAAGCTCCAATTACTTCATCTCCCCGCGTCAGGTCAAGCCCGTAAATTACCGTGTTCAGGGCTTCGGTAGCGTTGCGGTTAATGGCTATTTCATCGGGCGGGGCACCGGCCAGCAGGGCAAGTTTTTCGCGCACCGGTTCACGACCCTGGTCCAGAATTCGCCACATGTAATAGGACGGCCCCTGATTGATAAGTTGATTATACCGCTCAAGGGCCTGTTCTACCAATAATGGCGAGGGCGAAACGCCCCCATTATTGAGAATTATAATACTGGAGGAGGAAGCCGTATAGCTCTGCTGAATGGTGTTCCAGTACGCTTCGTCGGCGGCTACTTCCTGCGGACTAAGGTGTTGTACGCGCTGGCTGGCAGCGGCCCGGTTTGCGGCCTGCGTGGCCCCCAGAAGATTATTGACAGAGAACGTGCTCCCGGCAACTGCCAGTTTTTTTACGAAGTTTCGGCGGGTAGAAGGCATCGATGTGATGTTTGCTGTACAGCAATTCCAGTTGACTTTTTCAGTATGGACAGGAATTCACTGCACCGGTTTTTTTTGATAAAACTATAAGAAAAAAGGGATTACAGTACATTCCTGAACCTATTGACTGGTAAACGCAGTCATGCCTTACTAAGTCAAATCATCCATATAAAGACCATCACGTGGAGGCTATTCCATGTTTGCTGTTCCATTTTGCCCGAAATTCGGTGGGTGACAGATCTGCCTTCTTCTTAAAAATTCTGGAAAAGTAAAACAATGACTCGAAGCCGGTTTGATAGGCAATTTCCGAAACCGAGAGGTCAGTTTCCTGAAGCATCTGCATCGCTTTTTCTATTTTTAGATTCAGGTGGTATTGCCCCGGTGCGACCCCCATCACCTCTTTGAACGACTTCCTGAGCCATACGTAGCTGACGTTTTTTTCCTGCGCCAGCGTCTTGAAGTCGATTTCTTTATTCCAGTTTCCCTGCACCTGATAGCGGACCTGATGCACAAGTTGTTCGCGTTGAGTTCGGCTGCTATCACCCATCAGGGCAGACGTATATACCAGACCCAATAACTGAATAACCTGACAGGTTGCAATCTGCTGATAGGCAATTCCTTCATATTTGAGCGTATCAGTCAGGCGGGTAAACACATTCAGTAGCTCAGCCCGCAGGTCGATTCGCATTAACGGTAACTGCGGACTAAAGCACTCCTGCCGCATCAGATATTCGGCATAATGGCCCCGGAAACCAACCCAGAATTCTTCCCAGCCGGTGTCGTATGAGGGTTTAAATCGGTGCCAGACTCCGGGATAAAGTAGAAACGCCGTGCCCCCTTCCACCAACGTACATGAAACGTATTCTGATTCGAAAACGCCCTGACCATTAGCGATGTATACCAATTGAAACTCATCCAACGTTCGGCCCTGGTTCCAGTCAAAACAGTACTGGTTTGGATGATTTGGGTCGGGGTATTCTTTTTTGGGCAGATGGATATTGTGCCCGATAGTCAAGATATCGACTCCCCAACTGGGTGTCTGCTCGGCTAATGCCTGTAACTGTACTTCGTCAAAATACCGTCGGTAGAGTTCCATATCAAAACAGCCAAACAATTAATCAAAATGTCTATTGGAAGGATTCTTGCCAAAATTTTACTTTTGTCCTGAATTATACAATCCAAAGTCACATCTATCGGTCAATCTACTGTATACCACTATTCATTGATCCAAAATGAGTACCGTTACTACCTCATCGCTTGTATTTTATGATAACGGCATAGCCACAAACTCCCCCATGCGGGTGGGGCTGTTCGGCATCGGCCTGGACGTCTACTGGCCACAGTTCGACGGGTTGGAAAGCCGCCTGACCGGTTATCTTGAGCAGGTGGCGGGTAAACTGGCGCGGTCTCATGCACAGGTCGTCAACCTCGGCCTGATCGATACGCCCGAAAAAGCCATGCAGGCGGGCCACCGCTTCCGGCGGGCCGATATAGACATTCTGGTTATCTATGTTACGACCTACGCCCTCTCGGCCACGGTGCTGCCGGTGGTGCAGCGGGCCAACGTGCCGGTGCTGTTGCTCAATCTCGCCCCCGAAGCGGCTATCGACTACGCCCGGTTCAACCAGCTTAACGATCGCACCCGCATGACGGGCGAGTGGCTGGCCTACTGCTCAGCCTGCCCGGTACCTGAGATCGCCAATGTTTTTCGGCGGGCCGGGATTCCGTTCCACCAGATAACCGGTATGCTGCACAACGACCCTGACTGCTGGCAGGAAATTGATGAATGGATTGAAGCGGCCCACGTAAAAAACGTGATGGCCCACAACTGCTTAGGGCTGATGGGCAATTATTACAGTGGGATGCTCGACATCTATTCTGACCCAACGCTGCAGCTCATCACCTTTGGCGGGCAGATAAAAATTCTGGAAGTCGATGAACTATCAGCCCTCAGAGAAGCCGTTTCGGCACCCGAAATTCAGGAACGCGTTGCGCTGTTTTATGACCAGTTTGAGGTACAATCCGACTGCTCGCGGGCCGAACTGGAGCGGGCTGCCTGCACTTCGGTTGCGCTGGATCAGTTGGTTGAAAGGCATGGGCTAGGGTCGCTGGCGTACTATCACAAAGGCAGCGGTAATGTGAGTAACGCTGATACAATGAGTTCGATTATTCTGGGTACTTCGCTGCTGACGGGGCGGGGTATTCCGGTGGCGGGCGAGTACGAGATCAAGAACGCGCAGGCCATGAAAATTATGGACAGCTTCGGGGTGGGTGGCTCGTTTACCGAATATTACGCCATGGATTTCACTGACAACGTAGTGCTGATGGGCCACGACGGACCGGGACACGTTCAAATTGCGCAGGGTCAAACCAAAGTAAAACCGCTGCAGGTGTACCACGGCAAGGTAGGCGCGGGGCTATCGGTGGAGATGTCGGTACAAACGGGGCCGGTCACGCTGCTGTCGGTGGTAGAAGACGGTCGGGGTAAGTTGTTTTTACTGATGGCCGAAGGTGAATCCGTAGCAGGGCCGATTCTGGAGATTGGCAATACCAACAGCCGGTACCGTTTTTCGGTGGGGGCACGGCAGTTCGTCAACAACTGGAACAGCCACGGCCCGGCCCACCACTGCGCCGTTGGCGTTGGCCACATCGCGTCAAAACTAAAGAAATTAGGCAGCCTGCTTCAAATTGAGACGATACAGGTGTGCTGATATTAATGCCCTTCCTGGCTACCCTTTTTTATGACCCGCAAAAAATTCCCCATCATCATCATCGGCTTATGCTGGCTTCTGTTCGTATTACTGGCCGTTCAGAAACATCAGCCGGAGCCGTCCGTTTGGCAAACGGATACAACCGATGTAGACCGACTTCGCACGGGTTTTGTTAACCCGCCAGATTCCGCCCGGCCGGGGGTATACTGGTACTTCATGGACGGCAATCTCTCGCAGGAAGGAATGATGAAGGACCTGGAATCAATGAAACAGGCCGGTATCGGGAAAGTCGTTTTTCTGGAGGTCAACGTAGGTGTGCCGCGCGGTCCGGTTGATTTTCTGAGCGATCAGTGGCTCGTTTTGTTCAAACACGCTGTTCGTGAAGCCGAACGATTGGGTATTGACATTGTGCTGGGCGTGGGGCCGGGCTGGACGGGCAGCGGTGGCCCGTGGGTAGAACCCAGCCAGTCGATGCAACATCTGGTAGCCAGTTCAACCGAGGTAACCGGCCCGGCCAGCCACACCCTGAACCTGCCCGTAGCTAAACCCAAAAAGCCTTATTTTGGGGAAGGTGGGTTTACCCCGTCCCTAAAAAAACAATGGGAAGCCTTTTATCAGGACGTGGCCGTACTGGCGTTCCCAACGCCGGCAACCCGGCACCCGCTGCCCGACAGTGACGAAAAAGCACTGTATTACCGGGCACCCTATTCGTCCGTGAAAGGCACTAAACCGTATCTGTTTCCTGCCTCACCCGACTGGGCAGGCATGAACCTCGCGGCAACGTCGCGCAAGAATGTTGTTGATCTGACTGACAAACTCCGGCCCGACGGTACGCTGGCCTGGCAGGTCCCGGCTGGCAACTGGACGGTCATGCGTTTCGTTTCCCGTAACAACGGAGCCGTTACCCGCCCAGCTCCGATGCCCGGCCTGGGGTTCGAATCCGACAAGTTCGATACAACAGCCCTCAATGCGCACTTAGACCGCTACGTCGGCAAAATCCTGCGCTACGTAGGACCCCGAAAGCCGGGTAGCAGCGGTGGGCTGACGCGTCTGCATATGGACAGCTGGGAAATGGGCGCGCAAAACTGGACCGCCCACTTCCGGCAGGAATTTATTCGACGACGGCACTATGACCCCCTGCCCTATTATCCGGTTTTTACGGGTGTCGAGATAGAGAGCCGGGCAATCAGTGAGCGGTTTCTGTGGGATGTGCGGCAAACGGCTCAGGAACTGGTTGTGGACAACCACGCTAACCACCTCAAACGATACGCGCATCGGCATGGAATGGCGTTATCCATTGAACCATATGACATGAACCCAACGGCGGATCTGGAGCTGGGCAGCGTAGCCGATGTGCCAATGGCCGAGTTTTGGAGCAAAAACTATGGGTATGCTACGGCATTTAGCTGTTACGAAGCCATCTCGATTGCTCACGTTAATGGTCAGGCGCAGGTACCCGCCGAAGCCTTTACTGCCGAACGCGCCGAAGCCTGGAAACAATATCCGGGCGCTATGAAAAACCAGACCGACTGGGCTCTGGCGGCTGGCATCAATCAGTTCTTTTTCCATACGTTTCAGCATCAGTCCCTTAACGACAGCCTGAAACCAGGCATGACTATGGGGCCGTATGGCGTGCATTGGGACCGGAACCAAACGTGGTGGCCTATGGTGGGAGCCTACCATCGCTATTTGTCGCGCTGTCAGTTTATGCTTCAGCAGGGCCGCCCGGTGGCGGATATCCTTTACCTGACACCCGAAGGAGCACCCCACGTTTTTCGGGCACCGGCGTCGGCCCTGACGGGCGATGCATTTATCCCCGACCGGCGGGGCTACACGTTTGACGGTTGTGCACCGGGGCAGTTGTACCGGGCCACGGTCAAAAACGGGCAAATTGTTTTTCCCGGAGGTGCCACGTACCGATTGCTGGTATTGCCCGCCTGGCCAACGATGTCGCTGACGTTGCTCAAAAAAATTCAATCGCTGGTAAAGGCGGGAGCGACGGTAGTCGGCTGCCCGCCCCGCCAAACGCCCGGCCTAACCGATTATGCCCGGGCCGACCAGCAACTACGGGCCACAGTGGTCGAGGTGTGGGGGGGTAGTAAGGAACCTGTCTCACCAGTTAGGCGTCCATATGGTCAGGGCTTTATTCACTGGGGTGGTGCTGTTTGTCGGCCCGATACCCAGTCGCTATACCCGACTTACGCGCAAACGGCTGCCGTACTGAAAAAGGCGGGGGTGATCGAGGACTTCGTAGCATCCGTCCCCATGCGTTACCTGCACCGGCAGGCAAACGCGTATGACCTGTATTTCGTCAGCAATCCGTCTGGCAATCCGGTTAAGGCCAACTGCCAGTTTCGGACGACCAGGGGGAAGCCGCAACTTTGGGACCCGCTGACGGGCCATACAAAACCGCTGCCTCAGTTCACCGTCAGTAACGGCTACACTACCGTGCCGCTTCAGTTCGATGCCTACCAAAGTTACCTGCTCGTGTTTGCTGCCGAAACAGAACGCCCGCTGATAGCAACCCTGAACGTTCCCCGCATAACAGCGACAACTCCGCTGACTGGTTCCTGGACGGTAGCCTTCGATCCGCGGTGGGGTGGGCCACCCGCCGTTGTCTTCGATAAACTCACCGACTGGACGCTGAATACCAATCCGGGTATCCAGTATTATTCAGGCATTGCCACGTACAGGCAGACGTTTGATTACCCAGCCAGCCGTCGGCTAAAGAACCACCGCGTTTCACTGGATTTGGGTAGGGTAAATCAGTTGGCTAAGGTATCGCTGAACGGCCGTGAAGTTGGGGTAGTCTGGACGGCTCCCTGGCGTGTAGATATCACGGATTTGCTTAGGGAAAAAGATAACAAATTGACAATCGAGGTGGCCAACTTATGGGTTAACCGACTGATTGGCGATGAGCAGTTACCCGACGATGGTGTTAAAAAGAATCAGTGGCCGGACTGGTTGCTTACCGGACAAAATCGCCCCACAAAGCGGTTCACCTTCACCACAAATCGCCTGTACAAGAACGGTTCACCACTCATTCCTGCGGGACTTATGGGACCGGTGACCCTTGTTGAGATAGACCTCTGATTTACACCTTGCCAGAATGGGTTTCGCAGCACTACCATTACAATTCAGGGGTAGCTGCCTGTCCAATAATCTTGCTCTCTCATATCAAAAAGGCTAAGCAATAAACCAAAATGTCCATTGCCAAATACCTTAGTAAAGTCTTAATATTGTACAGTATTATGCAATAAGGAAGGCATTTATTATTCTCATTAGGAATAATGAAGCTTTTGGGTCTTTTGCAATCATTTTTGAAACGCTGTCAATTGCGCTTTTTGATAGTGCTTTCCTTCATCAACCTACCGCTATCGTTACGCCTGCCCAGTATTGGGTAGCCGCTGGCTGCGCTAATACCGCTTTCACCGGATTCAGTCTCGCTGGCTAAGCTGCACTTTTCAAAAGTTCATTACCTTTTCCAAACCCTGTAAATCGTGTACCCTTATGAGAAAATTCTCTAAGTTCGTGGCATTTGGCTTCGTTGTGAGCTGGTGCCCCACTCTTGCCCAGTCAGCCGATGATGACCTGCGACATGGCATTGCGTTCGCAGGCAAACACCCAATAAGCGTGTACGGCGGGAAGTCGGCACTTATGTCAGCGGTTTCGCCGGCAGATATCACCATCACAGGCCGGGTCATGGATGACAAAGGAGTCACGTTGCCGGGGGTAAGTGTCGTGATAAAAGGCTCAACGCAGGGTACTACAACCGATAGTGACGGGTCGTTTAAGCTTGTGGTACCGAATGCCAGTACTGTGCTGGTTTTCAGCTTTGTAGGGTACGTTAAACAGGATATACCCGTAGGCAACAAAACCTCCCTTATTGTTTCGCTCACCCCAGACGACCAGATCCTCAATGAAGTGGTGGTGGTAGGCTACGGCTCACAGCGGAAGCAGGATATTACCTCAGCGGTTTCGGTCATCAACATGCGCGACATCGGCGAGCAGCCAGCCAACAACCCAAACCAGATTTTGCAGGGACGGGCGCCGGGCGTAGTGGTCAAACAACTAAGCGGTACGCCGGGCGGGGCGTTTCAAGTACGGGTACGGGGCATTGGTTCGCTGGGAGCCGGCAGTGATCCGCTGTACGTGGTCGATGGGTTTGTGGTGGGTACGTCAATTGGGCAAAACCTCAACGCAAACGATATTGAAAGCATAACGGTGCTGAAAGATGCGGCTTCTACGGCTATTTACGGGGCCAGGGGTTCCAACGGGGTTGTGCTTATCAACACCAAACAGGCCGTCAACGGCAAAGTGAGCATCAATCTATCCCTCGATTACGGCGTTCAGAGCATACCAAAAACCCGGCGCGTAACGATGCTGAACGGACCCGAATTTGCGCAGTTCAAGAAAGAAATTTTCATGGACCAGATTCGTATTCTCCAGAATCGTGAACCTAAGGAAGATGAAGTACCCATTGGCTACCGTTTCCCGGAGCAGACCAAATATTCTACCGATTGGTTCGATCTGATTACTCGTAACAATGCCCCGTATTCGGATGTAAACCTGACGATTTCGTCGGGTACCGGTCCCATCAAGGCCCTGTTTTCTGCGGGGTATTATAAGGAACAGGGGACCCTCAAAGAAACAAGTTACGACCGCTTCTCCGTCCGCTCCAATCTGGGTGGGCAAGTCAATAAATTCATAAACGTAGGGCTGAACATCAACGGCTCCTATACCCGCCAAAACGTGGCTAGCACGGACGGTCGCAGCAACCTGGTGGGTGGTGCGTTGCTGATGGACCCCCGCGCCACGCCCTACGATGCCGATGGCAACCTTATTCCCTACATCAACGGGGTCGATGGCGTGTTTGGCTTCCCCAATCCGCTGTTTATGCTGAAGAATCTTCCCCGGAAACGAAATATTTCCGACCTGCTGACCAATGCCTTTGTGGAGGTATCGTTTCTGCAAAATTTCAAGTTCCGGTCGTCAGCCAACGTAAAACTGAATCAAAATGTCTACAACGAGTTCAGACCGTCTACCATTGGCAATGCGGTAGCGCCCGGCACGTCGGGTGCGCCACCCCGGCCGGCTACAGCAACGGACATTAACGAAAACCTAATCAACTATTCGCTGGATCAGTTGCTGACCTACAAGCCACGGTTGGGAGCAGACCATAGTTTCGATATGCTGGCGGGTTATACCGCGCAGCAGGAGCAGGTACGCGGACTGCGGGGCGATGGTAATACCTTTCCCGATGATTTGGTGCCATTTCTGGGAGCAGCCTCCATCCGGTCCTCCAATTCCTACGAATTCGGCTGGTCACTCCTCGCGTTTCTGAGCCGGGTTAACTATTCGTACAAAGACAAGTATCTGTTCTCGGCAACCTACCGACGGGAAGGCAGCTCACGGTTTGGGGCCAAAAACAAGTACGGCGATTTCCCGGCGGCTTCTATCGGCTGGCGCGTTACGGAAGAGCCGTTCATGCCCAAAACGGCCTGGTTAAGCGACCTCAAACTGCGGGCAAGCTGGGGCGTAACGGGCAACAACGATATTGGTAACTATCCAAGTCTGGCCTTCGTGGGTGCTAACAACTATATTCTGGGTAATTCATTCGCACCCGGTAAGGTGGTCAATTCATTTGCCAACTCAGAGTTGAAGTGGGAGAAATCAAACCAGTTAGATATCGGTATGGATCTGGCCCTTTTTAATAGTAAGCTGGTCTTTAACGTCGAATATTACAAGAAGATTACCAACGATATGCTGCTACCGGTATCCATTCCGTCGGTTTCGGGCTTTACTACCAGCCTGGATAATATCGGTAAAGTGGAGAATCAGGGGTTTGAACTTGGGGCTGAATACCGCACTAATTTCGGGCAGGTCAACTTCCGTACCAACGCCAACATTAGCTTCAACCGCAACAAAATTCTGGCTATCAAGGGCGCTAATGATGCGTTGTATTCCGGTGGCTTCTACGGGGGCTACAACGTGCAGAAAGTAGGCCGGCCGGTGGGGATGATTTACGGCTACAACAAACTCGGAATCTTCAATACGCAGGCTGAAATTGATGCCGCTCCCAAGCAGGACGGGGCCATACCGGGTGCCATGAGGTTTGAGGACACCAACGGAGACGGGGTTATCTCCTACGACACGCAGGACATGGTCGAAATTGGCAATCCCAATCCGGCCTTTACGTGGGCCTGGACGTTTGCTGCTGACTACAAACGGTTCGATGTCAATGTGATGTTTCTTGGCGCGCAGGATTTCGACATCTATCGGAACATTGAAGCCTCTACCATGAACATGGACGGCGTGTTCAACGTACTCGATAAGGCAAAAGATCGCTGGCGGTCGGCACAGAACCCCGGCACAAATCCGTCCAATGTTAATTCGCAGGGGGGTACCAGCTACTTCAAATGGTCGCGCGAGAGCAGCAACCGCTACGTCTATGACGGCAGCTACGTCTGGCTCAAAACCATTACCATCGGTTATAATCTACCAAAATTCAAATCCATTCTCAGCAACGCCCGGATTTTTGTGACGGGAAACAACCTGTTTATGTTTACCAAATACCCGGGCAATAATCCTGATGCCGGCGTGCGGGGAGGAACACAGCTGAACAACGACGATGAGTCGTACCCCATTCCCAGAACGTTTGCTACTGGCCTGAAACTTAACTTTTAACTGACACGGACATGAAAAAAATAGCTATTCTATCTCTTCTTTTTCTTTGCCTGACTCAGTTTTCCTGCAAAGATGATTTTCTGGTTACCACTGACCCTACGCGCATTGGTGCCGACCTCTTTTATAAAAATGAAACGCAGTTTCTACAGGCTCTGAGTGGTGTATATGGCCAGATGCAAACGATTACGAACTCGGCCTATATCTTTAAAGAGTTCACGTCCGATAACACCTCCCTCGACTTCAATCCGCTCGACCGGGGCGGGGCGGCTGGCTGGGAAGCGTTTGAGTTCTCGTCGGTCAATCAGGGGAATGGAGAGATTTCCAACCTTTGGAATCAATACTATTCCGGGTTGTATAATGCCAACTATACCTTAGAGAAACTGGCGGGGAGTACGCTTGATGCTACGATAAAAGGACCCATCGAAGGACAACTGAAGTTTCTCAGAGCGTACTTTTATTTCGACCTGGTTCAGTACTTCGGTGATGTGGTGCTGGTAACGTCAACGCTGGACAAACCCGACAAGGCGTTTGACCTGATACGGTCTCCGCAGGCCGATGTATGGGCACAAGTGGAAAAAGACCTCAAAGAAGCCGTTGCGTTACTCCCGGCTACCTATCCCGCTTCGCAAACGGGCCGGATTACCAAAGGGGCCGCACTGGCTCTATTGGGTAAGTCACAACTGACGCAGAAAAAATACGCCGAAGCCCTGGCAACGCTCAAGCAGGTAACGGGCTATTCACTAAATCCGCTTTATGCTGATAACTTCAATCCGGCCAAAAAGAACGGCCCCGAATCCATTTTTGAAGTACAGTATCAGGGCGGTAATGACCTGGGCGAGTGGAGTAGTTTTGCCTACACGTTTGCCCCCCGGCTTTCGGCAGATGCCGTTACGGGCTTTGCCAATACAACCCCCGGCGGCCGCAACGTTCCGACCAACGACATGATTGCGGCCTATGAATCGGGCGACCTTCGCAAGGATGTATCACTGAAAACCAGCTATACGCTAAAGGGCGCCGTAGTACCCATTCCCTACGTCATCAAATATACCCACCCCCATACCCTCACCGGACGAACGGATGATAACTGGGTGGTACTTCGCTACGCCGACGTGTTGCTGATGATGGCCGAAACCATTAATGAACAGACGGGGCCAACGTCTGAAGCCTTTGGCTACGTGAATCAGGTGCGGCAACGGGCGGGACTGAAAGACCTGGCTGGTCTGGACAAAACGACTTTCAAAACGGCCATTATGCAGGAACGGCGCGTAGAACTGGCGTTTGAAAATCATCGGTGGTTTGATCTCAGACGAACCAAAACACCCGCCGAGCTGGCCAGCTTCATGAACGCATATGGTCTCAAAGAAAAAGCAAAACCATCTGTTGACCGGGGTGGTATTGCCTTCAATGCGCAGGATTACATATTCAGTGATTACGAGTACTTCTTCCCAATTCCAGCCCCGCAGATTTTGATTAATACGAAGCTGACGCAAAATGCCGGTTATTGACAGAAATGAGTAAAATGTTCATAATCAGGCACCTTTCCTGTACGAATCCCAGTTATCAAAACAGGGATTCGTGCAGGAAAATCTGTTAAAAGAAATATTCAACGTATTAAATTTTGATAGTATAGTGAGCATACTCGTAGAATCATTTTGGCTTTGGCAGTTTCTGGGACGGCTGCACCCGATGCTTGTCCATTTTCCCGTTGGCCTGCTCTGCATTGCCCTGCTACTGGAAGGTCTCAGCTGGTTTCGAAAATCAACCGAACTACGACCAGGCATTAATGCCCTGCTCTGGATTGGCACCATCAGTGCCATCCTCGCGGCTGGACTCGGGTTAATTTTAGTCAATCAGGAAGATTACGCGGGCCAGGGGGTTACCATCCACCAATGGGCGGGCATCAGCACAATGGTGCTGGCTATTCTGACCCTTGCCGCCCTGCGAACGGGCCGGTTAACGCTCTACCGCGGCCTGCTGGTTTTGACCGTAGTGGGGGTTAGCGTGGCGGGCCACTACGGTGCCATGCTCACCCACGGCGACGATTACCTGAGCAGCGTACTACCCTTCGGGGATAAATCCGGCCTGCCCAAATCCAGCGACGCTACCGTTGCGTTTGCCAGTTTCAACACGGGTCAACCTCTTACGGGCAAGCAAGTGGCCGAACTGAATCTGGAAGTACGCTCCATTCTGGCCCATAACTGCTACAGCTGCCACAGTGAAACCAAAACAAAGGGAGAGCTGCGCTTAGACAGGAAAGAGCTTATTTTCAAAGGCGGCAAGCACGGCGTTATCCTGAAAACCGGCCATCCTGAAGACAGCGAAATCATCCGCCGGATCAGCCTGCCCGCTGACCATAAAGAGTCCATGCCAACCAAAGGCAAGCACTTGAACGAGAAAGAAATAGCCCTGCTTAGCTTGTGGATAAAAGCGGGGGCACCCTGGCCCGATGGACCCGAAAAAAGCTTGTACCGGGTGGCCGCGCTGGCCCCGCGCCTGCCCGTGCTGCCCCCCGCTACGGTCGATATCACTAATCCCATCGACCGTTTGGTGAATGCGTATTTCCACACCAATAAAGTCCAGTGGAAGAGCGTCGTTGATGACCACACCTACATCCGCCGGGTGTATCTGGACATTATCGGCCTGATTCCTACCCCGGCTCAGATTCAGGTCTTTGAAGCCAACACCCGCCCCGATAAGCGAGAAGCGCTGGTAAAGCAGCTCCTGGCCCGCAATGACGACTACGCCCAGCACTGGCTCACGTTCTGGAACGATGCCCTGCGCAACGACTACTCCGGCACCGGATACATTACCAAAGGACGATTCGACATTACCAACTGGCTGTATGCATCGCTGAAAAAGAACAAGCCCTACAACTGGTTTGTGCGCGAACTCATCAGCCCCAACGAAGAATCTGCCGGATTCATCAAAGGCATCAAATGGCGCGGCACCATCAACGCCAGTCAGCGCACCGAAATGCAGGCGGCTCAGAACGTAGCGCAGGTCTTGCTGGGGCTGAACCTCAAATGTGCGTCCTGCCACGACAGCTTCGTCAGCGACTGGAAACTGGCCGATGCCTACGCCTTCGCCAACATCTTTGCCGATACGACCCTCGAAATCAACCGCTGCGACAAACCCACTGGCAAACTGGCCGGCCGGCGTATCCTCTACAAAGAACTCGGCACCATCAGCGTAGACGCCCCCACCGAACAACGCCTGCGCGAACTGGCCGATTTTCTGGTGCAGCCCAAAGATGGCCGCCTGTACCGCACGCTGGTTAACCGGGTGTGGGCGCAGCTCATGGGCCGCGGCATTGTCGAACCCGTCGATGTCATGGATAACGAGCCGTGGAGTCAGGATTTGCTGGACTGGCTGGCGTATGATTTTGTGCAGAACGGCTACGACATCAAGAAACTGATGTACACCATCACCACCTCCAAAACCTATCAATTACCCTCGGTAGGCATTAAAGACGCGGGTCTGGTCACGGCCCCAACCTTCGTATTCGAGGGCATGGTGCGTCGCCGGCTGACCGCCGAGCAGTTTACCGACGCGGTCAGCCTGGCCTTCATGCCCGTGTATCAGGACACGTCTCTGGTGAAGATGCTGCCGCCCGCCATGCATAAGTCGATTCCGTTTGCGCGGGCATCACTGGTAAAAAACGACCCGTTCCAGACCGCCTTAGGTCGTCCCAACCGCGAAACAGTCAGTACCAGCCGCACCTCCCAGGCCAACCTCCTGCAGGCCCTGGAGCTAACCAATGGCACTACGTTTACCGAGACCCTGAAACGGGGTGCCGAACGCTGGAAGGCGCAATACCCCACAACCGATTCGCTGGTGACGGCTTTATACCGCCAATCGCTGGGGCGCAATCCGCAGCCGAAAGAACTGGCCGTTGCCCGAAAAATGCTGGGAAAAGAATCCCGCGTAGAAGGCATCGAGGATCTGGTGTGGGCCATTTCGCTCCACCCGGAGTTCCAGTTAATTTATTAAGCGTTTTTGTCATGCTGACGAAGGAAGCATCTTCAGTTGAGTCCGGTTTTACAGGTAGAAAAAATTGCTGCTCCCGAAGATACTTCCTTCGTCAGCATGACAAAAACTCGTTACAACGCACTAAGTAAAAACCAACGCAATGACAAACAACTGGAATAGACGCGAATTTCTTCAGAAAACAAGTGCTGCCACGCTGGCGGCTCTGGCGGCCGGCGCGCCCGTTGCCAGTCTGGTGTCGGGATGTGCTGGTAATGCCAAGACAACCCGGCGGGGCACGGCCGACACCGTTATTCTGCTCTGGATGGCGGGCGGCATGGCCCACACCGAAACCTTCGACCCCAAACGCTTTACGCCCTACACCACGGGCATGGAAGGCAACCGGGTACTGAGCACGTTTAAATCCGTGCCGACGGTACTGGACGGCATTCACTTTTCCGACGGGTTACAATCCATCGGTAAGGTCATGGATCGGGGTACGCTCATCCGCTCCTACGTAGCCGCCGACATGGGGCACATCCTGCACTCGCGGCATCAGTATAACTGGCACACCTGCTACGAACCGCCCCAGACCGTGGCCGCTCCGCACATTGGCGCGTGGATTGCCAACCAGTTAGGCCCTAAAAATCCGGTTATTCCAGCCTTCATCGACATCGGCCAGCGGTTTACGCTGGGCGAGGGCGAAGAGTTGAAAGCCTTCCACACGTCGGGCTTTCTGGGGAATGAATTTGGCCCGTTTTTTATTCCTGACCCCAGTCAGGGCATGGAGAGCGTTCGGCCTCCGGTGGGTATGGATGCCCGGCGGTTTGAACGGCGCAACCAGCTTTACAACGAATTAATTAAAAATGGGCCGGTGGGTGAGTTTGGCTCCGACTACCAGAAAGAGTCACTGCGGCAGTCGATGGAGCAGGCCTACCGGCTGCTGAAATCGCCCGAAGCCAAAGCGTTCGACCTGAGTAGCGAACCCAAAGCGAGTTACGACATCTACAACACAGGTCGTTTTGGGCTGGGCTGCCTGATGGCCCGCCGACTGACGGAACAAGGGGCGCGGTTTATCAGCGTTACCACCGAGTACGAACCGTTCAAGGGCTGGGATACCCACGAAAACGGCCACACGCGGATGGAGAACATGAAGTGCCAGATTGACGGACCCATTGCCCAACTGATTCTGGATCTGGAAAAGACTGGCCATCTGGACCGGACCCTGGTTATTCTGGCCAGCGAGTTCAGCCGCGATATGATGGTGGAAGGTCGCCCGGATGCCACCGTGCGGGAGCAGGTTAATCAACCTGACGTCTTGAACGACCCTAAGTTTTACGGAATGCACCGCCACTTTACCGATGGCTGCTCGGTGCTGATGTTTGGCGGGGGCGTCAAAAAAGGCTCGGTGTACGGAAAAACTGCCGACGAACGGCCCTGCAAAACCATCGAGAACCCGATTCATATCGACGGGCTTCACCAGACTATTTATCACGCGCTGGGTATTGACCCCGAAACACAGTATGAAGTAGAAAAACGGCCTTTTTATACCACCCCCGACGGCAAAGGCAAAGCCGTAATGGACTTGTTAGTGTAATGGAGTAATTGTCATTACGGGTCATGTAATGGTTATCAATAATCGTATTAGATGAAAAGGCTGTCCTACTACTTACTGGCCCTGACGCTCGCCATTCTAGGATTCATGCAGTCCTGCGCGAAGCAGTCCTCATCGCTGGCGGATAACGAAAAGATACCGGAGGTAGTCAGCTACAACTTCGACATCCGGCCCATTTTGTCGGATAAATGCTCGACTTGCCACGGGCCAGATGCCAACAAACGGGAAGCCGGTCTGCGGCTCGACGACCCCGAAAGTGCGTTCAGGGCGTTGAAAGAACACCCAACGGCCCACGCTTTGGTAGCCGGGAAACCCGAACTCTCGGAAGTGTTTCGGCGCATTTCAACACCCGATACGTCTCTTCTGATGCCGCCCCCCAACTCCGGGCTGAAGCTCTCGGCGCGCGAAATCAACCTGATCGAGAAGTGGATTAAACAAGGGGCCACCTACGAAAAACACTGGGCGTTTGTCGCGCCGAAAGCCCCCAAACTGCCCGCCGTTGATCAGGACAAGTGGCCCAAAAATGAAATCGACTACTTCATCCTGCAAAAGATGGAGGATAAGGGACTAAAGCCCAACGAAGAAGCCGACAAAGAACGCCTGCTGAAACGCCTAAGCCTCGACCTCACCGGCCTCCCCCCCGACCTGCCCCTGATGGATGCGTTCATGGCGGATAACAGCCCCAACGCTTACGGAAAAGTGGTCGATGCGTTGCTGAAACGACCAGCCTACGGCGAGAAAATGGCTCTCCACTGGCTCGATGTGGCCCGCTACGCCGATTCGCACGGGTATCAGGACGATGGCTACCGAACCCAATGGCCCTGGCGCGACTGGGTCATTAATGCCTACAACAAAAACCTGCCCTATGCCGAGTTCGTGACCAAACAACTGGCGGGTGACCTCATGGCCGACCCCAACGGCTGGGGCGGGCCGGGTACGCCCACCAAAGAGCAACTACTGGCTACGGGCTTCAACCGAAACCACAAAATAACGGAAGAGGGCGGCACTATTCAGGAAGAGTACCGGGCTATGTACGTCACCGACCGCACGGACATGTTTGGCAAGGGGCTGATGGGCATTACAATGGAGTGCGCCCATTGCCACGACCACAAATACGACCCGTTTTCGCAGAAAGAGTACTACAAACTCTTCGCATTTTTTAACAACGTGAAGGAAGTGGGCATGGAGTCGGTAATTGGCGGGCCAAATACGTACGCTAAAAAGCCGCTCATGGAAATCTGCGACGAAGACGTACAGGGCATTTTGTCCTTCGTCAACAAGCTGGACACCAATAGGCTAATCGTTTCGGTGATGGGTGATTTAGACACCACCCGCAGCACGTTCATTTTTAACCGGGGCGTGTACGACGACCACGGCGACGAAGTACAACCCGGCACACCGGCTTCTATTCTGCCTTTCTCCGACAAGTATCCCAAAAATCGCCTGGGACTGGCGAAGTGGATGTTCGACCGAAAAAATCCGCTCACGGCGCGGGTGTATGTCAACCAACTCTGGCAGGAGTTTTTTGGGACGGGCATCATACGAACAGCGGGTGATTTTGGGATGCAGGGCGAACTCCCCTCCCACCCCGAACTGCTCGACTGGCTGGCGGTCGATTTTATGAATCACGGCTGGAACATCAAGCGATTGGTAAAGCAGATGGTTACGTCGGCCACCTACCGGCAGTCGGCAGTGGTGAGTAAGGAGAAGTTGCAGACCGACCCGAACAATCGACTGCTGGCGCGTGGCCCGCGTTACCGCATCGAAGCAGAATTTGTGCGGGATTTAGTGCTAAGCAGCAGCGGTCTGCTAAACCGGCGCATTGGCGGACCGAGCGTGAAACCCTACCAGCCACCGGGCCTGTGGGAAGGGGCTACATCGGGCCGGGGGCTGCTGTCTATGTACGTGCAGGACCACGGCGACAAACTCTACCGACGGGGTATGTACACGCTCATCAAACGCACCGTACCGCCCCCGTCGATGGCTATTTTTGATGCCAGCAACCGCGACCTCTGCGAAGTGCGCCGACTCAAAACCAACACGCCCCTGCAGGCTCTGGTCATGCTCAACGACCCCACCGTACTGGAGGCCTCGCGGGTACTGGCCGCCAAACTATTACAGGAAAAAAGCGGTACCGAGGCCAAAATCAATAAAGCCTTCCGGCTAATTGTGGCCCGCAAACCCACCGAAAAGGAAGTAGCCGTTTTATCGGAATACTACCGAAGCGAGCTGAAAAATCTAACCAGACCCCACGCCGAAAAAGCGTTGGCAGTGGGTGAATACCCCATTCCTAAAACGCTGGACAAAGTGCAGTTAGCAGCTATGATGCGGATTGTTTCGACGATTTATAACCTGGAAGAGACCATCACCAAGTCCTGACGACGTATGGAAAAGGAAATCTTAGAACACGGCCTGAATTTTAACCGTCGGCGGTTTTTGTCGCGGATGAGTCTGGGCCTGGGCAGTGTGGCGTTGGGCTCCCTGCTGATGCCCGATTTATTCCGCAGTAGCGGAGCCGACGAGGACGGGTTTACGCCCGGTATGCCGCACTTCGCCCCCAAAGCCAAACGGGTTATTTACCTGTTTCAGAACGGTGCGCCCTCGCAGCAGGAGCTGTTCGACTATAAACCCAAACTGCGCGAATTGATGGGGCAGGATTTACCCCCCTCCGTGCGGGGCACGCAGCGACTGACGGGCATGACAGCCAATCAGAAGGAGTTTCCGCTGGTGGGTTCGTTTGTCGATTTCAAGCAGTACGGCGAGTCGCGGGCCTGGGTGAGCGATTTGATGCCCTACACCGCGGGGGTGGTAGACGATTTGTGCTTCGTAAAATCCATGTACACCGAAGCCATCAACCACGACCCGGCCCTGACCTTTATTCAAACCGGCTCGCAGCAGGGCAACCGGCCCAGCATGGGCGCGTGGCTGAGTTACGGGCTGGGTAACGAAAACAAAAACCTACCCGCCTTCACGGTATTGCTCTCGCGCGGCATTGGCAACGGGCAGGGCGTGTATTCCAAACTGTGGTCCAACGGGTTTCTGGATTCCGTCCATCAGGGCGTTCAGTTCAGCAAGGGCGAAGACCCCGTCCTGTACCTGCGCGACCCCGAAGGCATGACCCGCACCGAACGCCGGGCCATGCTCGACAATCTGGCCCAGTTGAACGACCTATCGTACCAGGAATTCGGCGACCCTGAAATTGCGGCCAAGGTGCAGCAGTACGAAATGGCGTACCGGATGCAAACCGCCGTGCCAACCGTGCTGGACGTATCAAAAGAGCCGGACGACATCATTAAACTCTATGGACCGGACTGCCTGGTACCTGGCACGTTTGCCGCCAACTGTTTAATGGCCCGTAAGCTGTCCGAAAATGGCGTTCGATTTGTGCAGCTGTACCATCAGGGCTGGGACCAGCACGGTAACCTGCCGTTCGAGATTGCCAAACAGGCCAAAGATGTCGATCAGGCATCGGCGGCTTTGATTACGGACCTCAAACAGCGCGGTTTACTAGATGAGACGCTGGTTATCTGGGGGGGCGAATTTGGCCGCACCAGCTACACGCAGGGCAAACTCACCAAAGACAACTACGGGCGCGACCACCACCCGCGCTGCTTCACCATCTGGATGGCCGGTGGGGGCATCAAACCGGGCATCGTTTATGGCGAAACCGACGAAATGGGCTATAACATTGCCCAGAACCCCGTCCACGTCCACGATTTTCAGGCCACGGTACTGAATCAGCTGGGGCTGAATCACGAGAAATTAGTCTTTAAATATCAGGGCCGCCGGTTCCGACTGACGGACGTGTCCGGCAAGGTGATTCACGACATTATTGCCTAAACGAGTAATGAGCAACAAGATAATCGGCTGGGCCGAGCAGGGCCTGTTTGCGGTAAGCGTATTTATTGGGTTTCTGCTGCTGTTTGAAAGCCAGCTTGTGGTACCCGTCTGGCTGCAACCCGTTGGCCGGATGCACCCGTTGCTGCTGCATTTTCCGCTGGTTATGTTGCTCCTGGCCGTCGGGCTGGAAGCGTTCCGGTTTGGCGCAACCCCCGAAACCAGCGCGGTATATAAAAAACTGGCGGCTACTCTGTTGCTGGCGGGCACGCTGTTGGCTGCGGTTGCGGTTATCATGGGCTTGTTGCTGTCCAAAGAAGTGGGTTATACCGGCGAGGTGGTCGTCTGGCATAAGTGGGCGGGTGTGGGCGTGTTTTTTCTGGCCACGCTGCTTTACTGGAGCCGTAACAAGTCGTGGTATTCGCCCATGGTGGCCCGGACGGGCGCGGTGCTGATGGGGCTGGTGCTGACTGGCGCGGGCCATTACGGTGCGGCTCTTACCCACGGGACCGATTTCATTACGGCCCCCATGGCGCAGTATCAGAAAAAAGTGCCGGTCGATGTGCAGCAGGCCGTTGTTTTTGCCGATGTGATTCAACCCATTTTTGAGCAGAAGTGCATTACCTGCCACAATGCCAACAAGTTAAAGGGCGAACTGGCCCTGCACGATGCCGCATCGGTACAGAAAGGTGGCAAAACGGGGAAGCTGTTCGTGGCCGGTAAGCCCGACATCAGTTTACTGCTGCAACGGATTCACCTGCCGATGGATGAGAAGAAACATATGCCCCCGACCGGGAAAGCCCAATTGACCCCTGCCGAAATTCGTCTGCTATCGCTCTGGGTGAAAGGCCAGGCCAATCCAGGCGGGGCAGACTTTAATAAACGGGTGCTCGACCTACCGGCTTCGGATTCACTGCGGATGATGGCCGTTGCGCTGTTTACCCCCATTAAACCGGCAGAACCCGAATTTGACTTCAAAGCGGCTGATGATGAGACCGTCAAAAAACTAAATACCGACTACCGAACCGTTGCGTTCCTGGCCAAAGAGTCGCCCGCGCTGGCCGTGAATCTGTACAACAAAGCGACGTATTCAGCCGGGCAGCTTAAAGAACTGAGTGCCGTTAAAAAGCAGGTCGTCTCGCTGAATCTGAACAAGTTACCAGTGAAAGATGCCGACCTGACGTACATTGGTCAGTTGGAGAACCTGCAACGGTTAGACCTGAACTTTACCGACGTAACGGGCAAGGGACTACGCGAACTGCTACCGCTGAAGCACCTCGAAAGCCTGGCCCTGTCGGGTACCAAAACCACATACGCCGATTTGAACGGGCAGCTACCGAATTTCAAGAAGCTAAGAGCCCTGACACTCTGGGAAACCGGCATAACGAGCGGGGAAATCGAGAAACTCCGAAAAGCCAATCCCGGTATTCAGATTATTGCCGGTTTCGATGGCGACAAGAGCGCGCCTATCCGGCTCAATGTGCCGCAGATGGCCAACAATTCGCCCATTTTCAGCGAGTCGATTCGGGCACAGATCATCCATCCCGTCAAAGGCGTCCAGATTCGCTACACCACCGACGGCACCGAACCGGACAGCATCAACTCGCCCATTTTCGACAAAAGCGTTCTATTGACAAAACCAACAAGTATCAACGCAAAAGCCTATAAGTCAGGCTGGTACAGCAGTCCGGTAGTTACGTTCGACTACTACAAACGTACCCACAAGCCGGATAGCGCGACATTGCTGTATCCGCTCAATCCGGTACATCTGGCTGCCGGAGCCAACACGTTTTTCGATAACCGACTCGGTACGTTCACGGCCAACAGCCCCGCATGGGCCAACAACTGGGCGGGTTTCCGGGCTAACCCAATGGGTCTGATTACCGAATTTAAAAAGCCGGTTCGGGTGAGTTCGGTGGCATTACGGATTATGGAAGAAGAAGAGACGGGGATTTTCCCGCCGGAGGTAATTGAAATATGGGGTGGTACCAGTCGGGAGACCCTGAAACTCATCGCGACGATGAAACCGGAGCAACCCACCCAGAAACGCCCCCACCTTTTGAAAGCGATTACCTGCACGTTTGCCCCTCAAACGGTGTCATACCTGAAGATTTTCGCCAGGCCCGTCAGCAAAATTCCCGACTGGCATGCGAGTAAGGGCGGAAAGGCATTGCTCCTGGTTGACGAGGTGCTGATTAATTGACCCGTCCCGGGCATGACTTTCGCACCCGACCTCAAGCTGTGGACCAATGCCCGCTTATGTCAAAACCCGATTGAATTGCCCCCATCTACGGGCAGCGAAGCACCGGTAACGTAGCAGGCGGCTTCGGAAGCCAGAAAAACAGCCGCCCAGCCAATGTCCTGCGGCTTCCCAAACTTACCCATCGGCGTCCGGCGCATGGCGCGGTCAAACCGTTCGGGGTCGCCCCCCATCGCGGTTTTGCTCATGGCCGTTTCGATGAAACCCGGCGCAATGGCATTGACCCGAACCCCCCTACCCGAAAACTCCGACGCCAGCACCTTTACCATGCCCTCTACACCCGATTTGGACGCGGCATAAGCCGCCACCCGGTCAATACCGTAGTAGGCAGCCATGGATGAGATCATGATAATGGAGCCACGGCCCCGGTCAATCATTCGACGGGCGCAGCTGCGTGTCAGGCTGAACAGCGAATTCAGGTTCGTGTGTACGATTCGGTCAAAATCCTCGTCCGTAACTTCCAGAGCCGGCTTTTTCATGTTGACCCCCGCATTATTGACTAAAATATCGATAGGTCCGTAAGTGGTTTCGATGTTGTTCACCAGCTCATCGAGCCGGGCGCGTTCGGTTACGTCGTTGACCATGTAATAAGCTTTCTCGCCCAGCATAGCGATAGCTTCCTGAAGCGGTTGCTCGCGCCTGCCCGTGATGACGACCCGCGCACCAGCCGCCACCATACACCGGGCAATGTCGAACCCAATGCCGCTGCCCCCGCCCGTGATGAGGGCCAGTTTACCATCGAGTGAAAAAACGGATGGAAACGCGTACTGACCCTCTGTCTGGCCGTCGGTCTGCTTATCAGATTCCTGATTCATAAAAATTGGTTAGATTGTCATGCTGACCGGTCCGCCGGTCAGCATGACAGATACAGAACTACCGCAACGGTGTATCGCGGGAGTCGGCGTAAGCTTTGGAGAAGTCTATTTTCCTGACCTGACCCGCTACGTGCCGAATACCCTGAAAAATATGCTGAACGAACACCGGGTCTTCGTAATCCAGTTTGTTATGGCCCAGCGTGGTACACCAGGTATAGCCCCCGTCGAAATTATAGTACCAGACCGACGGGTACAGGTTCGAATACAGTCCCCTGAACGCCTTTATTTTGGCCGAATCGCCCGGCATGAGTGAACCGATATCGCTGGCCATAATTACGGTAGGACCCGGCACCAGGTCTTTGGTAAAGTAGAGTTCATCTTCCTTCTCCCAAACGGCGGGCAACCCCTGAACGGACGGGTGCCGTGAGTCGATCTTCACTATGTTGATTTTCTGGAAGGGCGGGTGCCAGGCAAAGGTGCCGCCAATCATGCCTTTGAACCAGTCCCAGTTGCGCTCGGTGCCCATAACCGAATGGATACCCACAAATCCGCCCCCGGCTTCAACGTACCGCCGAAACGCCAGTCGCTGCCCATCGGTATCAAATACATCGTTGTTGGTACTCGGAAAGATCAGCGTAGTGTACTGCTTCAGATTCGCTTCGGTAAACACCGCTGGCTGATCCGACACATCAACTGCGAACCCATACTGTTTACCCAGTTTCTGGATGCACTGCACCGCATTTGGGATATTGTCATGCACGTAGCCCTTACCATTTTTGGTATAGACCAGCACCTTTACGCGCTTCCAGTTCACGCCATCGTCGGCCCATCCGGCAACAGGGGCCAGAACAATCATGAACAGGGCGATAAGCAACGATACGGTTCCGTTTTTCAGTTGCGTACTCATACCTTCAGATCAAGGCGTTGTGCCTGTTTTTGGGCCTTGAGAGCCAGTTCGGTAGCTAAGAAACAATGTTCCTGCGACATGGCCGTTTCGGTGCGGTTCAATACGTCGTTTACCAGTTGTTCGCCGTAGGGCAGCGGTTCTTTGGCGCAGTCCATGTAGCGGGTTTCTTTGCTGTCGGTGATGTAGAGATGGTTGCCCGTATTGTCGTGCACGCCGGGGTCGATGTTCTTCCGAATCTCGATGAACCCTTCCGTTCCCAGAATGGTCAGCCGCCCATCGCCCCAGGATTTTAGCCCGTCGGGTGTGAACCAGTCTACCCGGATGTAGCCCACGCCCCGGTCACCCCGCAGCATCACATCCCCAAAATCTTCGAGTCCGGGATATTGGGGGTGGTGTACATTACCAACTTCCGAGGCAACGATGTCGGCTTTTGTAGAGCCGGTAAAGAACAGAAACTGATCGAACTGGTGCGAACCGATGTCGCAGATAATACCACCGTACGCCTTCTTCTCAAAAAACCACGCGGGTCTCACTTTCGGATTCATGCGGTGCGGCCCGAGCCCGATGGTCTGGATCACCTGACCGATAGCCCCCGCCTTCACCAGTTCGCCCGCCTTAACTGTGGCCCGATTCTCGAGCCGTTCGCTGTACATGATGGAGTAAATCTGCTTCGTGGCTTTCTGTACCCGGCGCACCTCGGCCAGTTGCTCCAGCGTAGTAATACCCGGTTTGTCGGACATATAATCTTTGCCCGCCTTCATGACCCGAATGCCGAGCGGGGCGCGGTCAACGGGAATGCCCGAACTCAAGACGAGCTGAATGGATTTGTCGTCCAGAATTTCCTGCTCACTGCGGACCAGTTTAGCTTGTGGGTACCGTTTGGCAAAAGC
Source organism: Spirosoma sp. (assembly GCA_014377625.1). Lineage (GTDB taxonomy): Bacteria > Bacteroidota > Bacteroidia > Cytophagales > Spirosomataceae > Spirosoma. The sequence goes on from JACMPG010000349.1 coordinate 43,713, forward strand.
CGCCACCAGGTCGGCCTCCGGTGCGTAGAAGGAAACTAACTCGCCCCCACCGCGCGTAACGGCGTCTGTCTGACTATAGATATGACCGTGATTGATGCCAATTACCGCAAACTTAATGCGCGGGGCCAGTGCGTGACCAATGACCGGGCCTGCCGATGTCAGCGTTGGCACAGCCGTTGACAACACAGCCGCCGGTAGCGCTGGGGCAATGACCAGTCCGGCAGCAGTGGTGATGGATTCTTTTAAAAAGGTACGGCGGTTAGCGTTTGCCTTGTTCATGGTTAGTGATTTTGTCATAGTGTTTGTCATGCTGACGAAGGAAGCATATCTATGAGTAGAGCGTTTTGTTGCTACGTAGAGATGCTTCCTTCGTCAGCATGACAGAAAAAACCGTCAATGGTCCTTGCTTTTCTTAGCCAGTTCCAGAGCCTGAGTGGTCGTATAATATTTGGCCAGCATGTTGGGGACCTCCCAGACCGGGAGTTTACCCGCTTTCAGATACGTTAAATACCGCTCCGTTACCTGGCCGAAGTGAGCTTCATGACCGTTTTTGTATTTCTCCGGGATGATGACTTCCCAGCCGGTTTTCAGCTTTTTAAGGCCAATGCCGGGGTACTGCTGCTGCATGGTTTTGATGGCACCCGTCAGCGCGGTGGCGTAGGCATCATTTTCCTGGATGGGTTCAATGTACAGCGTGGGTTTGTACTGCTGTTCGGCTCCCTGCCGGATTACCATGTTCGCTTTGGTACCGCGCATAATGGAGTAGTGCGTATCGCCCGCGCCTTCGGGAGCCTGATACGCCCACGTTACCGACACTTTGGCGTGAACGCCCCGCAGCTGGTAGTTGATTTCTCCGTTGCTGTATACGTGCAAAACACCATCGCTGCCCACGTCTTTTTTCAGATAATCCGGGAAGTCGGGCAGGTTGGTGATCGTTTTGAACTGCTCACGGGTCATGTCGGTCGTCCACCGGCGGGCGTTGGTCAGGCGGATATCTTTTTTGTAGTCAATGATCTGCGCCGGGAAACACTCCCACTGCACCAGATCAACCAGGTGCGTAGTTACGTCCACGATCCCTTCGCCCTGCTGGGCCACGTCCATGAACCAGCAGGGCCGCTGCAATACACTCCCCGACACGTACTTATAAAAATGGTGTACGCTTTCTTTTGTCACCGCCGGATTATCCGGTGTTCCTTTTTCGAGCGTACCGAACAAAGCGGGCAGTAGCGAAAACTCGCGCTGTAGCAACGTCGTGATCTCCGACCGTTCGGTCATGATGTCGTAGAGCAGGACATTCTTTTGGGCTGCGGTGGCAAAGGCGGCTTTTAACTCATCAAAATACCGCGTGTCGATCACCATCGGTTTATCGGCCAGCACGTTGAACCCCGCCCCTACCGACTTGCTGATGTACTCGGTTTTGATGCGGTTATTCCCGGCCATCACTACTACATTCCCTTGCCGTTCAGCCAGCATTTTTTCGAAATAATCGGGACCCGTATAGACCTGCTCCTGCCAGTGCGTGGGGTTATCGGCGCGGTTATTATACGACTCGATTCGGGCCAGATGCAACTTCACATCGGGCGAATCGGGCGCGTAGACCTGTACTACCGGACTGACCTGTGGGTATGAGCTTTTCTGCACCAGTGCCGCGTGAAAATGACCGGGGTCCAGCGTAATCAGCCGGACAGCCGCGTTCTGGGGTGGGTTGGTCTGGGCAATGGCCGACGGGGCAAGCAGGGGCAACATGAGGCAGGCAAAACGGGTTATGGAAACGTTCATGCGAGTTGGTATTAGGTTATCGTTTTTCTGTCATTCCGCACCGGCGGACCGGTCGGAATGACAGAAAATTTGCGTTACTATCCTTTGGCACTGGCCATCATTTTTATGGCGTAGGGTGCACGCTGGGGCCGTGCCAGCAATGCGTTGGCTTCGGGATCGTTTTTGAACTGCTCCTTTTTCGGGTCCCAGTACAGATGACGGTCCAGTTTCATGGCGGCATGGTGGAGCAGACAGGCCGAGCAGGAACGGTGGCCAATTTCGGCGGGGGCAATAGGCTGTTTGCGGCTGACAACGCTCTCCAGCCAGTTGCCGTGGTGTTCTTTACTGACCGTCAGGTGAATCTCGTTGGGGCCGATTACCGATGTGAGTAATTTAGGATCGCTGGCGTCCAGTTTCTTGGCTGCGTTCCGCTTTTCGACAGGGTCGGTGGCCGTTACCGACGCATCGCCCCGCGATACGAAGATCCAGCCGTCGGTACCTTCGAACCGGATACCGTTCGGAATTTCGTTGCTGACAATCATATGCACCCCGTTTGCATACATGGCTTCGGTACGGAAAATGCCGTGTACATTCCACAAACCGCTCTTTGGGAAGTCGGCATGACCCCAGATTTCGACGGGGCCAGTGCGTTCGGTGTCCATAGCCCAGTGGGCGGAATCAACGTGGTGGGCACCCCAGCCGGTAATCATCCCCGCCCCAAACTGCTCACAACGGAGCCAGCCGGGCCGGTCGTAGCCGCTGTGCGGATGAACACGCTTTTCGGTATAATAGACCTCCGGTGTAGTACCCAGCCACATGTCGTAGTTCATATTTTTCGGTACCGGCATCTGCGGTTCTTCATTACCCGACGGGTCGCCCGGCAGGCCCACGTAGACGGTTTTTAGCTTTCCGATCCGTCCATTTCGGATCAGTTCGGCGGCATACCGGAACTGCTCCGACGACCGTTGCTGACTGCCCACCTGCACAATCTGCTTCGACTGGTTTACAGCATCGGCCATCATCCGACCCTCGGCAATGGTCAGCGACGCAGGTTTCTGAACGTACACGTCTTTTTGGGCCCGTACCGCATCAATCACGATGGGTGCGTGCCAGTGATCGGGCGTACTGACCAGCACGGCGTCAATATCTTTGTTATTCAGCAATTCGCGGTAGTCGGTATAGACCCGAACACCGTCGTACTCTTTACCCGTCTTCTTTGTGTAGTAGCCGTTGACCAGCTTTTTGGCGTCTTCGGCCCGGTTGCTGTCCAGATCACAGACGGCCATGATCAGGGCGTTATCGTACTGCCAGACCCCCGGCATATCGTGATCGCGGGAAATGCGCCCCGTGCCGATAGCGGCTACGTTGATGCGATTGCTGGGTGCGTTTTTGCCAAAGACCGACGCAGGTACAATGGTAGGAAAGCCGGTGATAACGGCGGTTGTCAGGGCACCCTGCGCAGACGTTTTCAAAAACTCACGTCGCGAAAATTCAGTTGATTTTAGTGGTTTCATGGCGTTCTTCCGAATGATTCGTTTGATACTGAGTCGGTTTGCTAAATTAGTTTATAATATCCCCAAAAACAGATGCTTTCTTTCGTACCGACGTACCGGTCAGCATGACAAAAAACTTATTCCGTGCATTTGTCTGTCAGTCCTCGCTCGATACCCAGCTCAAGCCCCCGCAATTCGGCCAGCGAACGTAGCCGCCCAATGGCCGAATAGCCGGGATAGGTGGGTTTACCGGAGCGTAGATCGTCGAGCATCAGGTGGCCATGATCCGGTCGCATCGGAAGGGCCGGATTACCCATACCCGTTTGGATACGTCGCTGCTGTTCCTGTACCAGAGCACGTATCACCGCGTACATATCGACATCGCCGGTGAGGTGATCGGCTTCAAAAAACGCGCTGTACCAGAGGGCGTCGGGTGTTTCTGATCTGGTGGAGCGGAGGTGAACGAAATGGATGCGCTCACCAAACCGTTCGATCATACCCGGCAGGTCGTTGTCGGGCCGGATACCGAGCGAGCCAGTGCAGAACGTAATGCCGTTGGCCACCACATTGCAGGCCATCATGAGCTGGGCCAGATCGGCTTCGGTACTGACCACGCGCGGCAAGCCCATCAGCGGTCGGGGCGGGTCATCCGGGTGGATACACAAGTTTATCCCCACTTCCTGCGCCACCGGAGCCACTTCTCCGATGAAGTAATACAGGTTTTCGCGCAGTTCGGTGTCACCAATGGCTGCGTAACCGTCGAGCAATTCCTGAAACGTATCGAGCGAAAAGGCATCGGTGGCGCCGGGCAATCCCAGCAGTACGGTGTTGCGCAGGTCGATGATCTGTTGGGGCGTCATCCGGTCAAACTGCTCGTGGGCGGTTTGTGTGAGGTCGGGACCGTAATCAGCTTCGGCACCGGGTCGTTTCAGGATACAGAGGTCAAACACGGCAAAATCCTGCCAGACGAACCGCAGGGCCAGCGAGCCGTCCGGCATTTCGTAATGCAGATTCGTGCGCGACCAGTCCAGCACGGGCATGAAGTTGTAGCAGACCGTTTGAATACCGCACGAGGCCAGATTTTTCAGTGACTGTTTATAGGCGTCGATGTATCGGTCACGCTCCGGCAGCCCTTTTTTGATAGCCTCGTGTACGGGCAGGCTCTCTACCACGGCCCACTGCAACGGCACGTAGCGGTCGTTATGCTGTTCAATCAGCCGGATGCGTTCCAGTACCGCCGTTACGGGCCATACCGTACCGACCGGAATCTGGTGCAGAGCCGTGACCACCCCGGTACAACCCGCCTGCCGGATATCCATGAGCGAGACGGGGTCCTGCGGCCCAAACCAGCGCATTGTTTGCAGCATTCCCATTCGTATTACTCAATTAGCTAACCACCTGCCGATGCCGGAAAACAAACACGTACAGGGCTCCCCAGGCAATGAGGTAGGCCAGTCCGGCAATGTAGAAGATAATATAGTAGCCCTGCGACAGGTTGTCCAGCGCTTTATAATAATCCAGAATACGCCCCACAAGCAGCGGAAACAGGCTTCCCCCCAGCGTTCCGGCCATAGTGCCGAACCCGACCACGCGGCTGATTACCTGCTTGGGAAACTGATCGGCGGCAACGGTGAAAATATTGGCCGACCAGGCCTGGTGGGCCGCTACGGCCAGCGACAGAATGGCCACCACCGGCCACATGCTGTTCATCTGGCTGATGAGCATAACCGGCGTAACGCAAATGGCAAACAGACCCATGGCGTACTGCCGCGCCCGCGTAGGATTCCAGCCCCGTTCAATCAGCGTAGATGACAGCCAGCCCCCACCCACACTGCCGATGGTAGCCGCCAGATAGATCATAATCAGGGGGGCGCCCAGCGTTTTCAGATCGAGGTTATAGATACTGGCCAGGTAAGACGGGAGCCAGAACAGGAAAAACCACCAGATGGGATCGGTCAGAAGTTTCCCCGCCATGAATCCCCAGATGGCCCGGTTTTTAAAAATAGGGTAACTGATGGGCGTCTCTTCGGTCAGGACATCGGTAGATGCGGCATCGGAAGTGATATACGCCAGCTCCGACGGGCTGACGCGCCTATGCCGGTTGGGAACTTCGTAAAAAAACCACCAGAACACAATCCAGATGAAGCCCAGCGCACCCGTTGCAATGAAGGCCATCTGCCAGCCTGCCACCAAAGCGATCCAGGGTACCACGGCGGGGGCAACAACAGCCCCAATGTTGGCCCCGGAATTGAATACGCCAACGGCGAGTGCCCGCTCCCGCTGGGGGAACCACTCGGCCACTACTTTAATAGACGCTGGAAAGTTACCCGCTTCGCCAATCCCCAGCAGAGCACGGGCCACCAGAAAGCCAGCGGTTCCACCCGCCAGCGCGTGCCCCATAGCCGCCAGACTCCAGACCAGAATGGCACCAATATAGCCCAGCTTCGTACCTACCTTGTCGATGAGGTAGCCCGCCAGCAGCGTGGTGCCACCGTAAAAAACCGTAAACACCATTACGATATTGCCGTAGTCCGATTCGGTCCAACTGAACTCCTTTTCCAGGATTGGCTTCAGTAAACTGATTACCTGACGATCCAGGTAGTTGATCGTTGTGGCGAAGAAGAGAAGGGCTACTATTACCCAGCGGTACTGACTGCGCCGGTCGGAGAGGGGAGCGGAGCCGGCCCTGTAGCCGGCCTGCCCGAGTTTCGTAGATTCTATCAAAATAAGGTGAACGGTTATGTAGCGTAGCGTCGGCTGCCAGATGCCCCAGCCAACTGAGGTCTTTTTAGGTAAAGACCGTTTCTGGTATACTTACCCATCTTCCCCTTCAATTTACCCCTTCAATAAGTGAACAGCTGGACTTGCGAACCAAACAGTCAGGTCCGTTAACTTATAAGCCTGAAAACGATCACGAAAAGGTTACCTTTTCTTAACGACCACTAAGAAAAGTAATAAATACTAACATTGTACAGGGCTGTCTCGTAAACGACATAAGGGTAAAATACAATTTTTGAGATAATCGAAATCGACTCATACCGCATAGAACGGTATAAAGTACTTACCTACTTAAAAACTTCCTAAACTGGTGGCCGGTGTTCCGATGCCCCAAATGTGACGACATCTGCCCCAAAACTGACAGGGCCTCTATAGCAATCGCCAGACCTTTGACATGGCCAAAGCGGATACTCCGCCGGTCAAGTCCTCTAACTGGTTTATCACTCATGAAAACGCCTGATTTCACCTCCGTTGTTGCCCGTTTCATTGGTTTAGCCATCGTGACATCAATGGGTCAGCTCGTCGGTTGTGCCTCTACCGACATCAACCCGGTTGCTACGTCAACGGCTAAGAACAACCTTACCAACCCCTCACCTAAACCAAAAGAAGTCTGTCTGGACTGTATTGACACAACGCCAATCCATATCAACCGCAGCCCGGTTTCACCAAAATGACGGCGCCTGTTTGGAGCCGCGATTGGGAGCGAAAACGTCTGCTCGGCAGGTACGAATCGTGCCTTACTGGCTGAACGACTGACTTCGCGCTACTTGCCGACAAGAGATTGATTGTCAGCAAACCATTACTTGCATTCCTGACCAGCTCAAGTAGCTTTGTCGAACCTGCCACTCCGTAAAACAGGCCTGATTTTCATGACGACAAAAATTCTGCTGGCCGACGATGAAACCGATCTGGAAGACCTCTTTATTCAACAGTTTCGACGCCAGATTCAGAACCATACCTATGAATTTATCTTCGTTCGGAATGGGCGGGAAGCCTTAGCTGTGCTGGAGCAACAGCCCGATATTGATGTGGTTCTCAGCGATATCAATATGCCCGGCATGGACGGGCTGACCCTGCTGGCCAGACTGCCCGAGATCAACCCCATTATCCGCACGGTGATGGTTACGGCCTATGGAGATATGAACAACATTCGGACGGCCATGAACCGGGGGGCATTCGACTTCGTGACCAAACCCATCAATTTTCAGGATTTGCGGGCCACCATCGAAAAAACGATCCGGCACGTGCAGCAACTGCGCGAAACCGCCGAACTGAAAGCGATGGACGAACTGAAAACGCGTTTTTTTGCCAACATTACCCACGAACTCCGCACCCCGCTTACGCTGATTGTTTCGCCGGTGGACAAGCTGCTGGAAACCCCGGACCTGCCGGTGCTCTACCAGCAACAATTGTCGACCGTTCGGCGCAACGCCCTGCAACTGCTCCGGCTCATTAATCAGTTGCTGGACATCAACAAACTGGAAGCCCGGCAAATGGAGCTGGTGCAGGAAGTGGGCGACTTGCCCCGCTTCGTCGGGCAGGTCGTGGAGTTGTTTCGACCTTCTACCGACATTAAACAACTGACGCTGACGTACCAGTCGGATATGGTTTCGGGTAATCACCTGTTCGATGCGGGCAAATGGGAAACGATCCTGTTCAATCTGCTGTCCAACGCCATCAAGTTTACACATACCGGCGAAATCACCGTTCACCTGGCGCAGATGGCTGATACGGCACTGCTGACGGTACGGGATACCGGGATCGGGATTTCGGCCGACAAGCTGCCCCATATTTTCGACCGGTTCTGGCAGGCGGATAACGCCCGAACCCGCGTCTACGAAGGGACGGGCATTGGCTTAGCCCTGGTCCACGAGTTGACGTACCGGCTTGGAGGGACCATCCGGGTAGACAGTCAGGTAACTGGGTCGGTCGGGCCGGTGGGTACCTGTTTTGTGCTTGCGATTCCGATTCAATCCATAAACGACCCGCTGGAAGCCCTGCGGGGTGCCGCTGGGCGGCATCCCGCCCAACCGGTTGTTGCCCCAACCAGCCAGATTGACCTGCCTTACCTGACCCAGGAGTCAACGAATGGGGCCGACGTGATACCGCCCGGTCAGCAGCCGCTGGTGCTGATTGTGGTAGACAATGCGGAACTGCGGGATTTTATGGTCGCCGAACTGGCCACCACCTACCGGATGCTATCGGCAGATAA
>JACMPG010000350.1 GCA_014377625.1 Spirosoma sp.
AAGGCAAACGTATCGCGGGGGTACCGGGCACCCAACAGTACCGAAGTAGGTTCAAACGGTCTCGATCCGGGGGCGCGTATCGTCTATCTCGGCAACCGCGATTTTCTGCCGGAGTTCAGTCTGCAAACCGATATTGGCTTTGTCGCGTACCTGAAAAACGTGGATTTAAGCGTCGAACTGTTCAACAACAGCATTGACAACTACATTTATCAGGCTCGTTTGTATGATGACAACAATCAGCCGGTGGTGATTGTGCCGGGTAACTTCACCTACAAGTACCAGCAGTCGAAGGCGCAGTTGTACGGGGCTGAGTTCAGCGTCAACCTACACCCGCAGTCAATCAAGTGGCTGGCATTTACCAATAGTCTGGCCCTGATCCGGGGCCTGAACCGGAACGATAAACTGATTGCGCAGGAAGGCGACGCAGCCCGGTACCTGCCGTTTATCCCGCCCCTGCACGGACGGTCTGAACTGCGGGCGTCGTTTAGCGAAGCGGTGGGCCGGTTGTCGGGCATGTACATCCGGGCGGGCCTTGATTACTACGGAGCGCAAAACCGATTTTACGGCGTTGACAACACCGAAACTGCCACCCCGGGTTATTCGCTGATTGGCATTGGCTGCGGTACTACGGTCAACAGTAAAAAGGATAAACCGATATTTCAGGTGTTTTTGCAGGTCGAAAACCTGCTCAACACAGCCTACCAATCGAACCTGAACCGTCTGAAGTATTTTGAGTACTACACGGCTTCACCAACCGGCCGGTCAGGCATTTACAACATGGGCCGCAACGGGAGTCTGAAGGTCATTATCCCATTCTGATTGTTTGTTCAACGCAAAAGCGGTCTGCCAACTGATATTTGCAGACCGCTTTTGCGTTGAACAAACCGTTATGATGTTACGGCTGCGCCTACTCGCCCTGCCACTGCGCGTGGAAAACGCCGTCTTGCCCGATGCGCTCAAAGGGGTGCGCTCCGAGGCAGTCGCGCCGATTTTTTTTGACACACGCCGATACAGGCTATTCCATGAGTGGCTCATGTCAACGTGTAATTCCGGCTCTCTCGTCAGTATAAAGTAGTCTGTAGCAACGGTAAGAGCGACATCAGGGCGCAAACCCAAAATAATGCTATTGTTACGTCAATCTGCTCATTCTTAAAATACTGATAATCTTGCAGTTCTGAACTTTGGGCCGGTGTTAATCGAAACTTAATCTGATCCAAAGTTTTATGAAAAAGCTGTATCTATGTTTTTTACTTTTCTTGCCCCTGCTCTCCCTGGGGCAACTTGCGCCCGGCAGTATTGCCTTCACCGGCTTTAATGCCGACGGTAACGACAACCTCAATTTTGTGGCTCTCGACGCCATTCCAGTCAACACGACGATTTTCTTCCGCGACGACGAATGGCAAAATCCGGGTTTTAACACCGGCGAAAGCATTATCGTCTGGAATTCGGGCGGGTCCGTTGTGCCAGCCGGTACCGTAGTGGCGTTCTCGAACATAAACCCCAGCCCGGCTACGCCCATCGTGGTGAGTGTCGGGTCGGCCAGTATTACCGGGAACCGGGGTATCTCGAACGAAAATGATGCCGTTTTCGCTTACCTCGGCACCAACGCCGACACGCCGACAACCTTCCTGGGGGCCATCTCAAATAACGGCGTAGCGGCCAACACTTTCGGCACGCTGGTCGGAACAGGGTTGGCCGTTGGGGCTACGGCCTTATCATTAACCGGCGAAATTGCCGTAGCCATTTATACCGGTCCGCGCACGGGCATTAGCCGCAGTTGCTACCCGGCAGTATTGAACAACGCTGTAAACTGGCTCGTGCAGCCCAACAGCAGTGGCGACCAATCCATCGACGGCATTGCGCCCGATCTGCCGTTCAGTACCTCGGCCCTCACATTTGGTTCGAGTTGTCCGCTGCCAACGGTAGCCTTCAGCACGGCCAGCCGGAGCGTGGGCGAAGCGTCAGGCACACTCTCGGTAACGCTCGTCATTACCAGCCCCGGCAGCACGACCGGGGCAGTGCAACTCGCTCTTGGTTCAGCCTCGGCCCAGAACGGTACCGATTTTATACTGACGGGTGCACCCGTAACGGTGTCGATTCCGGCGAGCATGACATCGGTTGTGTATCGGGTTCCGCTTGTGAACGATGGCCTGCCCGAAGCCGACGAATACCTGACGCTGCGGCTCCTGAACGGCAGCGGAGTCCAGATTGGCGCGGTCAACTCACAGTTGGTTTTTATCCTCGACGATGACAAAAAAGCTCCGGCTCCCAGCCCTAACCTGAACCTACAACTGCTGACCAGCTACCGCAACCCCACCGCCGGTTCGTCGGAGATTGTGGCCTACGAGAAAACCAGCAAACGGCTCTTCATTGCCAACTCGGTAGCCAACCGCATCGACATTGTCAATTTCGCCAATCCATCGGCACCCGTTGCGCTTACCTCCATCAACGTAGCATTGCTGGGCGGCAGCATCAACAGCGTAGCCACCCAAGACGGGCTGATTGCCGCTGCTATCGAGAATACGAACAAAGTACTCCCCGGCAAAATAGTATTCTTTGACCCGAACGGGCAGATTCTGAAGGAAGTAACGGCAGGTGCGTTGCCCGACATGATTGGTTTCTCGCCCGATGGCCGCTTTGTGGTGACCGCCGACGAAGGCGAACCGAACGACGACTACAGTGCTGACCCCGAAGGATCGGTAACGGTAGTCGATATTTCGGGCGGTATTGCCTCACTCACCCAGAGTAACGTCAGCATTGTTCGGTTCACGGCCTTTAACGACCAGAAAGCATCTTTACGCAGCGCGGGTGTTCGGCTCTACGGACGCAAAGGCAACGTGAACGACGGCAGCAGCGTGGCCGAAGACCTCGAACCCGAATACGTAACGTTCTCGCCCGACTCGAAAACGGTTTATGTGACCCTACAGGAAAACAACGCCTTAGCCATTATCGACCTGACCACCAAAACCGCGACCGCCATTAAGCCGCTCGGCCTGAAAAACCACAATACCGATGCCAATCCGCTCGACCCAACCGACCAGGGAACAACGCTTGCCCTACAAAAACTGCCGGTTTTTGGCATGTATGAACCCGATGCCATTGCTACGTTTACATCGGGCGGGCAGTCGTACCTGATTACAGCCAACGAAGGCGACGCCCGCGAATATGCCGCCCTGAGCGAGGTGGTTCGGGTAGGCGCAGCCGGTTACGTACTCGACCCAACGGTTTTCCCAAATGCCGCCGATCTGAAAAACAATCTGCTGCTTGGTCGTCTAAACGTGACTAACCAATCGGGCGACTTAGACGGCGATGGCGATTTTGACCAGATTCATACCTTAGGCGCGCGGTCGTTTACGGTTTGGGACATGAACGCCAACCTCGTCTGGGACAGTGGCGATCAGCTCGAACGCATCACGCGGGACCAGGCACCACTGCTCTTCAACTCCAGCAATACCGCCGGCAACCCAGCCCAGAAAAACCGAAGCGACGACAAAGGCCCTGAGCCAGAAGGTGTTACAACTGCCAATATCAACGGGCGCGTGTACGCCTTCATCGGACTCGAACGCATCGGGGGTGTTATGGTCTATGACGTGACAACGCCCACCGCTCCGCAGTTCGTGACCTATAGCGTAAACCGCACCGCTCCCACCGCCACAGCCGCTACCGATGACCGGGGCGCGGAGGGCATTATCTATATTTCGGCTGCCGACAGTCCCAACGGGAAAGGGCTTGTGCTTTTGGCTAACGAGATTAGTAATTCAGTATCGGTGTATCAGATCAACACGTCGGTCAACAGTCTGTCGATGGCCACGCCGACTTACAACTGCGCTACGGGCCTGATTACCTACAATCCGATTGGGGGCGACGGCTCGACGATTACCTTCCAGACGCCGGGCATCACCAGTTCGGGACCAACCAGCCTGACGGGTATGGTACAGGCCGGACTCCGGGGCGACCCAAAGCCGATTACGATTACCGCCACCCAAAGCGGCAGGTCGGTGAGCGTAACGTTCGACTTTGCCGCTTTCTGCGCCGGGCAAAACCCTGGCAGCGATCTGGCTCTGTTAGCACCCAACTACGACTGCTCGACGGGTGCCATTTCGTTCGTGACGGTTGGGGGCGACGGTTCACCGATTACGTTCTTCGCGCCGGGCATTCGCCGGATGTCAGATACCAACCCCGACGGTGTTGTTGAAGCCGGACTGCGGGACGATCCGAAACCGCTGTTTATTCAGGCCACACAGGGTAACCACACCGTTACTACTACGTTCGACTTTGCGGCTTTCTGCGTGGCTCGCGCTCGTAAAGCGGCTGTCGACGCCGAGGTTGCCTTTGAGGTAACGGTACAAGGCAACCCAACTTCCGCCGACTACGTCCGGGTGAGTGTACGCGGAGCCGGTGGCCAACCGCTTCGCCTGACCGTGCGCGATGTGCAGGGCCGCGTTGTGAGCGACCAATCTGTTGAGCTGGCCGACACCGTTGAGCAGCAAAACGTTGGGCTGGGCCGCACGTCGGGTATGTATATGCTACAGGTAAAAACGCCCACCATGAGCCGCACGGTGAAAGTAGTACGGCAGTAAACAAGTAATGTTACGTCCCGGTATTCATTCAGTACATTGAATGGATACCGGGAATTATAGATAAAGTCAAAGTAGAAAAAGCCAGGCCCTGTCGGGAGTGACGTATCACTCCCGACAGGGCCTGGCTTTTTCTAGGGCTGCGCCTGATCTCCCTGCCACTGCGCGTGGAAAACGCCGTCCTGCCCGATGCGCTCAAACGTGTGGGCGCCGAAGTAGTCGCGCTGTGCCTGAATCAGGTTGGCGGGCATATCGGCAGAGCGGAACGCATCGAAATAACTTAGGGCCGTGGCATAAGTTGGCAGCGCAATACCCGATGCAACAGCCGCACCGACTACACTGCGGATGCCGGGCTGCGTTTCGTTGATGATGTCGCTTACGGCAGGGGACAGCAGCAGATGCTTCAGGTCGGGATTGGTACCGTACGCTTCCATCATTGTTTCCAGAAACGTAGAGCGAATGATGCAGCCGCCCCGCCAGATTTTGCTGATACTTTCCAGGTTCAGGTCATAGCCGTACTGCGTCGAGGCTGAATGCAGCAGGTGCATGCCCTGCGCGTAGGCCACAATCATGGCAAAATAATACGCCTGCTCCAGTTCGATCAGAAATGCGTCTTTATCGACGTCCAGACCCGCGTATTCCGTATCGTACAACTTGGACGCTTCGACGCGCTCGGTTTTGTATTTCGACAGGTCGCGCATGGATACGGCACTGTCAATGGCCGATACGGGCGTAACGAGGTCCATTGCTATTTGCGACGTCCATTTGCCGGTTCCCTTCGACTTGGCTTCGTCCTTGATGCCGTCAAGCAGGATGTCGCTGGCACCGGGTTCTGTGTAGGCGAAAATATCGGCGGTCACTTCGAGCAGGAATGACTGTAAACGACCGGCGTTCCAGCCGCTGAATACGTCGTGCATCTCCGCATTACTCATTTTCAGTCCCTTGCGCATAACCTCATACGTCTCGGCAAGGAGCTGCATGATGGCGTACTCGATACCGTTGTGGACCATCTTGACGAAATGGCCCGACGCCCCCGGCCCAATATACGTCACGCACGGATCGCCGTTGACCTTGGCCGATACGGCGGTCAGCACGGGTTCTACCACCTGATACGCTTCTTTGTCGCCACCGGGCATCATGCTGGGGCCGTGCCGGGCGCCCTCTTCTCCCCCGGAAATACCCATACCGAAGAAGTGAAAGCCCTGTCTGGCCAGTTCGCCATCGCGCCGGGTGGTATCGGTAAAATGCGAGTTGCCACCATCAATGATGATGTCGCCCTTGTCGAGCAGCGGCACGAGTTCGGCAATGACGCTGTCCACGATTTTCCCGGCGGGTACCAGCATCATGATGGAACGCGGGGTTTTCAGGCTTTTAATGAACGGTTCGAGTTCGGTAAAGCCCTTCACGATTTTACCCGCGCCGTCTTTTTCGAGTAATTCAGATTGGGCGGGATTTTTGTCGTAACCAGCCACGGCAAAATCGTGGTCGGCCATGTTCAGGAGCAGGTTTCGGCCCATAGTGCCGAGACCAATCATGCCAAACGTGTATTGATTGGTGGGGGAGTTAGTGGTCATAATTAGATTGGTTTTGTGGGTCAGTTGCTACGCATCATCCAACGTCATTATTTTTCATTCGTGGCCAGTTACAACACGCTGTTTGTACTATAACTAATGCTACGCGGCAAGAGACTGTGAATGGCACGAAGTAACTGACAAAAGTTTAATTGCCCTACCCTTTCGACAGTTCGGTGGAGCGGTCGCGGGCGGCTTTGATGCCCGACACCAGCGTTTCGGCGAGGTGACCCTGCTCAAATTCTCGCAGGGCGGCTTCGGTAGTGCCGCCTTTGGAAGCTACGGCTTTGATGAGTTCGTCGAGCGATTTGTCGGCGGTGTTGATGAGGTGGTACGCGCCCAGCATAGTTTGCTTCACGAGTAATCCCGACACGGCCTCCGAAAAACCCATTTCTTTACCCGCTTCAATCATTGCCTTGACCACGAAGTAGAAATAGGCCGGGCCGGAGCCGCTAAGGGCCGTTACGGCATCGAGCATGGTTTCGTCTTCCAGAAAAACCGACCGGCCCGTGGCGTTAATCAGGTTTTCGACCCGGCGCAGGTTAGCCAGATCAACTTCTTTTGCCGCCGTGAAACCCGTAATACCCATACCGAGCATAGCAGGCGTGTTGGGCATGGCCCGCACCACCAGCGGATGGTTCAGTTTCTCCTGAATCTGCGCAATGGGTATCCCCGCCATGATTGACAGCACCACCTGCCCCGGCTGCACCACCGCCCGCAGCGACTCATATACGGAGCCAAAATCCTGCGGCTTTACGGACAAAATCAGCAGATCGGCTTCGCCCACACGCGGCCCAATGGTTTCGACCACCACACCCGCCTTCTCGCGCTTAAGCGTTTCGGAGCGTTCGCTACTTTTCTCGATCAGCAGCAAATCGTCGGGCTGTACGAGGTTGTATTGCAGAAATGATTTGGCAAAGGCCATGCCCATATTACCACAGCCAATAATAGCGATCTTCATTTTTCAGGGGTTAAGGGGTTGTTACGCAGAGATGCGCAAAGAAAGAGAAGAGATACACAGAGTTATTTTATCCGCGAATCTCCCTTTTTCTTTGCGCATCTCTGCGTAATAGCTCTTGTCACTTTAAAATTTCTTCCAGCTTCTGCTCCAGCGCGGGTCCGCGGAGGTTTTTGGCGATGATTTTGCCGTCTTTGTCGAGCAGGAACGTAGCGGGAATGCCCTGAACACCGTATTTCTGGGCGGCTTCGGACTGCCAGTATTTAAGGTCCGACACGTGGGTCCAGGTCAGGCGGTCGTTGCGGATGGCACGAACCCAGCTTTCCTTGTCTTTGTCGAGCGAGACGCTATAAATGGCGAAACCCTTGTCCTTATACTTGTCGTACATACGTACTACGTTCGGGTTTTCGCTACGGCACGGGCCACACCAGCTTGCCCAGAAGTCGAGCAGCACGTATTTACCCCGCAGCGACGACAGGGGCACAACCGCGCCGGTGGTATCACTAAGGGCAATTTCGGGGGCCTCCGAACCTACCATCACCCCTTTGATGCGGGCCACCCGGCCAATGAGTGCTTTGGCGTTAGGACTGTCGGGCTTTTCCTTCTGGAACCGCTGCGCCAACTGATCATACGTATCGAAATCGGTATTGATATCGATGAAATTCAGCGCGAACAGCGACACCAGCGAAGCTCCCATATCGGGCAGCATGGCCTTTATTTTATTCACCACGTCGTTCTGTGCTACTGTGTAGTCCTGCTCGATCTGCTCAATCCGTTTAGTATCTTTCTTCTCCGTAGCAACGGCCACCTGCTTGTTCCAGTCCGATATTTTGGCTTCCATCCCGGTACGCAGCGCATCCAGTTTGGCATAATACTCCATGTTTTTGGAGCCAGTCACGGTGGCGGTGCCATGCTGCCCGGTCTTGGCGTCCATGACGTAGCCATCGGCCTTTACGCTCAGTTTCTCATTGCCTTCCACGAGTAAAGCCATTTTTTGCCCACCGCCCACGTTCAGCACCAGCACCTCGCCCCCATTGGCTACGGGCCGGGTCATGGTAAACGACTTGTTGGCATCAACTTTAACCGAGTCCAGCGTACGGGTTGGCTGGCTGTTGGTTTCCAGATACACGTAGCTGCCGGGTGTGGCTTTGACAACGGTACCCGTCACGGTAAATGCATTGGGCTGCGTTTGGGCGTGGACCACCGTTAGGGTAGCCGCCGAGGAAACGGCAACCAGACTCAGCGCGGAGAAAAACAGATTTTTCATAGTTTTTGAAGCGTCTTTAACACAAGTTCATTCACGAGTTTCGGATCCGCCGATCCTTTCGATTTCTTCATTACCTCACCCACAAACATACCGAGCAGGTTTTTCTTTCCTTTTCTGAACTGATCTGCCTTGTCAGGCCACGCTGCCAGAACCTCTTCTACCAACGCTTGCAGGGCATCGGTATTGCGGTTTTGTATCAGCCCGCTGGCCTGCGCCAGATCGGCGGGTTCGGCGTTGGGCTGTTGCTGCATGAGCAGAAACACCTGCTGGGCCGCCGTTTGGCTTACCGTACCGGCGTCGATCAGCGCAATTAGTTTAGCTAATTGCCCAGCCGAAACCGGAAACTGCCGGTCGCGCAGGGTTTTCTCATTCAACTGCCCCTTCACCGGGCCCATTACCCAGTTCGACGCGGCTTTGTAGTTGCTGGTGTGCTGGCAAACGGCTTCGTAGTACTCAGCCAGTTGGTTGGCATCAGTTAGCAACGTAGCATCGTAATCGGGCAAGCCATACTTCGTTTTAAATTTCTGCAATACCTCGGCGGGCAGGGCGGGCATATCGGCCCGGATACTGGCCAGCCACTCGTTCGAAATCACCACCGGCGTCAGGTCAGGATCAGGGAAGTAGCGATAATCATTCATCGTTTCTTTCTCGCGCATGGCCGCGCTACGTCCGGTATTAGCGTCGAACGTTCGGGTTTCCTGCACAATACGCCCGCCTGCTTCCGTTACGTCAACCTGCCGCCGAAACTCAGCGTCTATGGCCCGCGTCACGTTTCTGATCGAGTTCAGGTTCTTCACCTCAACCTTCGTGCCGAGATGCGTCGCGCCTTTGGGCCGGATGGAAACGTTCACATCGCAGCGCAGCGAACCCTCTTCCATATTCCCATCGCAGATGTCCAAGTACCGCACCAGCCGCCGGACTTCGGTCAGAAACTGCCCCGCTTCGTCGGCAGAGCGAATGATTGGATCCGTTACCATCTCGATCAGGGGCGTTCCGGCGCGGTTGTAGTCCAGACAGGTGGCATTGGGTTCAGCGTCGTGAATAGACTTCCCTGCGTCTTCTTCGAGGTGAATATGATGTAGCTGAATAGTCGTTTCGTAAGACTGCCCCGCTTCGTCTTTGGCCGTAATGGAAATGCCGCCCCCTACACAAATGGGGCCTTTATCCTGCGAAAGCTGATAGCCTTTGGGCAGGTCGGGATAGAAATAATTCTTGCGCGCAAAGACGTTGTACCGGGTAATTTCGCTCTTGCAGGCCAACCCTATCCTGACCGCAAACTCCACGGCCCGCCGGTTCAGTTTGGGTAACGTACCGGGGTGCGCCAGGGTAATGACACTAATGTTCGTATTCGGTTCCGCCCCGAAGGCGTTAGCGTCGGCGGCAAAAATCTTGCTATCAGTCAGCAATTGGCAATGCACTTCAAGTCCAATTACGGCTTCATAGTCCTGGGTAGCTTCGGTTAGGTGGGGCGTATCGACGGTCATTGGTGTGCTGAAACGATTCGTTACAAAGATAGGGTAATCGAATTTCAGGGAAACGCGGATGAAGCAGATGCTGCAGATTTGCGCAGCTGGAAAGCAACGAATTGTGAGCAGCAAAGCCTACTTAACTCAATACCAGCAAGTTACACCCCCGCACATCAGAATTATCGAAGCGACCAATAACGCGGAAGTCGCCGTTAGCCCCAACGTGCTGCCCCAGATCCTGAGTTTCAACAAAAGCGCAGGAATCCAGATTAGCCAAATCGACTACGTTAATGCCGCCGGTGCGACGTTCGCCGGTGAGCCGCGCTCCGGCGAGCGTCGCACCCGGCGTGGACTCGCCGGAGTAGAGAAGGAACGGATCGTTGATATCGCGCAGAAAGACGCGCAGGGTTGGGCTGGGGCGAAATACGCCCTCGCCCATTGAGTAGGCCTGAGAAAGCAGTTCGGTCATGCCATACTCGGAATGGATAGCTGCTACGCCGAGTTTATTGGTCAGCAGGGCGTGTACCTCTTCGCGCAGAAGCTCCTTGCGACGGCCTTTCATACCGCCCGTTTCCATCACGATCAGATTAGGATTCTGACCCAGAAACGTGAGATCCCGGCCCGACTCGGCCCAGTCGAGCAGACCGAACGTAACACCAATGAGCAGAATTTTACGGGTTGGTTCGTCAGTACAGAGCTGGCGGAGCCGGTTGGTGAGCGCGTCGTAGTCGTTCAGAAAAAAGCCGCTGTCGGCTGAGCCGCTCCGGTCCATAAATCGCTGAACCATGTACACTAACGACGAGTTATTTCGTTCAAGATAGGACGGTAGCAAAGCCAGAATCGGCAGGTTTTGAAGTGGGCCGTAGGTGGCTTCAAAAATGCGGGTGCTGATGGCATCGTACAACTCCGGGTCAGGTACGCGATGGCGGCTAGTAGTCTGCGGTCCGGCGTTCCGGCTCGTAGTACCACTGCTGCTGAACGTCAGTAACGCTGGCTCGTCTGCTCCTTTAAAACCTGTTAGGATAGGGTGTTTTTTAAAGAATCCGATGGGCATGAACGGTACCCGGCGCAGGTCGTTAATCTGATCGGGCGCCACGTTCAGGTAATGCAGATACTGCCGATAAACGGGACTATGCACGGCCTGATACTGAAAAACGCGCAGGGCAAGCGGCTCGAATGATTCGGGCGTTACGTGTAAAATCTGCCGGCGAAGTGTTTGCCGCTGTTCGGCCACATGGGCCGGTAATTGAGAAAGGAACATTAATCTGAAATACGTGGAGACGCACCCGGTGGCGGCTCTGCTTGTGCTTAAAACAGGATGCAACGCCAACAAATTCAACCGTATTTTATTGTAGTCGGGATCGCCCTGACGCTCATGGGCTGTTTCAACGAACCCAACTACTCCAACACCCCCGAAATCTTCGCCCCCGACGTGGAACGGTATCCTGTTGCGGCCAGTGGGGGCGTAGGTGGTGGCAAGCGTGACTCAATTGTGATCACTATCCGATTCAAAGATGGCGATGGAAACCTCGGTGACGATTTTCCACTCCCTAAAGCCGATTCGCTGCGGTACAAAAGCAACGGTGGCTGGGGTAATTACCGCATCACCACCCTACGGCTTGTGGATGGCAAATACGTGGAGGTACCCGTCAAGGTGAATGAAACGCTGTATTTCCCAAACCTGACCAAAGGCAAGCCCACTGGCGCCATCGAGGGCGATCTACAGTTCAGCCAGTTGTTTCAGTACGGTAACAGTACCCGGCTCTTTCCAACCAAGTTCCGTATTCAAGTCCGCGACCGTGCCCTGAACGAAAGCAATGTGATCGAGACGGATACGCTTAACCTGCCGTTCCTGCGGTAATTAATTTTTAACACAAAGAAACCGAGGGAAGCACGGAGCAAACGAAAGCTTCTGATTGGTATGTCTGAAACGGCTACTACTTCACTCCCTGCTGAGATTGTCACAATGGGCCGCTATGCTCCTCCAGATGACTAACTCATTGGCTCAGCACAATGCGGAATGTGGTCCCCTTACCTACTTCCGAACTTTTCACAAAGAGTTTTCCGGCGTGGTATTCCTCTACGATGCGTTTAGCCAGCGTCAGGCCCAGACCCCAACCCCGTTTCTTGGTGCTAAAACCGGGGTTGAATACCTTCTGCATGTTTTTTCGGGACATACCCTTGCCCGTATCCGTGATATCTATGGCGATGCTTCGGTTGGGTAAGACGCGCATCAGCAGCCGCAGTTGGCCCGTGCCCTTCATGGCATCGACGGCATTTTTGCAGATGTTCTCGATCACCCACTCAAATAGCAGTCGATTTAGTTTGGCCGTTTGTCCGGCGGGTAGCTCGTTCGTTACGGTGGTAATAACCTTGGTGGAAATTCGCCGGGACAAGTACCCCACAAACTGTTGTATTACCTCGCCAACGTCTTCGTCTTTGAGGGTGGGAACTGATCCGATGCTGGAGAACCGGGCCGTAATGGTTTCGAGACGAATAACGTCTTTTTCGATCTCGTCGGTGATAGAGGCATCGTACTGGTTGGGATCGGAGCGCATATACTCGACCCAGGCCATTAATGACGACATGGGCGTACCGAGCTGATGCGCCGTTTCTTTGGCCAGCCCCACCCACACCCGGTTCTGCTCGGCCCGGCGAGACGCGCTGAACGACAGGTAGGCCAGAAAAGCCAGTGCGCCCAGAATACTGAGCAGCGCGTAGGGGAAATACGTTAACTGCCGTAGTAAGGTGGAGTTGGAATAATAGACCAGACCGCGTTCGCCATTGCCCAGATCAACCACTACTGCCGGGTGCCGCTGCTTCATTTCAATAATCTTCTGCCGCAAAAACTGTGGCTTGTCGGCGTCCGTCATTCCCTCCGGGAAGTCGATGTTTCTCTTGTTGGCCAGTTCGTTGTTGTTGTTCACGTAAATGGCCGGGATGGTCTTGTTAGCTTCCAGAATCTCATTGGTCACAAACGTCAGATCTCCCGTACCGGCGGAGTTGCTGGTCAGGTAGGCAATGCTCTTGGCGTAAAGCTGAACGTACTGCTCCTCGCGTGTTTCGAGCTTGCTGATGAGGTTGTCGGTGTACAGCAACGAGCCGGTGCCTACCAGCAGCAGGTTCAGGACGACAATGATTTTCAGAACGTTGTTCTGATTATAAATATCAAACGATTTAAGCATGAATGAACGGTATGCCAGATAAACGAAGAAACCGGATCGATGGTGCAAAACAGAACGGCTTTGGGGCCTGTCGTGTTATAATCCAAATAGGACTACGGCAAGAAACGCCCCCAAAA